>CAYUSU010000005.1:0-39877 GCA_964447525.1 uncultured archaeon | reverse complement strand
GAAGAAGTCCTCTTCCTTGAATTCGATCTCTTCGGAAGCTTTGTAAGGGTTTCCTGCGATGTCCTTGTATGTCATTTCTAGCATGTGTTTTCCCTTTTCGATCGGCGTAGATATCTCGTATTTACCTTTCCTGATCTGATCATAATCGAATTCTTGGTTCCCTATCTTTACGACCACGTTCCGGGTGTCGGAGTTCTTCACGTTGAGAATCAGCCTGCCCGTGCCTTCGGAATATATAACGTCGTAGGATATTTCCGGTTCTTTGAACACGTTGACGACAACGATTTCGGTGACGTCCACGTCGCTGGACTTTACGTTTACTGTGATTTCCTTCACGCCTTCGGATGCGAATGAGAAATCCTTGGAAAAGGAATGACGGTTTTCGACCAGTACGTTCTCAGTCGACTTTTGCCCGTCAACATCTATGGTCATCTTCAGGCTCTTAGACGCCGGGCCGGCATTCACCACGTCCCCTTCCAACTTTCCTGTTTCCCCTGTTCTGATGTAATCAGGAATGTCCAGATTCTCCAGATAAACGAACACATCTGACTTCACTTCATAGTCAAGCGTCTCCACCTGACCATCGGATGAGAAAACTATGATCTTCTGGTCGCCCAGTGACTTTGGAATGAACTGGTGTTTCAGTTCGTCCGATCCGGGCGAATCCCATGTTTTATAGTCTTCCGGCGTGACCACGCCGATCGTCCCCTGGAAGTTTTCAGGGTAAACGTATACCATTTGGCTCTGGCCGTATTTGATCACGGATGAACGGGTGTTTGCGGAGAATTGTATGGGATCAGACCTTGATCTGGTCGTGTCCACTTCCAGGTCTATCGTATTAAGTGCGAAGGATTTTGAATTGAGTGTGAGCGGGCATTTCAGCAGGTAATTCCTGGGAAGGGTGTCGCTTATGTGAAATTTCCAGTGGACTATTTCTTCCTCGCCTGGCCGGAGTATGATTTCTTTGTTCTTTTCCTCTACCATGGCTATAACAAAATCGCCAGTGCATGATTCAAGATCGACTGTGGCCACCCTGTAATCGGTGGGCGTGAACTTGAGCATCACCACACCGTCGTCTCCCGCCCTCAGCTTGTCGCTTGACCTCACGAGCTCGTAATCATCCTGTTTCTCCCTTGTTGAATAGTCTTTTATCTCGAGGCTGGTTTCATCGACTGTCCATCTTATGTTATCTATGTTATATCCGCGGAAGTTGACGGAATTCTTTACTTTATTGTCCAAATAATAACCAAATCTTATGTGAGTCGCATCTAGATAGCCTATCTCCATCCATAAAACATCAACTGGTATCCATTTACCCAGATACACTTCAGCGTACGCATGCCTCTCCCATCCGTACTTTCCATATGCCCATGCGGACACGAATCTGGTCGGATATCCCAGCGACCTGGCGAGGGCAGTGAATAATGTCGTGTATTCGGCGCATACCCCCCTTTTAACGTCGAGTACTGTGATCGCGTCGTAGTTCTCACTCGAATACGAAAGGTCGTATTCCAGCTGTTCGTTCACCCACGTTGCAAGCTTTGCTATCTTCTCGAAGTCGTCATTCGCATCTTTAACCACAAACTCAGCGGTTTCCTTTATCCTCGGATTCTCGCTCTGTATGTTCTTCGTCGCCTGCGTATACATCATCACGTCTTCCGGGATCGTGTAAGTGGAAGGGATGGATGTTATGTATGTAGCGCGGGAGTTGACCGTACCGGAAAGAGCGTATGAAAATGATGTTCCGGGGTTTTCCTTCTCGACAAAACCGAAATCTGTGCCAGTGAAATCATGAACCCTTTGCACATTCATTGAGACGTCCTGGTGTTCGTCTTCCTGTGGTATTGTGAGATTGACCCCTATCCAGGTGGGGTTCCCGTCAACCGTTATCGTTCCGTATATCTCCATATCGATGGTGAGCTCTTTCACGCTGGCAGGGTCCTTCAGAACCATCTCTTCTATAGAACTTGCGTTTACACTCGGAATGATAAGAATGATTGCCAGAAATAAAATGATCAAAAACCTCATTTTTTACCCCTGCTGACGTATATCTCCTCGAATATCTTCTCCTGTCTTGCCTGGACCTTTCCCTGGTTGTCAAGGTGGACCAGCGGAACGAAGTTCTTCAGTATATCATCTCTTTCCCATTTATCTACGAGTTTGCTGAATTCCACTTCCTTCTTTCTTATTCTTCCGAGGATCGTATTTATTCTGGAATAAAGCGTTTTGATCCTTTCGTTTATATTGTCAGCAGAAATTACTATTTTGTCCCTCCGGTTCTTTTCCCTGCTGGTTCTCCTGTCTTCCGCTTTCAGAACCTTCCTGAGGGCGTTCACGAGTTCGGATACCACGATCTTTCTGGTTGGTTGTCTTCTCGGCGGGATGTTAAGAGGATCTATCTGGAAGTTCTCGCTCTCATTCTCCAGATCCTCCAGCTCTTCCTGTATCTCCTGCTCTTCCTGTCCGGTTATCTGCTCCTTGAACGACTGGAGGTAGTCGCTTTTCATCTTGAGAAGCATAGCCGCCACTATTACGTATTTTGCCGGAACGCGGAAATCGAGCGTATCCATGCTCCTTACGTATTCAATGAAATGGTTCGCCAGCTTGGAAATGTTCAGGTCCCACGGGTTCATGCCGTCCCATGCGACGATTTCGTATATGATCTGCTCCCAGCTATATTCAGAAGTCAGGAAACCCATTATCTTTTTTTCATCCATCGTTATCCTGTTTATTATTATTGTCTCAGCAATCTTATTAAAGTTGGAGATTTTTAGAAAATAGAAAGATCACTTTCTTATCTTTCCTCTCCTTTTCACTACCTTTATCCTCTTGATCTTGGAAGGGTCCGTGTCGTCCAGCGACATCACCGTTAACGTAAAGTTTTTCATCTTGATCTTGCTTCCTTTTTTCGGTCTTCCTTCAAACCTAGCCGAAACCATCTCCGAAAGAGTGAGACCGTTGGATCTCAAAGGGACACCCATCTTCCCCTTTAGTTCTTCAATGAGGGTGTCGCCGTTCACTATCGCCGTTTTCCTGTCTATGAATCTCATCTGGTGCCTCTTGATGTCCGGTTCGTCGTATATCTCTCCCACGATCTCTTCCAGAAGGTCTTCCAGTGTAACGATACCCTTTACCTTCCTGCCCTTGTCTATTACTATCGCCATGTGGGTTCCGGATTCCCTGAAATCATCCATCAGCAGGTCGATATTCTTGTTCTCGTACACGAATAGCACCCTGGAAACTATGCCTTCTATCTTCATATCGAAGCTCTTCCTCTTGATGTATTTGAGTATCTCCCTGATGTTGAGCATCCCGATGATGTTGTCCAAATTTTTCCTGTATACAGGTATTCTGGAATACTTGACTTCCAGCATCTTGCTTATCGCATCACCTAGCGTCATGTTGGACGGGAGTGCTACTATCTTCTTCCTCGAGGTCATTACCTCGTTCACCACGGTGTCCCCGAACTCGAATATGTTGTGGATCATCTCTTCTTCATCCCTCTCGATCACCCCCGCCTTGGCCCCGAGGGAAAGAGCAGCCCTGAGTTCCTCCTCGGTCATGGAATCCCTCTTCTTCCCCAGGCCTGCGATGCGGAGGACCACGTTGCTGATTTTCTCCGCAAAGACTATAACCGGGTATATGACAAAGCTCAGATAGAGTATGGGTCTCGCCACCAGCAGGGACATCTTCTCGGCCTTCTGGTGAAAATATGTTTTCGGGCTGATCTCCCCGAAAACGAGAACCAGGAAGGTCATTACCCCCGTGGCTATCCCGATCCCGTTCGACCCGAAAAGGTCAGTGAACAGGATCGTGGCGATGGAAGCTGCAAGTATGTTCACGAGATTGTTCCCGATCAGTATGGTGACCAGCAGCCTGTGGGGATCGGATTTCAGCTTTAGAAGGGCCTTTGCCTTCCTCCCCCTCCTTTTCGCGAGCTTCTTGACCTTCAGTTCGCTGAGCGAGAACAGCGCTATCTCCGCTCCTGAAAAGAACGCGGACAGCGCTATCAGGATTATGAGCAGAAGTACCAGCCATATCATCCAAGGACACCTTTAAAATAAATTGGATTGGTCGTTTATTAGATTGAGCCCTGGATGGAAATTGCCGTGATGATATTCTTTTAAATTTAATTCCCCTCCAATAAAGATTATGAACACCAAAGGAAGGACTGATATATCCGGTGGAAGTAGTCAAACATCTGGTCATGACGTTCTTGGAGCGATAGGCAACACCCCGGTCATTAAGATGGGGAACGTTTACGCCAAGCTGGAGAGCGTTAACCCGAGCGGGAGCATAAAGGACCGGGTGGCCCTTGAAATAATCAAGGATGCCGAAAAGAAGGGTGAGCTGAGGGAAGGTTATACTATTGTGGAGGCCAGCAGCGGGAACACGGGGATATCTTTATCCATGGTGGCTGCCGTAAAGGGTTATAAAACGATCATCGTCATGCCCGAGAACATGAGCGAGGAAAGGAAGCAGATGATGAGGGCATTCGGTGCCGATCTCATACTCACATCCAAATCAGGGAGCCTTAAAGAAGCGATAGCGAAGGCGGAGGAAATCGCGAAGAGACCGAAGACGTTCATAGCGAGGCAGTTCAGCAATCCTGCCAATATAAGGGCCCAGGAAAAGACCGGCAGGGAGATCCTTAAGGAAATCGGTCCGGTGGACGCCGTTGTGGCGGGAATAGGGACCGGGGGAACGCTCATGGGAATTTCCAACGTGATGAAAGAGGTCAATCCTGATGTAAAGGTGATAGCTGTGGAGCCGGAGGAGGCAGCAGTCATGTTCGGGGGGAGCGAGGATCACGTCAAGGAGCATAACATCCAGGGAATAGGGGACGGCTTCATTCCCAAGCTTATAGACATGAACAAGGTCGACGAGTCCTTCGAGGTCCATACCGACGAGGCGGTCCGGGAGGCCAGGGAGCTCTCCAGGAAATACGGCCTCCTGGTAGGGATCAGCGCCGGGGCGAACATGTTCGCGGCCCGGAAGGTCTCCAAGAGGTTCGGCAAGATCGTCACTGTCCTGCCCGACAGGGGGGAGAGATACCTGAGCATGAACCTTTTCAAAAGCTAGTTTTAAGCAAGATTTATAAACTTTAGAGTAGTTAATAATACAATGGTATTATCGCATAGTGTAGGAACGTTGTACAAAAAGGGAGCAATAGGAAATAGCGGAAATTTCTATATAGGCGTTGTGGATCATGATGGGGAACCTGGATTAATAAGCACCACGGGGTCCGATATTTTTATGATAGCTGGCAGAATCAAGCTTTCGTTCTATCTTGGCGAGAGGGTAAAAAAAATAAACGGAGAAAAATCCCCTTTGAATGACCCGGATTTGAAAATCATAGGCGAAGTTAAACATGGAGGAAAAACTGCCACCCTTAATGACGGGAGAGAGATTGATATAACTCCAATGCCGGGTTTTGATGTTTATTACCAGAAACTGTAAACCTTATTAAAAATCATTCTCAATATTCTCATGGAAGACATGCCGCTGGTCTACACTGCAATCACCAAGAAGCTCGCCTATTTCAAGACCCATATCAGCCGTTTCGTTCTGGAACAGGGGAAGGTCCCGGTCAACCCTTTCATGCTGTTCGGCTACTTCTTTCTGGATACCGTTGATCGAGGGAAGTTCTACGAAGCGAATGCGAACATCATAAAGCGATCTGATGAGGTCTGGGTGTTCGGGCCAATCAGCGATGGCGTCGCCGAAGAGATCGCTCTCGCAAAGAAGGAAGGGAAGCAATTGCGATTTTTCAAAGTGATCGATTCCAAGGAAATCGCTGAAATAAATGAAGATGAAGCTGAACACGAATAAGGGACATATCTCCAAAAATAACTGTACTGTCCGTTTTTAAGATTTTTCATGTATTTAATTTAATCGAAGGTGATTATTGTGTATACTATAAAGACGAATAATAAAGGCGAATCATGGAAAGATGAACCGCTTCATTTTGGATTCAATCAAGCATACCGTATTGATGACCTTCGTGCAGATCAGATACCTGGAATTTTCGCAGGTGCGGAATCCAATGAAGTTCTGGGACGTTCCGTTGTCATGTTCGGTGACACACCAACGACCGGTCCGTTTGAATACGGATTCGTTTACAAAGATGCCGAAGGTGAACCCGTGGTGGCATTCCTTGTCCCTTACCGTAACAATGCGCTTATGAGACCCACTGTTCTTTTTAACGAATCACTCGACTGATTTTCTCTAACTTATAACGCCGTTATATACTAACCTTTTTAAACCCCTCTGGGCAATTATATTACAAAGTATTACTTTATCTTACTTTTATTTGAGTAGGTGAGTGTATGGAAAACGGTTTCAACGATCTGGAGAAACTGGATGTCGAGGGGAAGAGAGTCCTTCTTAGGGCGGGAATGGACGTTTCCGTGGACAAGGACGGGAACATACTTGACGATTCAAGGATAGTGTCCTGCATCCCCACTCTCCAGCACCTGATAGACAGGAAGGCCAAACTCATTCTCCTTATGCATATAGGGAGGCCCGGCGGCCAGGTAGCGGAAAACCTCAAGACCGACAGGGTGGCCGAACGCCTTTCCAGGTTCATGTTCAGGAAGATCGACAAGCTTGACGGAGTGATTGGAAAGAATGTGAGGGAAAGGATAGAGAGGATGGAACCGGGTGAGATGGTGTTCCTCGACAACGTCAGGTTCCATCCCGGGGAGGAAAGGAATGACGAAGAGTTCACGAACGAGCTGGCCTCCCTGGGGGACGCCTACGTGAACGAGTGCTTTTCCGTGTCCCACAGGAACCATTCCTCCATGGTAGGTCTTCCAATCCGTCTCCCGAGCGCCGCGGGCTTCTGCCTCAGGAAGGAGGTGGAAGAAATAGGAAGGGTTGTGGAGAGCCCCGACAGACCGTTCGTAGCCGTTCTGGGAGGGGTCAAGGCGGACAAGCTCAACGCCCTCAGGACGCTCTGCGAAAAGGCCGACAAGATACTGATAGGGGGCGGACTCTCGTTCGCTTTCCTTAGGCTGATGGGTTTCGAAACAGGCAGATCAAAGATCGATTCCAAGTGGTTGGACAGCGAGGCGGAGGAATTCATGAAAAGCGTGCTCTCGAACGACAAAATCGTTCTCCCGTCCGATTTCATGGTTGCTGATGATCCTGATTCCGGATCAGGGAGAGTTGTTGATAAAGAAAATATTCCGAGTGATGGTTTCGCTCTTGATATAGGCCCGGAAACCATCACCAGATTCAAGGAGATTCTCGGGACTGCGAAAACGATTGTCTGGGCCGGTCCGATGGGTATGTTTGAAAAGAAGCCCTTCGAAAGAGGAACGAAGGAACTGGCCGGGTTCATGGCCAATTCAGACGCAGTTAGCATCGTGGGGGGAGGCGAATCCGCTTCCGCGGCAGAGAAGTTCAATCTTGCCGACCGCTTCACTCACGTTTCAACAGGTGGAGGAGCTTTTTTGGACTTCCTTGCGAACGGATCGCTTCCTGCCATAGACGCGCTCAGGGAATCTGCGAACAAGTTCGGGAAGGTGACATCATGATAAGGGTAGGAATAAACGGCTACGGGACGGTGGGAAAACGCGTAGCAGACGCCGTCGCTCTTCAGAAGGACATGAAAATCGCTGGTGTCGTAAAGACACGTCCAACATTCGAAGCCACGTTCGCCATCAAGAACGGGTTTCCTCTTTTTGCTAATAACAGTGAAAGTATGAAGGCCTTTGCTGACGCCGGGCTGAAAGTGGAAGGGACGATTCATGATCTCATACAGAATTGTGACATAATAGTCGATTGTACTCCAAATAAAGTGGGTGCGGATAACAAGGAGAAGATATACATTCCCAATAAGATCAAAGCAGTCTTCCAGGGCGGGGAGAAACACCACGTGGCCGGAACGTCTTTCAGCGCTCTTGCCAATTATAACGAAGCAATCGGGAAGGACTATGTGCGCGTGGTTTCCTGCAATACCACCGGCCTTGCCCGTACACTCAGCACAATAAATAATGGAGTCGGTATCCGTAACGTTCGGGCTGTGATGATAAGACGTGGTCCGGATCCATGGGACGACAAAAAGGGGCCAGTGAACGCGATAGTGCCTGATCCTCCGACCATACCGTCACACCACGGTCCTGACGTCCAGACTGTACTAAAAGGGATGGATATCGTAACGACAGCGGTCAAGGTACCGACAACTTTAATGCACCTCCACGCGGTAAACGTGAACCTCTCCAAGGATTCTTCAACGGAAGAGATTGCGGGCCTTCTTGCGAAGGCTCCCCGTATTCTCATGGTCTCACATGGTGACGGCATGACATCTACAGCCAAGGTCATGGAATACGCAAGGGAAATGGGCAGGAAGAGGAGCGACCTGAACGAGATCGCCGTATGGAAGGAAAGCGTGAACGTGATAAACGGGAAGGAGCTGTTCTACTTTCAGGCAATCCACCAGGAAAGCGATATCGTTCCTGAAAACATCGATTGCATTCGTGCAATGATGGAATCGACTACTGATCATCTCGAAAGCATAAGGATGACCGACGAGGCGCTCGGCCTGAAGAAATGGTGGTAATATTTTAGATGAAATTACATTTGATCCTTGGTGCTGGGAAGGATTGGCATATGGATTAATTGAAGCTGCTAAATCCCTAAATGGGTTAGGTCCGAAATATTTTCCGAGAGAAGAATAAATTCTTTGCCCTCATGTTTTTATGTCTAGGCACTCTTTGAAGTGCCGGGGTTCGCAAATACATGAATTTAAAATTAACTGTTAATTAACAATATGAAGGAGGAAAATGCAAAACTGTTTCATAAAGGAGATATTGTAACATTTAAAGATGGGAGAGGGTCCTACCCACTGTCATCGGATCCAATATATGAGAGTTTAGCTGATGGGGGCGACGAAACCTATTATTTTAAACTAGAAGGATTTTCAGGTTTTTTCCATCGTAATTTTTTTAGTGACCCAGAATAGTTTAAATTATTTGTGAATTAAATTTAACAACTATTTCAATATTTTTTCTTCAAAACCGGTTGTGATTCCTGGGGTTGGCCAGAAAAAGCGAGTCCCTCATCTTCTCGTAGAGTTCCGGGGTCCCCTCCTTCTCCATCCTTTCGCGGAGCTTCTTGAAACCCGGCCTGAACTTCTTGTAGGCGAATATCGCGGAGGCCAGGGATGCCTTTTCGTGGGAATTGAGCTTCATTCCCCTGGTTTCCCCGTTGAAGAAATTCCTGATCAGTATCCTTTTCTTCTTCCTGGTCATGTTCCTCGAAGGGAGTATAAGCTTGGCCGAGATTGACGAAGCTATCTTTTTCATCCCTGCCGGAGGTTTAACTCTGTCCGTCGAAATGACGATCACGTTCCCCTTTTCCAGAATTGTTTTGAGGATTTCTGATCCGTGTTCCGAGTACGTGGTCGAGAGTGAAACGAGGTTCCCGTCCAGGTCAAGAAGGGCGAGAGACGTGTGTAATCCGATGTCAATCCCTCCTATCAGAAGTCGTCTTTTGGTCATTGCTTAGAATATTGGATATAAGAAATTTATTTCTTGGGTGTTTTTTCTTCCAGTTCCTTTATCCTATTCTTAAGTTTTATCATTTCCAGTTCCCTTCCAACGGCTATTTTGTTGAATTTTTCGAGTTCATTGTTTCTCATCTTCATTTCCCTTTCCCGCATGATCCTTTCCGTGACATCGCTTCCCACGTCAAGCACCTTGGTCACCTTGCCGTTCTCCTTCAGCGGTATTCCTATGAGTTCAAGAAATATTTCTCTTTTGTCTTTGAGGGTGACCCTGTAAATACTCTTTCCCGTTACCTTCCCGGAAAGGTTTTTCCTGAATTCCATGTACGCCTTCAGAAGGTCTCTTTTCCCGATTTTGCATATCTTTGAAAAATGCGCGTTTTTCGCGTCCTTCATGAACATCCCGAACAATTTTTCGGCATGCTTGTTAGCTTCAATCAGTATTCCTTTCCTGTCCAGGGTGAATGCGACGAACGGCAGGTTGTCGAAAATATTTTTGTAAAAATCCATTCCACCAATGTCTTTTTCGCGTTTCATTTTTCAGCATTCTCCTTACCAGGACCCTCTTTGGGCGAATCCTTCGTCTTTTCATTCAGATCTTCCTTCTGTTCTTCAAGTATCTCTTCAGGCGTCTTGTCGGCGTCGCTTTTTTTGACCTTTTTCTTGATCTTTTCCTTCGCCTTCTTTACCTTCCCTTTCACCTTTGAAATGATCGATTTCTCCTCCACGACCACAGGAGTCGGTTCAACGGGTTCCGGCTTGGGTGACAATTCCTTTATCGCCTTCTTGGCGAAGAATTTGATTGAATCCTTCAGGGGGATGTTTTCCAGATCCTCTTCCGTGAACCATTTGTATTCCCTCGAACCTTTTGGCTCCTTGTTTTCCGGGTCTTCCTCAATCTCTGCGAAATAAATAAATGCAATATGTTGGTGATTGTCTTCGACATCATGGACTTCGACATGATCAGCAGACGGCAGAACATGGGCGGAAGTGAACTTCTCCTTCACGCCTTTCAGAACTATTTTATATCCGGTTTCCTCTTTCATCTCCCTCACAGCCGTATGTGTAGGAAGTTCATCCATCTCTATGTGGCCACCCGGTGGTATCCAGTGTCCCATCTTGCCCTTGATCAGGAGCACCTTGCCGTCCTTGACCGGATATATCCTTGAAATAAAATGCCTGGTCATTTCCGCCATGATTATAATTTGTCGGGTGGGTATAATTAAAATAACATTGTATTCAGTTCATTGATCTTTTTTCATTATTCAGTAACTGAGTGAAAAAATCCTCATTTACCGTGTTCGAGGCGATGTACCTTTCCGCATCATGATCCGTTAGTCTTAATGCGTGAGCTATTGCCTTCTCGATTTGTGTCGCCGGTATTGCTGTAATCCTTTTAGCGTTGCTTCCCATCCTGTAGCCGGTGATCCTGGTTTGTTTTGCTGTTTCCATGAAATGTTGTCCGTATTCCCCGAAAAATCCATTGAAAATTTTCAGAAAAATATCTTCCTGATCGCCAAATGTTTTGATGAACCGTGAAGGTACGGAAGAATTGTGTAATGGTTGGGAAGAAAGCGAATTTTCATTCTGTGCCATGATACCGTATGCCGAATGATTGTGTAAAAAACCGATTGTCTGGTTCATTGCCCTGGCATGATAACGTGATCCTATCTCAGCACATCTGTCAAACAGAGGAACTACTTCTATTTCCGCCACTTTTACATGATCAAACCCGTTACTGTAAGGCATGTTAACCACAAAGATAGGATATTTGGGGGGTGAAAGATATAAAGTTTTCGAAAACAGCATCATTTTTTGGTGATAAAACATAAAAAAACATATAAAAACCGCTTGTTGTAACCTTTAAATACCCATTCGTTACATACTTCTTCTTATGGCGAAGTCGGTTATACTGGATTTCGATGGCGTACTTGTGGATTCATTTGCTTCGATATACAATATCTACAAGGTAATCGGAAAGAAACTCAAGGTGACTATCCCTCCGTCCATGAAGGCCTTCGGGGATTCTTTTTCAGGGGATCACCGCGAACTTTTCAAGAGCATAGGCATCCGCACGAAGGCCCAGGCGAAAAGGGCAATTGATATTTTCAAGACGCAGAGCAAGAAACTTCCCGGAACGAGAAGGCTTTTCCCCGGGGTGAAGACGCTTCTTAAGACCCTCAGGCAAATGGGATACAAGATAGGGATCGTTTCCAATAATTTCCAGAACCACATAGAAAACGCTCTGAAAGAGGCAGGACTGATAAAACATATCGATGCGGTAGTCGGTGTGAACGGGACGAAAAAATTGAAACCAGACCCGACACAGATATTCAAATGCATGAAAAAGCTCGGTTCCACCCCGGAAGAGACAGTCTATGTAGGCGATATGGAAGTTGACGTTCTTGCCGCGAAGGCTGCCGGGGTCAGGATGGTCGCGGCCACTTATGGTGTGCATTCGGAAGAAAGGCTTTCCAGGTTCAACCCGGATTATATGGTGAGCAGCCCGAAAGAGATATTGAACGTGGTTAACTGATTTTTTATAACAGATTCTTTTCGTCCGCAATTTTATCAGCAGATTTGGTGTAATCTTTTCTGACAAAAAAATGTTGTTGTTGCCTCTACCCGTATTTCAGAATTAACAATAAGATTTCTATCAGGAATGAACGAGTCATATCTCTTTCCATCTTCGGTTTTTTCCCAGAATGATTTCAGGCGTTCTGGGATTGTTTCCATTGGCGTCGGTCAGCAACCCTTCCGCCGTGATGTGGAAATCGTACCAACTGGAATAAAGAACCTGTATTTTGCTGACTCCGCTCATTTGCCCGGTTTGGTAACGATGATTAAATATTTTGTGCCCGAAACGATCTTTGCTCATACCGTAATATGGTGATAATTCTTTTAAACGTTTATTGTGATTGTTTTCAGAATCAGATCAGTTTCTTCCCTTCGGATTTCATGGCGTCGGAGAACTGTTTGACTCTGGATTTCATGTCCTTCAGGTTTTCGAACGCCGTTCCCACGTGGACTCCGTTTGCGCCTGCCTTGACCAGGCCTGCCGCCTGTTCAGGTGTTCGGACACCGCCAGCATAATGGTATAACGTCTCCGGTGAGATGGCTTTCCTGACGGCCGCGATGAATGAAGGATCCGGCGGCGATGGCGCGCCTGAACCGGAATCGGTGATTATCACTCTCATCCCCAACATCTCGCTAGCGAGCGCGTATTGTGCGGCTATGTATGGTTTGTTCCTCGGGAGGAGATTAGCGTCGCCTATGTATCCGACTGCCTGTCCGGGTTCAACCACGAGATATGCCGTAGGGATGGCCTCGATGCCCATTTTCTTCACTATTACAGAACCCAGTACCTGTGCTTGTGATATCCAGTAAGGGTTCCTGGAGTTCATCATGCTCATGAAATAGATCGCGTCTGCATGTTTGGATGTGGTCCCGATGTTTCCCGGGAACAGAAGAACGGGCAGCGAACAGCTTTCCTTTATGTTCATTATGGTCTGGTCGAGAATATCGCCCTGCGCTGAAGCGGAGCCACCAACGAGGATTATGTCGGACCCTCCTTCCTGAGCCTCTCTCGCCATCTTCCCGGCTTCCTGTGGAGTCTGGTCAGGAGGATCGATGAGCGACATCAAATAGCATCCCTGCTCATTCCTTTTCTCAATGAGGTATTTTTCAACCTTTCCATTTTTCATAAGTTTAGTATGTTGAACTGATTTATATAAACTGTTCACCGTCGTTGGTCGGAATTTTGAATGTCGATTTTTAACGATTGACTGAATAGTTAATTTATATCTTGGCCAGGATCACTACGTAGTTTTTCCCGTACACCTTTGCACATTTCGGGCAGGTTGTATAGAAGAAATACATCTTTTCCATTTTTTTGCTTTTAGAATGAACGTAAATAATCATTTCTTTTACCCAGTCACCGATGTTCTTGTAGGGGCCTTCGAATACCTTGCAAATGAAGGTGCCTGAAATTTTTGCCATGTTGGAATCAGGGACGTTCTTCTTCACTGATATGTACACGTCAGAACCCCATAATGAATTTTCATCCGAGAGCACAACTATGTTTGGATCCATTGCACCGGCGCTCTGGATTTTTTCGATGTTTCTCTTCATCACTCCCCCGAAATTGATCGGGATATGGAATAAGCTGAACACGCGGTCCTTGACGAAAAGCTTGTTCTTCCAAACGACTGTTTTTCCGTCCCACATCTTCGGGTCAAATCTGGGGCAGCATCCCGTTTCGGAATTTTTATCGGATTTATTCATTATTCATCACTGTGGATTATTATGTGTTTAATTCATTTATATTCGCTTGTACAAATGAAATTATATGATTCTTATAACGGGTGCCACGGGATTCATCGGTACACAGGTAGTAAAGAAAATCGCGGAGAAAAGGAATGACATCCGGATTCTTGCGATAGATTATGAAAATGCGAAAATGATATATCCTAACTTCGAAGTCGTGAAGGGGGACATAACAACGAAAGAGAGCCTTTCCATCGCAGGGAAGGATGTCGATACGGTCGTTCACCTTGCAGGGACGGTTTCATATTCCGCCAGTAAAGAACTAATCAATCTGATAAATCTGGAGGGCACTAAAAACGTGATAGCGGCATGCAGGGAAGCGGAAAGGTTCGTTTTCTCCTCCTCGGTTTCCGTTTACGGCGAGATAACCGGTAGCGTGCCTGCGGACGAGGAATACCCAAGAGGTCCGATAAATCCTTACGGGCTATCGAAGCTGGAAGCGGAAGAAGAAATAAACAACTCGGGAATTCCTTTCGTTGTATTCCGGATAGCTCCAGTCTACGGAAAGGGATCAGCCCAGTGGCTGAAAAACCTCGGAATGCTTGAAAAAGGATTTCCGATACCAAGGACGGATAACATGACTCACATAGTTCACGTTTCCAATCTTGTCCGTGCTTTCGGGCAATCGCTACATGGGGATACCGGAATATTCAACATAGCTGACCCCAAGCCGCTGAAGTTCGTTGACCTTGCAGAGAGTCTGGTCACACTGCTGGGAAAGAAACCCAGAAAACTCCCGATGTGGATGGTTAAGGCATTCGCTTTCGTCACGAGGAAGGATGAGTATCTGAACGTCCTCACGATGAACAGAAACTACGATATAACGAGGGCAATGAAAAGGCTTGATTACATTCCTAAGGACAACACGCTGGAATGGCTGAAGGAAATGGTAGACTGGTACAAGACAAGATAGAAATAACGAAAAGACTGCTTATGATAATCGATCAATCAGTCATACGAAAAATACGACATCTTTCATTGGTTTAACTAAGCTGTCAGTCAAAAAATAAAAAAAAGAATAAAGAGTGGCGTTTTTATCCGCCAATCTTGAACATTTTTGTTCCGCATTCCGGGCATATACCCTTTGTCGCTTTCTTTCCGTTCTTGAGTGTTACACCCTGCGGCTCTTTCATTTCTCTCTTTGCTCGGCATTTAACACAATATGCTTCTGTCATGTTTATCCCTCCTTTGGAGATTTTTGCTTATTTTATGCTTTTTTGGTTTATAAATGTCTTTTTTCGCGAAAAACGGGAAATATCGACGTTATACTGACTGAAAAGGAGTATAAACGATATGCTTTTAAATCATTCATACAATAAGAAATGATACCTTTACTAAATCTTTTTTATCGTGTTGGAGTAAACTATTTTGGATGGTGAACCGTTTGGCAGGAGAAGGGCGTGAGTACGGTCATTGGCCGGGTATTGTGCAGATGAGGACCGGGATACCCAGCTGGAAATGCTCAAAATGCAATTTTGTTTTCAAAGGCAATGATGCTCCGCAGACATGCCCGTTATGCCACAAAGACGCCGATTTCGACATGATAAGGGATTACAGGGACTTCTCGGACATAGAGATGGACTGACAACCTGAGCCAATGGATGTTAGTTGTCTTGCGCTGACGATGGATTGAATGATGTTTTGTTTAAACCCGAAACAAATCTTATTATACGGGAAAAATAATTAAATAAATAGGATCGAATCGAATTGTCGTGAGGGGTGTTTTTTTGTTCGAAAAGGAATACGAGAAGCTGCTGGACATGATCGGCAGCCTGGTTGTCGTTCTTGACAGGGACGGAAGGGTAGATTTTCTCAACAGGAAGGGATACGAAGTTCTCGGATACAAAAAAGGTGATCTAACAGGTAAGGACTGGATTTCCACTTGTATTCCAAAGGATAACCGGGAAAGAATTAGGAGTGTTTTCAGTAAATGTTTGAAAGGTAAAGCCAAACTGGTCGAACACCACGAAAACACAGTGATCACCAAAGAAAAGAAAATAAGAATGATAAAGTGGTTTAACAGTCTGGTGAAGAACAAAAACGGTGAAATAACAGGCATCATTGCATCCGGTGACGATGTTACCCGCCAAAGGGAATGGGAGAAAACGCTTAAGGAAAGCGAGAAGAAATACAGATTCGTCGTCGATAACACGAACGAGCTGATAGTCATCACGAACAAAATAGGCAAGATACTTTTCGCCAACAAGACACTGGTGAAAAACTTCGGGTACAAAGAAGAAGATGTCATAGGAAAATCCATAGTTGGATTCCTGACCAGAGATTCCTTCAAAAGGGCCATATACATGATAGCCCAGGAATTCATGGGAAAAAAACAGGAAGAAGCGGATCTGGAGCTCAAGACCAAGAGCGGGGAAGTGAGGACCGTCAGGTTCGCGACCAGCTCAGCACCTGTTTACGAAAACGGGAAGATGATAGGCATACTATCCACAGCTAGGGACGTAACGGATATAATCAAGGCAGAGAAGGCACTGAAAGAATCAGAGGAAATGTTCAGGACCATATTCGAGAACGCGAACGACGTGATCATACTTCTTGACAAAACGGGGAAAGTTCTTGAGGTTAACTCAAGAATATATGATATTCTCGGCTACAAACCTAAAGACGTGATGGGAAAGAATTTCACAATGACGGGAATTTTACCAGTGAGTGATACTCCCAAAATTTTGAAGACTTTTGTTTCCAGCATGAAAAAAAACGATGATGAAGAAAACAAAATCGATACGATCCAACTCCGTCTAAAACACAAGAAAGGAAGGGACGTATTCGTAGACATATGGGTCAGTTTCATAAAAAATGAAGGGAAGACAGAATCCATACTCACCACGATGAGGGACATTACCGAAAGGGTGGATTGGGAAAGGAAGCTGAAGGAAAGCGAGGAAAAGTACAGGAAGCAGTTCGAGGAATCTCTGGATGCGATTTTCGTGGCAGATGCAAAGACCGGCATCATTACGGACTGTAACATGGCCGCAAAGACCCTCACGGGCAGGAAGAAATCCGAACTCATCGGCAAGCACCAGAAAATCCTTCATCCCCCTTCGAAAATGAACGGCAGATTCACGTCCGAGTTCAAAGAGCACCTCAAAGGCAAGAAAGAAAATATAATCGAGACAAGAATTATAAGAAAGGACGGCATGCTGAGAGACGTTTCCATAAAGGCTAACATTATTGATGTCGGAGGGAAGAAATTCCTCCATGGCGTGTTCAGGGACGTGACCGAAAAAAGGAAGGTTGAAGAAGAAATCCGGAAATCAGAAAAAAGGTTTCATACACTTTTCAAGAGGATGCCTGATGCCGCAATCGTACTGGATAGGAAAGGCACGTTTCTGGAGGCGAGCGAAGAGGCTGAAAAGATAAGCGGATATGATGTTTCGGAAGTTCTTGGAAAGAATCTTTTCAAAATGCCGATACTTGACATGAAAAACAGGGCGATCGTTGCCGGAAAAATGTCATTGATGTTCGCAAAAGATAAGATTTCAGACTTCGATATCGAGATTAATTCCAAAAATGGAAAAATCATTCCGATTGAGATAAGCGGGTGCACGATCGACTATATGGGCAGGAAGGCCGTGATCGTCATCATGAGGGACATGACCGAACATATCAGAAGGAATAATGAAATGAGGGAATCGGAAGAAAGGTTCAGGACAATATTCGAGAGTTCGAATGACGCTATTTTCATCCACGACACCAAGACGGGAGATATACTGGACGTGAACCAGAAGACATGCGAATTGTTTGGTTATTCCAAGGAAAAAATGAAAAAGATGAACGTGGGCGATATAAGTTCCAACGAGGGGCAGTATACGCGGAAGAATGCGGTAAAGAAGATAAAGAGCATCTCCACTGAAGGGCCGGTCGTTTTCGAATGGGTTTCAAAGGACAGCCGGGGAAGGGTGTTCGACACGGAGGTCAACCTCAAGATAGTCATGCTTTCCGGGAAAAGAAGGATTCTCGCGATAGTGAGGGACATCGAAAGTAGGAAGAAATGGGAGAAGCAGCTCATGCAGTCGAAGAATCAGCTGGAAGACAAGGTAGAAGAGCTGGAGAAGTTCAACAAGATAAGCATTGGTAGAGAGCTGCAGATGGTCAGGCTCAAACAGAGGATAAAGGAACTTGAAAAAAAATGATGTTTGTTTGGATGGTTTAAACACCAATAACAAATTATATAAGAGACCCGTAACAAATTATTATAAAGAGGGGGGGTGTTTTTATGAAAAAATTATTTTTTATACTATCGATATTTTTATTACTTGTTGTTTCCGTTTGTACTACATCCTACACTCAGGCAGGAGATGGGGTCGGAGAGGTGCTACAGAATGAGAGTTTTATTACTGACTGCTGAAGTAATTGAAAAGTTTGAGTGGGAGAAATAGATGATACTCAGTGTAAGATCAAAGATAGTCTTGATTACAGCTGTAATTCTATTTACAGCGATAGGAGCGAATTCGTTTTCGAACGGCCTATTTTTTAACTCTGAATACTCCAATGTGCTCCAATCCAACGTCTTTATTGTGGGTGATGGCCTGGAGTCCCAGATTAACAGGATTTTGAATATGGGAATTGAACTGGAAGAAATAACTGGTTTTGAGAAACAATGCCAGAAAACGGTCGAATCCCATGATTACATAGTTTATGCGATGATCGTTGATACTGAAGGAAAAATACTTTCCCACAACGATCCCTCCGAAGAGGGCAAAACGCTTACAGATACCAAAATCCTAAATTTATTGAAAACCGGTAAAACCGGCATTGAAATTGTTAACGAGAACGGTAATGAGTATTATGATACTATGGTTCCGGTTTTCGGGATACATGACGATCACATAGGTGCGGTAATTATGGGAACCCCTGTCGATTACGTTGCTGGGAAAGCAAATACATTGAGATTGCAGTCGATTTTGATAATGCTGGTTTCTTCCGGTGTTGCTACGTTATTGCTGATATTTTTCATTTCACTCTGGGTGACCAGACCATTGACTAAATTAACGAAGGCGATTGAGAATATGAATAAGGGGGAAAATATGAAACTGGGTGGTAAGGTTAAAATCCACTCAAATGATGAAATAGGTAAATTGGCTTCCGCCTTCAACTGTATGATGGATGATTTGAAGAAATCAAGGACGAAGATAGAGAAATACAGCAAAAAACTGGAAGAAAAGGTATCAACCAGAACGACTGAACTGGAGAAAAGGATACAGGGAATGAACGATGCCAGAGTCGCTACCCTTAATATAATGGAGGATATAGGTGATGCCAACAAAAAACTGGAAGACAGGCAGAAGGAGATAGAGAAAGCCAACAAGGAGCTCAAGAAACTGGACAAGCTGAAGAGCGAGTTCATGAACATAGGTGCTCACGAATTGAAAACACCGCTGATTCCGATAGTTGGTTATCTGGACATGATGAAGGGGGCGAAGAATCTGGAAGAGTCCCAGAACAACCAGATTGATATATGCCTGAGAAACGCAAAAAGGCTTCAGCATCTCGTCAATGACATTCTGGACATGTCGAAACTGGAAGCAGGTTCGATGAAATTCGAGATGAAAAAGATGAATATTCTTGCAATGCTCAAGAATTCCGTTGTTGATATGCAGGAAGACGCCAATAAGCAGGGAATAAAGCTGGTGGATAAGACTCCTAACAGCCTTCCCGACATAATAGGAGACGAATACAGACTGCAGGAAGTAACTGCGAACCTCGTGAACAATGCGATAAAATACAACCGTCCAAACGGCAGCATAACAGTGTCCGCAGATCACAAAGGAAATAAAATTACTGTTAGGGTTCAGGATACCGGTATAGGAATATCGAAGAGCGATATAAAGAAGATGTTCACGAAGTTCTTCCAGGCAGACACGTCCGCAAAGAGAAAATACGGCGGCACCGGTCTAGGACTTGCGATATGCAAGAGCATAATAAAGGAACATGGCGGGGATATCTGGGTGGAAAGTGTGCTCGGAAAAGGGAGTACATTTATATTCACCTTGCCAATAAAGAAACATGGGGAGAAAAAATGACGAAAATACTTGTTGTTGATGACGAACCGGATACAGTAGAACTCGTTAAATCTATAATGGAAGCCGAAGGCTACAAAGTCGAGACCGCGTATAACGGAAAGGAATGCCTGATGAAGGTAAAGAAAGAAAAAATCGACATAGTGCTTCTGGACATAATGATGCCGGACATGTCAGGGTGGGACGTCTTTGGGAAGATCATGAAGTCCAGGAAGAAGATGAAGGTGGCTTTCATAAGCATAATAGAGGTTTCCCCCGAAAGAAAAAGCGCTCTGATGAAACAGGGATTGAAGGATTACATAATGAAGCCGTTCACCCGCGACGAGCTCCTGAAAAGGGTAAAAAAGATGGTATAACACGACGACTTGTATTTTCACACAAAGTCGTCTTTCGAAATAATTCAATTATTTCCATTTTTGTTTAAACTTTTAAACACATGTTTAAATAATAACACATAAAATATAAACTATGGCCACTGTTCACTTTATTGACGTAAAGGACGGCGAAATATACATAAATCTCAGGCTCTCCAGAAAGGAATACAAGATACTCGACCAGGAGACCGAGAATCTCATAGTTCTCCCCACGAACGACAAGGCACTGGATCATGAACTTACCACCGGGAAGCTCGGCAACAGCAACAGGATAATGCTTCCCAAAAAGCTTCTATCGAGGGAGAATGTCACTATTCTTGAAAAGAAAGTAAAGGCTAATCTTTTTGGGATCAACAACGACGTTTTTATGCTGGTAAAAATAAAAGAATCCAGAATGGGGATTCCAAAATTTATTGAGGTGAAAAAATGAACAGGATAAAATCCGGAATAGGTGGAATGGATAAGCTAATAGGCGGAGGTTTCCCGTCTGAGACAATAGTATTGCTTTCGGGCGGCCCGGGTACGGGCAAGACGCTTTTCGGGCTGAAATTTCTTCTTGAAGGCGCTGCAAAGGGTGAAAAATGCTGCTATGTTTCCCTTAACGAGAAGAAAGATGAACTCATGAGGGCGTGCAATATGATCTCTTCGCTGAACCATGTTAAGAAATATATTGACAAGAATCTCGTGATAGAGCATGCAATACTCGACGAACACATTACCATGAAGAAATTCGTTAACATAATATCATCATATCCCAACATAGACAGGCTTGTGATAGACAACGTAAACAAGCTTTTGATGTTCTCTGAAAATGGCAAGAACTATCGGTCGCATTTCTCAGAACTGGTTAATTACCTGAAGAAAATGGGTTGCTCGCTGCTTATATGCGAGACCGATGGTGATCGTATAGATACCGGGCACAGCGAAGCATTTGAATGCGACGGTGTGGTTAATCTGTCTTTCCTTGATCTGGAAGAAAAACCGATGAGGACGATAGAGATACATAAAATGAGATACACGCCTTTCGATCCGAAGGTGCCTTATGAATTTGTGATAAACGGAAAGGACATAAAGCTCGGGACTACAAAGGTAATCTGAATCTTGATTTTTTGCCGGAAACAACAGAATCAATTTTTTCGTTTAGTTGCTTTATTTCTATTTCCACGTTTCTGACGCTTTTCAGTAATTTCTTTAGCAGGATAGTTTCGTTTGATTGCATGTTATCATAAAATCCTTTAACCTTTAAGACGGGAAAAAATAATCTTAAATAGTGATACTGTTCCTTCTTGGGAGATTTTCCATTCTTCTGATCCCTTCTTTTATCTGATCGATTCTGCATACGTAAGAGAATCTCACGTGTTCCGAACATGATGGACTGAATATCGTACCCGGCATTGTCAGTATCCCGGCGTTCATTAACATATCGTGAACCTCCTCGTCGCTGCCAAATTCGGAAATATTCGGGAAGGCGTAGAACGCTCCTTTCGGTTCAACGCATGGTATCTTTAATTTTTTGAACCCGGACAAGAGAGTTCTTCTCCTTTCGCAGAAGTCTCTCCTTATTCTAGCGGGGAATTTCTTGTCGTCCATAGCCGCAATAGCAGCTTTCTGCGATGGCGCCGGGCAGCAGTTAGTTACGTAAAGCTTGAGTTTGAGCAGATGCCTGATCAACTCGTTGGAAGCGTGGAGATATCCCACCCTGAATCCGCACATGCAATAAGTCTTGGAAAAAGAATTTACCGTTATTACCCTTTCCGGGTTTTCCGAGAATGATGCGATGGAATGGTGACGGTCCTCGTACACTATTTTTTCGTACACTTCATCGCTCAATATGCACCCTTTGTATATTTCAGAAATCTCCTTCAGTACTTTCTTTTTGAATACCGTGCCGGTTGGATTGTGCGGAGAGTTGATCACCATCAGTTTTGTTTTGTCGGTGACGGAATTCCTTACGTCATCCGGGTCTATCTGGAAGCCGTTATCCTCTTTCAATGGGATGATTACAGCCCTTCCGCCGCAGTATCTTACCATCGGAGAAACGATCGGGTAATTCGGCTCGAACACGACGACTTCATCACCTTTGCCTACCAGCGACATTATAGAAAATGCAATGGCTTCGGTCGCTCCGTTCGTTATCAGGATGTTTTCAGCTTTGGAATCTATCCCGTTTTCCTTGATTAACTTGTCTGATATTTTTTCTCTTAAATCCTGATATCCCTGTATGGGGGCGTATCCTCCGGATTTGACAGCTTCCCCGTATGCCGCTACCACCGATTCAGGTGGGGAAAATACTGGTTCTCCTATGGAAAAATTGATCGCATCCTTCGGAGCGTTTCCAAAATATTTACTGGCGTCACAACTAGGCGTATCCATGATAGCCTTGCTAAAATTCGTTTAAACACCCCACATTAATTTTATTATACTCTGATATATATTTTTAAGTGTCTATATGAGATTATCAGAATCCCTTAGAAAGGGAATAATGGAAACAGGTGCGGGGGGAATAATAAACAGGTTCAAGATAAATGCTAGAAGAACAACACTGTTTTTTGAGCGTATTCTGGCAGAATTTATAAATGAATGTGAAAAAGCGGGATATTCTGAAAATATTGAGATTTTAGGTAAAAAATGGATGTTACTTACGTATGGAATAATACCGGGTTTTATCAAAAAGATGCCTGCGCAATTGCAGATTAACGTGGCAAAAAAAATATGGATTAATTTAGGGTTGATTGATGATCTTAAAATAAAAAGACATAAAGAAAATATTTTGGAAATAAAAACTAAAAACGAATTTATTACGAGGACCGTGGGCAAGAATAAATTTGCTCCGGGAGCCTTTTGCGGAATTTTAAGTTTTGTGTACCATAAAGATGTGAAATGTATAAACGTTTTTCAAAATAAATTCCAGTCCATATATTTATTCAAAATTACAGAAGAAAAAGAAATTCTGGTTGAGTCAAAAAATACAGAAGTTTATAAAAATCTTAATAAATTTAAACCAACGAGAGGAACTCAGATGAAAGATGCCTTGAAATCAAAAATTTTCCGTATGGACGATAACAATATGATATTTTTCAGGGGTGAGTTCATAATACCTATAGAAAATACTATTTTTCATCTTATAGCTAATGAAAAAATATCTCTCGGAAAAATTTCAGAAATTTCGTTTAGATATTTCAACAGTATTGTAGATAAAAAAACTTCAAAAATCGGTAAAATCAAGCTTCTCAAAAATCTTTTGCAAATGATGGGATGGGGTCTTGTTAACGTTATTGTGGTGGACAAAAGTATGATTGTAAAGATTAAAAATCCGCCTTATGGGATACAGAAAGAAAAGGACAACTGGGAATTTATTTCTATGACGATTCTGGGTTATTTGTGGTTGATAAACAAGGATTTCAAGATAAAAAGTATTGAAGAGTCTCATAGATGTTTGGAAATAAAATTTTATCTACAACGAAAAAATAATTAAGTAGACGAGCAATATAATGATAGATATTCCTCCGGATAAATGTGCTCTTTTTGGTTTATCGGTGTAAATAAAATATATCGTCAAGGGCATAAAAATTATTAGCGGTAGCAATTTCAAAATATTCAGATATAATATAACAAGAGATAGTGCCGAAATTGATGAATATGTGATTTTTTTAGCATTATCGTATCCAAAATATACCGGAATTGTATTGAAATTGGATGCCTTGTCACCCTTGTAATCTCTTAAGTCGGATACGATACTGCCTACGGTAATAAAAATGGCAAAAAACAATGAATAATTTATTAACAATTGGTCAAATGGTTGGTTAATTGTTCCGGAAAGAAACATTGGTATCATACCGAATCCGGTGTAAATATTTTTTATCAGCAAATATTTTTTTAATCTGAAAAAAGAATATAATATACCAAGAGCGATGAAAATTATTGAAAATATCATGGCTCTTGTGGAAAGAATATACTGAAAAATCAAACTAAGAAAAAGGAATAAAAATATTAGAAAATGAGAAAAATTATTTTTAGTTATTGTGTTGGTTTGTTTCCTGTTTATCGAATCTTCTTTTTTGTCTGTCAAATTGTTATATGAATAGATAACCGTACATGCAAAAAATGAACCCAGCATAACAATAAAAAATCTAAAATCCAACTGGTTTGTCAGCAAATAAGCCAGAACCGCTATAAAACTTCCTGACATGGATACCGTAAATCTCATGAAACTTAGCATGTTTTTAATATTTTCTATCATAAAAACGCAATCAAAAAATATATGACGGAATAAATATACGGGTTCAAAAATTCCATCAGGACTAATCTACTTCTGAGTTCTCTGTTTATCTGTCTCCTGTGAACCTTATACGAATGGTAAAATTTTATAAACAAATTCATCGCCCATACCATGATTAAAAATATCGATAATGATGACATTCCCAGAAAGAATATGGAAGATAAAATGGCCAACGTTACGCATATAAAAAGAGCCTTATTCCATCCTTTCTCAATGAAAAGGTTAGTATCGTCATTTGCGTCGGTGGAATCTTTTTGATTCAGTAGATACATATACTGGAAAAAACAGAAAAAATTGAAGAAAAAAAGGATGCTCGAAAAGTTGATACCAAACATGAAACCCAAATAAAATGGTATTAATATCCAAGATGTTGCGAGTACAAAGTAACCCTTGAAATTATATTTTTTCAAACGAATTCCATGATAAGAATATGCCCACATCATGAAAGCATAGTAAAAGCCGATCACGAAATTTGATAAGACGAATGAGATTAGACCTATTGCCAAAAATATGAATGATATGTTTCTTATTTGCTTTCTTCTCATTATACCTGAAATTGTTAATTTATCCGTCCTGTCATTTCTTTTATCTTCATCATAGTCCGTGTAATCATTGTAACATCCTCCGAAGATCTCGATACAAAATGCACCTAACATTATAAAATAAACATGCGAGGAAAAAATGTTGGTGTATAATGAAAATATAAATAAAAAACTGACTGGAACGAATGCCACTCTTATTCTTTTGTAAATCAACCACAATAATTTAGATATTTTCATTTTTGTATGCCTCATTTAATTTTTACTTTCTTATTTGTTAATGAAATATCCGTCATATTCTCTTCCGGGAACGATATTTTCCTTGTTTCGGAAAGCACTTTGATATTGTTCAGTGCCTGGTCTATTGATTCCTCGCTCGCATCTTCGCCCATTATTTGCCTGAGTAATTTCTTCCCTGAATGCTTGCCCAGCATGAAACTTCTTTTTTGCCCGACGACTGAAGGATCGAAGTTTTCGTATGTCTTGGGATCCTTTAACATACCGTCTACATGTATCCCCGATTCATGACAGAACGAGTTCTTTCCGACAACCGGTTTGTGTGCCTGGAGTGGGATCCTTGAGAACCTCTCGACAATATCGCACAGTTCCTTTATCATCCCGTACCTGACGTCGATGTCTATACCCACGGTAAATTTCAATGCTATGCATACCTCTTCTATCGGAGCGTTCCCGGACCTTTCCCCTATGCCTGTAAACGTGCCTGAGAAGATGTCTGCGCCTGCCAATATGCCTTCCAGCGTGTTTGCCGTTGCGAGACCGAAATCGTTGTGTGCGTGAAGCCCTAATTTGCAATTGCAATTGTTCTTGATGACAGAAACTATGTTGTACGTTGCATGCGGTGTCAGACATCCCAGCGTGTCCGCGATAAAGAACGTTTCGACATATTTTTCGATCTCCTTTATGAAACTGATCATGTATCCCATGTCTGCCCTGGTGGAATCTTCCCCCGCGAAATCAACTTTGATACCATGTGATCTGGCGTAATCTATCATGTAAAGCGAATTCTCCAGATTGTCCTCTCTCGTTGTTCCGAGCTTATTTTTTATGTGTATGTCAGACATCGGCGTGAAAAGTGTTACCCTCCGGGCCCCACAATTTATCGCAGTATCTATATCTGAGATTTTGGCCCTACACGTTGCCGTTATCTTATCACCGAAAAGCTCGGTAAGTGTTTTTGTCAGCCTTGCTTCGGTTTCTGAAACGCATGGCATAATATCGATAAGATCGACACCGAAATCGGATATTTTTTCCGCGAGAATTATCTTTTCTTTTGGGGTAAAAACAACGCCGGGCATCTGTTCACCGTCCCTTAGCGTAGTGTCATGTATCCCCAACATGTTTATCTGTTTAAGAGAATAATTACTCTATTTATAAATCTTGTTTAAACAAAATGAATAAATAGTTTAACATTGACACTGTTTAGAAACCGAATCAGCGTGTTAGTCTATTGGTTCTGTTCAAACGTTTCCATTTAAACATAATATAATTTTGTTTATACCGAAGCAGGAAACTTTTTAAGGGGTCCGAACCAACAACAATTATTGGGGTGATAGAATGCCGAAGGTACTTGTTGTTGATGATGAACCGGATACAGTTAACATGATAAAATCCATTCTTGAGATGTATGGGCTTGATGTTGATACAGCGCACAATGGAAAGGAATGTGTAAAAAAGGTTGAAAAGAACAATACGGATCTGGTTCTTCTGGACATAATGATGCCGGATATGTCTGGATGGGAAATTTTCAAGAAAATTAAGAAATCCCAGATTGGTAAAAGGAAAATGAAAGTCATATTTGTGAGCGTTGTGGAAATCACTCCCGAGAGAAAGATTTCTCTCATAAAGGAGGGGCTTTTCGATTACATAAACAAGCCTTTCACCAAGGACGATCTCATGGAAAGGATAGGGAAAGCGGTAAAAATCGAGGAATAACCGGTTAAAGTCTCAGAACTTTGTCGAAGAAAAGTGCTATTTTATTTATTAGTTCTCCACCCCTTGGTTCAGGTGTCAGTATTACCATCCTTACACCTTGTTTCCTCATCTCGTCTATGATCGATTTTACGAACATGACCACGAGATTTTCCTTGTTATAGATAAGGAGCGTCGTCAGAGAATCGAGCAACACGAACTTGTTACCTTCGATCTTGTCGAGGAACTGGTTGAGAGCTATGTTCATGCTTGTGAGGTCGCTCGGGTTCTGGATGTGTGCGACCATTTCCCTTTCCTTGCTTTCCTCGGCCGTTTTGACGCAGTCTATGAAATACAATTTATCAGTTTTAATTTTCTCGCTCTGCATGACTTTTTCCAGCGTCTCGTGGGGTTTGTTGAGGGCGATATATATCCCTGATATGGATTTTTTATTATATGTCTTAATTATTTTGTTTGCAGTGTCCTGGATTTTTTCTACTGGTGTTATCACAAGGCACGTATACTGATCCCCGAGCTTTTCAATATCTTTTAGCGGTATAAAATCACCATTTTCACCCTTCTGAATAATATTGGTGCGTTTTAGTATAAAAAATGCTTTTCGTCCTTCCTAGTTTAAACGTGTCACAATTACTTATTTAGGGTGAGTGGCCAAAATAATATATAGGGATTGAGGGGTAAAATGTTAGCCTTAAATATAAAGATCGTTGGGGTACTCGTCTTATTGTTTGTTCTAATACTATCTTTCCCTGTTTTCGCGAATCCTGATCCGGTCATTTCGATACTTTCACCGGCCAATTCTTCATATAATTATTCGTCTCTATGGGTAAATTTTTCCGTTTCCGGCAACATCGACTGGTGTGCGTATTCCCTGAACTCCGGGTCGAATGTCACGGACATCTTTGGCAAAAAGGAACAGTTCAACGATTCCTTGACCGAAAGGAACGTCACTTTCGCTCAACCGGGCAACGGCGTGACTTATGCCAGGCTGAACAAGAACTCTACTGTCGTTTACGCAAAGATGAATGTGAGCGGGGTTGGTTATGACGGATGGAAACTCGCCGATTCCAACACTTCAAATAACATATGGGGTGTCGAGTTCCTGAACAGCACATTCGGTTTCGCCGTGGGCCAGCTTGGGACCATACTCAAATGGGACGGTCAGGGCTGGAGTTCGATGTCGTCTCCCGTCTCCTCCACCCTTAACGACGTCTCCATATACAACTCCACCATGGCTTTCGCTGTCATGGCGAACGGTTCCGGAGGTTATGTTCTGAAATGGAACGGTTCCCAGTGGGCTTTGGACTGGTCAGTGGGAACTGCGCTGTACAGCGTTGACATAGCGGACTGGAACCTTGCGTTTGCCGGGGACCAGAATGGTAACCTTTACAAGTGGAATGGGAGCTGGTACAACGTTACGAGTCCTCTTTCCGGGGTGAATAATTACGTGAGGGGCATCTCGATGATTAACGAAACGTTCGGATTCGCCGTGGCCATGTCCGACATCGCGAAATGGAACGGTACGACTTGGGCTTATTTTGACAGTATCAGCGGGGCCAATTTCAAGAAAGTTAAACTATACAATTCCACGTACGGTTTCGCGGCTAACAGCGAGCCGTCCCAGAATAGGGAACTCGTGAAGTGGGACGGTAACGACTGGTCGGAAATCGCAACGACCGGTACGGATGGACTGTGGGGTGTTGGCGTTTACGATGGTCAGGCTTTCGCAGTAGGAGAGAACGGAAGGATAGTCCGGTGTGACGGATTCGATTGCTCAGAGGCGTATTCACCCACTTCATCTGATCTTTATTGTTCCGACATACTTTCCGATTTCGGCTATTCCGGCGGAATAGGCGGCGTTTTCATAAAAATGCCCGGGTATCCGGGAAACGTCACCATGGACATTGCGGCTTCCGGTGGAGCGAATGAATGGAATTACACCGGAGAACTGAATTCTTCCATGCCGGAGCAGGAAATAAATTTTAACGTTTCCCTGATCAATCAGTTCCTTTCCGGTTGCTCCCCGTCAGGAGGATATTGTGACCTCCTCTTGAACTTTAGCTCGGTTTCGATCGGTAACCTCGGGTTATCCAATCTGACGGTTTCCTACGTAAATAACAACACTTTCAACGGAACGGAAGGGTATAATTCACTGGTGATCTACGCCAACGACACGTCAGGGATAATGAATTCGACCAGCGTCTATTTCACGGTTGATCTTACGGACCCGGTCCTTCTGTACGGCGGTTTCAATCCGTCGATAGTGATCAACGGTTCCAACATATCTGTCCAGGTGAACTCGACGGACAACATTTCCGGCGTGGATAGCGTTTGGGCGAACATAACCCTCCCGAACACGAGCTTTGTTTTCGTTCCCCTTTCCAATAACAATACGGTCAATTTCACCACCTCGGTAACCGGAAGATATAACGTCACTTTTTTCGCTAACGACAGTTCAGGGAACGTTGCGAATTCCAGCGTTTACTATTTCCTGACAAAACCTTCGTATGATCTGAACATCACCATAAACGATTTCAACTCGTCCGGTGTGAACGGATCAGTGACAATATATTATCCCAACTCCAGCGAGATCATAAGCTCCTTCAACTTCACCGGTAGCATGAATCAGAGCATTCCTGAATACGTTTATGACATACTGTTTTCCTCTTTCAATGATACGCTTAAGATAAAGTTCTTCGGTTTTAACGTTTCCAACTTTTCCGGGTCATCCTTCCTTCTGGACGAGCTTTCCACGCCGGCGACGGGTTACCTTTCCACGTACGGTATAAACACGACATTCGGTACGGTCAATGCGAGCGTGATCATAGGTTACAACGGTTCGGTCTTTACCAATGAATCCTATCTCGGTCTCTACAAGTGCGATCAGTGGAACTTCACCGGTAGGAACTGTACCGGTAACTGGACCAACATCACAAATTCCTCAACCAGGGACAACGTTACGAGGACCTTTTCAGTCTACGTCACGAACTTCTCCGGTTTTTCCGTTAAGCAGGAATCCTATTGCGGGGACGGAACCAAAGACACTAACGAAACGTGCGACGGGAGCGATTTCGGAGGTCTCACTTGCGTGAGTTACAGTTTCGTTACCGGATCCCTTGCATGCAACGTTGCTTGCAGCGCGATATCTACCGCTGGCTGTAGTTCCGGATCACCCGGGGGATCACCGGGCAGTGCCGCTCCTTCAGGGGTGCCTGGTGCTATCGCTCCGTCGGATGATGATGACGAAGAGACGGAAACTTGTGTTGATGGCTGGGATTGTGAAGATTGGAGCATGTGCATGTCCGACGGGATACAGATGAGGACATGCACATACGACGGGAATTGTTCCGGAAAGATAAACAGGACCGAGATCAGGAACTGTACGTTTGTCCCGGAAAACGTCACGATCGAATGCGGGGACGGTGTATGTGAAGCGGGGGAAAACTGTACGTTATGCGAGAAAGATTGCGGGCTCTGTAAAACGGATGATCCGGGTCTTTTGGGATTCTGGTGGGTTTTGCCGGTCGTGGCGGCGGTTGCTTTCGGCGGGCTCTTCTCAAGGAAATACTTATCCCGTGGCGGAAAGAAAACCGGGAAAAAGATTTCTATCGAGGACGAAAGGGAACATATCACAAATATGATGAAGCTTGCCCAGACGAACTACTACCAGAAAAAAATCATATCCAAGACCACGTATGAGGCAATGATAGACCAGTACAGGCAGAGGATGGAGGAAATCACCAGGGAAAAGGACGCCGAAGAAGAAGTTGATGTTATCAACAAGACGAAGAAAGAAGCGATATCCGATGAATCGGGTAAGATAAAAAAGGAGAAGGAAGAGATTGCCAGTGAGGAAAGGGAACTGGAGAAGAAAAAGCTCCAGCTCATGAGAGAGTCCAGGGAAATAAAGGATCAGGTGAAGAAAGAAGAAGACCTGGAAATGGCAAAAGCCCTGGAAAAGAAGAAAGAAATGGAAGCGGAGGCGAAAACGCCGCATGATTCTCTGATAAGGGAAAAGGAGGTCATGCTGAATCTGGTGAAGACCGCGCAAACGCAGTATTTCGAACAGGGAAAGATCAGCAAAGAGTTGTACGATATGAGGGTTAAAGCAGCAAGAAACAGGATTGCCCAGATAGAAGAGGAACTTTCCCGTTAGGTTTCTATCGCCTCGAAAACTTCCTGTTTCGGGTATACCACTATGCCCTGGCCGGGCTGTATTTGGATGGGAACGATTCTTTTCTGGTGTTTCGCTCCCCGAAGCTTGAGAATTTCAAGAGCGCTTATCCTGATGTCCGTTTTCTTGATGTTGTAAAGAAGTACGACTCCGTCCGCGAGGAATTCCTCACATCCCCTCCTGTTTATTTCGGTGGGGATCTCTTCCGTTTCCGTGATCACGAATGACGTGACTCCCATGTTGTTCAGGTACCTGAAAAGCTGGGATATGTACAGGCGGTAGTTATTATCATGTCCCGAAAAAGCGGCTGCGACTGCCGAGAGAGAATCGATCACCACAACTTCCGGCTTGAAATCCTGTAAAAATTTGATTGGCGGTGTTTTAATGAGAAGTTCACCTTTAGAATCCTCCACCATTGCCTCTATGAGACGGACAACTTCGAAAGGATCGAATTGCTTTATGGAAAGGTATCCGTCATCTACGAGTTTCTGCGGTTCCCACCCGAAATCCTTCATGTGCTGCTTCAGTCGTTTTTCGTCTTCCTCGAAACTCATGTAAACGCATTTCTTCTTCTCCTTTGCGAAATTATTGGCTACCTGCAGGCAAAAAATCGTCTTTCCGGACCCGGGTCCGCCGGACAAAAGAATCGCATTCCCTGACGGTATACCCTTTTCGATCAGTTCGTCGAATCCCTGTATCCCGGTTTTGATGAATTTCCTTTCGTCCTCTTCCTTTTTTTCAGGTTCCTTCTTTTTATCTGGTTCTTTCCCTTCGGTGGATTCCTCTTTTTCCTCTTTTTTGGTCCCCTTCTTTCCCTTGGATGCTTTCTTTTTAGAAACTTTTTCCTTTTTGACCGGTTCCTCCGCTTTTTCCGGTTCATCACTAGCTTCCCTGATGTGGGTTTCCTCGTGTTTTATCAGTTCCACCTTGCTGGGGAACTTCTTGTGGCAGATCACGCAATCGTATTCTTCTTCCCCGTCTTTACCAAAAATCTTGACCATCCCCAATCAATTAAATTTTAAGTTCATTCCTTAAATAACTAATCAGGTCTGTTTATACGTAGCTGAAAGTGACTTCGTCACCGGCCCGGAGTTCATGGTTCTCAAAATCAGTTATCGGATTGCCGTTTATTTTGCATGTCCAGTTATGTTCGTCTCCGTTGTATATGTCGTTTATTCCCTTTACAACTTCCCCTTCTTCGTATATCATATACTCTACGTACGCAGCCTCTTTCAGTGCCTCGAAGACCGTGGTTCCGGGTTCAATGCTCATTTCATGTATTTCCGACAGACCATCGTAATCTATTCTCAGAACGACATCCACCCCGTCTCCGCCGGTCATCATTCCAGTGATCCTGTTGTAACCGACACCTATCGAAAAAACTGCCAGTGTGAGTATCAATCCCATGAAGATGTAACGGAAATCGCTCTTGAAAAGAATGTATTCGAAATCATACCCGGCCATAGTATCACTATAATATTGTTTTGTGTATTAAAAATCCAATCCTTTTTTCGCTCCGGTTCCTTTGGCATAAGGATGCTTGATCTCCTTCATTTCGGTCACAAGATCGACTTTATTTAATATTTTTTTTGGTGCATATCTTCCTGTTAATATCACATTAGTTTTTTCCGGTATTTTTTCAATGAATTCAAGAACTTTGTTGATGTTTAGTAATTTGTATTTTATTGCAACGTTTATTTCATCTAGTATTAGTAGATTTGGAGGGTTTTCCGTAATTAATTTTTCTGAAAAAGCGAGTGCTTTTTCTGCTTCTTTTATGTCTGTTTTTGAAGGTCTTTTAAGATTCACGAATCCTTTTTTACCAAATTGATATATTTCAAAAGCATTTGTTTCTTTTGAAAATAACACCTCACCAGTCTTCCTCTTTTTCATGAATTGAACAATCGTAATTTTTTCTTTGATAATCCTACTAAAAACACCTCTAAAAAATAAATATAAAACTACTAAAAAAATCAAGTATTCTATTAATATTCCGACCGTAATAGATGCTGGTCCCATGTTTGCTGTTTCAAATACGAACCGAGAAAAATATTTAAATTGGGATGATTGCATAAGTTTTGAATCCCATGATGCATGCATAAAAGTAATAATTAAACCAGATAAAACCATAGATAAAATGAAAGGAAATTTTTTGATTCCGTGTTTTTTATAACCTGAAGATCGCAATGCTACCCCAAGCGCCGCTGATGTCTTCCCTTTCCCGTCACCAGTAAAAACGTAAATCATCCCCATGTGAAAGAATTGGGAAGAGGATTAAAAAATGGAATTATATGAATTTATATATTTTATTGTTAATGTGAATATATGAGTGGTCACCATAAAGTAGTAGTTGTTCAATCGAAGGGAATTTCTGGTGATGATGCAGTACATGCAAACGTGCGCATCTTACCATATGGAACAGACGTTAAATATGGGGAATTTGATTTAACAGAAACAGCGAAAATCATAGAAATAGAATCATCAGTAAAATGTCAGTATGTCGCAGCAGCCGTAAAAAAGATCACTATGGCCAGTGAAAACATTGCTCCCGATGGGGCGCCGAGTTCTTATGTGTTCGAACCTGATAAATACCCAATTCTTATTCAGTCTATTACAGAGAACGTGAAAAAAATCGAAGCAATAAAAGACACGCTGGATTTGGACGATTTCTAATATGAACCTTGTTGTCCAAATATTATAATTTAAATCTTACCGTTTGTTGATTAGTATGGCTTACAGAATGCAGAAGAACTATCAGGTTTTCAGTATTTCCTCTGTAGGGGATGCTTCAGGCGTAAGCCATAAACTCATACAGGATGATCTGGGCCTCATGACCCGGCACGAAGGAATGAACCATGAATCCGGCAACAAACCGTTTTGTGTTATAGATAATGAGGCTTACTGGACTGATCCGGAGGCCCAGGAAACCGCCAGGATGATTTGCGCCGTTCCGGGAATAAGGGAGGTTCATTTTACATGGCAGAAAAGGCATGGTCATTATGTTACAGAAAAACCAATAGAAAAGATGAATGAAGCAGAACTGAAAGGCAATTCGTTCGATTTCCCCCCTACTGGATACAAAAAAGTAAGAACCATAATGAGCTACAACATGTTGAAAAAGCTGGCTGAAATGATGAAATCTTGACTGTGATTTCTATGAGTTCACCAAAATATGATGATAAAGCAGTACTCGGAACATACGAGAAAAATGCAATTGGATCTACTACGGATCTTTCCAAGGAAAGGCAACCTCTTGCACTTCATACACTGAAAAAACTTATTTCGGAATACGGTTTTGAGACTGTTCTTGATATCGGTTCCGGTAGCGGGAAACATGCGGAATATTTTAAACAACGTGGCAAAGAAGTGACGACATGTGATATTGGAAGATCTGATGAATTCAAAAAAAGCGAAAATGGTGCGATATTCAAGGGAAATTATCTGGATTTTCAGTTTCCTGAAAAATACGATGCGGTATGGTGTTGTCATGTTCTTGAGCACCAGCCGAACGTGAATGCTTTCCTGAAAAAGGTATTGAATGATCTGAAAGAAGATGGTGTATTGGCTCTTACGGTTCCTCCGAGAAAGCCGAAGATAGTGGGCGGTCATCTGACCATGTGGAACGGTGGCTTGCTTTTATACAATCTTATACTAGCCGGTTTTGATTGTTCCGAAGCCAGACTGAAACAACATGAATATAACATAAGCGTTTTGGTTCAGAAAAAACCGATCGATATCGAATCACTGTATCTGCGCTATGACAACGGGGACATTGAAACATTGGCGGAATTTTTCCCCTTTCCGGTAGAACAGGGCTTTGACGGGGATGTCATGGAAGTTAACTGGGATTGATTTTTTCTAACTGCACTTAGAATACCCGCAGGAAAGGCATGTGAAGCATCCTTCGGCACAGTACAGCTTGGCCTTGCAGACCGGACACGCTTCCTTCGATTCAGTCAGCCCTTCTTCGGTATGGCCGTTTCCGTTGATCGATTCTTTTTCATCTTCCTTCTTTCCCTTGCCGAGATGGATGACCTGGACGGTCTTGCTGGAATCCCGATAGATTGTGATTCCCTTGCATCCGAGCTTGTGCGCAAGCAGGTAAGCGTCTTCCACGTCCTTTATTCCCGCTTCCGCGCGAAGGTTGATGGTCTTGCTTACGGCATTGTCCGTATACTTCTGGAATGCCGCCTGCATTTTTATGTGCCATTCCGGATCTATGTCATGCGCCGTGACGAAGAGCCTTTTCGCCTCCTCCGGTATGCCTTCGATTCCGTGCAGTGATCCTGTCTTGCTGACCTGTTTCATCAGTTCCTCCGAAAAGAAGCCATGCTCCTTCGCGTATTTCTCGAAAAGAGGGTTGATCTCTAGTAACTCGGTTTCTCCTCCCAGTACGTTTCTTCTGACGAATACGACGGCGAATAATGGTTCGATGCCTGAAGACGTGTTCGCGATTATGCTTATCGTTCCTGTCGGAGCGATTGTCGTGACGGCGCAGTTTCTCATATGTTTCTTCCCTTCGGTATCCCATATGCTGCCGCGGAAATTGGGGAAATTTCCCCTGGTCTCCCCGAGCCTTTCCGAATACTCCCTGGAGGATTCTGTTACGAACTTCATTATTTTCCCTGCCAGGTCCAGCGCCTTGTCTGACGCATAAGGGATTCCCATCCTGATCAGCATCTCCGCGAATCCCATCACGCCCAATCCTATTCTTCTGTTAGCGAGCGTCATGAATTCTATCTGCTGGATCGGGTACTTGTTGGCGTCTATCACGCTGTCCAAAAAATGGGTGGCGAGTTCCGTGGTTCTTTTGATCTTGTCCCAGTCTATTTCATTCCCTTCCGTCAGCATCTTGGAAAGATTGATGCTTCCCAAATTACAGGATTCGTATGAAAGCAGTGTTTGCTCCCCGCAGTTATGGATCTGCATACCGTTTGCGTCGAATATGTTTACTCCCGGAACGTGGACATCGTATACATCCTCGATCCCGTCCGATACGATTTCTGAAACCGTGGCGAAATAATTCTCCTTGTTAATACTTCTTTTGTAATTATTCAGCGCAAGTTCAAGTTTGGACGCTTTGGAAAGATCACTGAAACCGATTTTTTCAGAAAATAATCTTATGTTCTCCCCGGATATTACCAATTCATGCTGGTCTTTGATCATGTATTTTTTCTTTCCTCCCTTCCCGTCCGGTAATTCCTTCAACTGCTGTTTACGCCTGTTTTTGTATATGGTTGACGCTATTCCAAGTCTCAGAAGCATTCGCTGAACCGCCTCCAGCCTTGTCAAATCTGATTGCGCGAGTCTTACGCTCACCCCTTTGGTTTGGGTTCCGATCACAGAACCATCGGAGTCAAAGAATCCCCTGAGGAATCCTTTGTAAAAATCACTTGACGTCTTCTCCAGACGGGGTGTGATGGCTTTGTTTCCTTGTTCCATCCTCATTGATTCCGCAAGGGATTTTAATGCAATCGTTGACATACGATGTTCGTTCCTGCCTTTGATTTTCACCCAGCCCTTGAAGTCTTTCCTGTGAGGGAGTTTTTCTATCGCTTTCAGCGCTTCTTCCATTATTCCATTTGGATTGTTCCAAACCGAAAGGACGGTTTTGTCTTTCTTTAAGGTACCGTCCCCGATGAGAAGACCCATAAGATATCCCTCTTCTTCCGTATTTTTACCCTTCCACTTTGTGTTTTGTTTATGATTGTGAAGCATTATTTTGTCGTTTGGTTCAAGATCGCCTGCCTTACACCATTCTGTTTCTGTCGTATATCTCGTAGAACGCTTTACTTTCAGAACCGGATGGTTGTCTGTCAATCGGAGGGCGTAACCTTCTTTTGTTTTGAGTTTGTATACTTCCTTGTTGGCTGTTTTGAAAAATCCCTGATCACCCGATAACATGTCCATTCCGTTTACCCTTGCCTTGAATTGCGTCCCGATAAGGTCCTTAACCTGAAACGGACCGTTTTCGGTGTGAACCCAGTTGTCTTTCGCAATGCATGGATTCGTGGCTTCTATCGCTCCGATGTGCGGTGTCTGGTTATGACGATTCATCTCGTCCAGAAATATTATTCCCGGATCTCCTGTTTTCCATGCGTGATATGTGATCATCTCCCATACCTGTCTGGCGTACAGCTTCTTCACCACTTCGCCCGATCTGGGGTTTCGAAGTTCGTATTCTCCGTTTTCCGCGAGGGCTTTCATGAACTCGTCCGTCAGGCCGACTGAAATGTTGAAATTGGTAAGTATCTTGTTTTCGGAATCCTTCGAAGTTATGAATTCGATGATATCCGGGTGATGTATGGAAAGGATTCCCATGTTAGCACCTCTCCTTTTACCGCCCTGTTTTATCACGTCTGTCGCTACATCGAAGACCCTCATGAACGATAACGGTCCGGAAGCTATTCCCTTGGTAGATTTTACCATGTCCCCTTTGTACCTGAGATTTGAAAAGGAGAATCCGGTTCCCCCTCCGCTCTGGTGGATGAGTGCCGTGTGCTTGAGTGAATCGAATATGCTTTCCAACGAATCCCCGACAGGAAGCACGAAGCATGCAGATAACTGCCCTAATTTGGCCCCGGCGTTCATGAGTGTGGGTGAATTCGGGGTGAACTCGAACCTGATGAGAGCATTGAAAATTTGTTCTATCCTCGGCTTGATGTCTTCCCAACGCCTTCGGAGTATTTCCATGAGTTCCATGAAATTGCATTTCATCTGCTTCCGGAGGTTCATTCGCTTGTACGCCCGGTAAAGCATCCTCACGTCGTTTATATTGAGATTGAGCTCCTTCGCCTTTTCCGGGAGGCCTTCTAACGCTTTGACTTCTTTTACTGTTTGTTCCTTGTTGATGTCAAAAACCAAATCATGATAAAGAATGTCAGGCAACGCTACGTGCCTGGCTATCCTCATGAAAAGCTCTCCGGTCGATTCCTTGACGTTCCCTTCTTCATCCTTCAGAAGATACCTCGCTTTGAGTACTTTGATGGTGTTGACGGAAAGCTTGAGTTCGTCCCTTACGCCGAGCACCTCTTTCGCTTCGCGAATGCGGCCTCGCTCTTCCCTGTATAATATGTACGCCTTCGCGGTTTTGGCGTGGCCCTTTTCTATGAGTACTTTCTCCACTTCGTCCTGGACGTCTTCTACGGACGGGTTCTGATCATGGAATTTCTGTTCGATATTCCTGATAACCTCTCCAGAAAGTTGTTTGGCGAGTTCCATGTTTTCCCCGCCTACCGCTTTCGCAGCCTTGAATATGGCCTGAATTACCTTTTCCCTTTCAAAATCAACTACCCTTCCGTCCCTTTTCTTTACCTTTAATATAGTCACGTAAACACCTTTGAATGTTGAATGACGATTTGTTTCAATTGTTACAAGTCGTCAAATTATCATTATTTCTTTTTGATTTTCTTCAGTTCGTCCTCAAAGCTTTCCAGGTCAGTGAATTCCCTGTACACCGATGCGAACCTTATGTATGCGATCTTGTCTAAACGTTTGAGTTTTTTCATAACCAGCTGGCCCACCGATTTGCTTTCGATTTCGATGGAATCCTTATTCCTTAGTTCCATCTCTATTTCATTAATGATCTTGTCGATCTCTTCAGCAGGTATAGGACGCTTCTCGCAAGCCTTGATTAATCCGGACTTGACCTTCTGCCGGTCGAAACTTTCCCGGTTGCCGTCCTTCTTGACTATGATAAGATCGGCGTTCTCGATCCTCTCGTATGTGGTGAACCTCTTGGCGCAGGAAAGACACTCTCTTCGCCTGCGGAATGATCTAGAATCAGGAGTGATTCGCTTGTCAACAACCTTCGAATCCTGAGCAGAGCAATATGGACATAGCATACGATTCACCCCAAACCAACGAAATTTACTACTTGGTAAAAAACACAACATGTTGTGTCTTGTCTCATCAAATAACGCAATATATAGTGTATTCGAAGGAGTATATAAACATTTCTATACTGGAAAATAATATTTGAAAATGTGATTTTTGAAAATATAGATTTTGGTGAACTGGTATAATATCAGTATTTATTTTTTCTTGTTGAAAATCATCCATGGAAGAAAGATTGTCTTACACTTTCGATGAGATGAACGTAAGTAGTCCTGGAGAGGCGGTCGAAGCCCTTAAAAAGGCAGATTTTCAAACAACCCATGCTCATGGTGAATTAGGAGCCCCGATGTGCCGAGATAACAGACCATATTCCTTGATCCTGACCGTTAATGGAATAGAATTTAAAAATGTATACGGAATAAAAGGAACTGATAAAGACAGGGAAGCCGCAAGAAAAGCGCTTGGAATCCAGTTATAGTTTTTACTTTTCCATTTTTGCGTATTTAATGAATTCTTCCGTTCCCATCACTTTGGAAACGAGCCCCCTGGCGGACAGTTCATCTATCTCTTCGGAGGATATGATCTTCTTCCCTTTCGAATAAGCGTATGCTATTTCCATCGCGACAGTCTTACCGATATATCCACCATTCGCGATTACGTATAATATATCAGTATTATCTATCCCCCTGAACGCCTGGAGGAGGGCGGATCTTTCACTTTCTAGGGTATCTTCCGAATCGGTGACCTTTCCAGTATCCTCTGCTCTTATCCCTTCTTTTCGGCAGGCTTCTTTGAATGAAAGCATATCATGATTGAACTTTCTGCTGCACGCGATGAAAACGGATTTCATAAT
>CAYUSU010000004.1:32750-41273 GCA_964447525.1 uncultured archaeon | reverse complement strand
GAGAATAAATTGGAAGGGGTGGTTTTTATTTTTGAAGGGGTTTGAGGAATTTTTCTCGACCTAACTGAAGCCAGAATGGGTCTGGAACATTAAAAGAAAAAGTATCGGAGGTTGGCCCTCCATTTTAGTGATTATTTATTCTTCTTCCTTCTTTTCTTCGTCATCGTCTTTGTCAGAATCGTCGTCTTCGTCGCTCTCGTCGGATTCTTCGGAGTCTTCAGAATCATCTTTCTCTTCTTCGTCGGATTCCTTAGCATCTTCGCATTCGGCGCAGTGAGGACAACTTGAACAACCGCCTTCTTCTGATTCCTGTGATTCTTCTTCCTGATTGTCTTCTGATTCTTCCTCTTCTATGAAAACACTTGTGTGCTGAATTTCCTGCATGTCATTTCACCCCTTAGATTATATTTGAAAAATTCGGAATACTATAGTTGGACAAAATGATATTTAAACGTTTGGATATTTCGAAAGACTGCTTGAATCAACACATTAAAATAGTCGTGTGATAGTTTCTGGAAAAAGATCATTTCTTAAATTGAACTATTAAATGATCATTATGCCAATATACGAATACAAGTGCGAGAATTCAGGGTGCGGACACATAACCGAAGTTCTTTTCCCCAAACCAAACGATTACACACTCGTGGATTGCGAGAAATGCGGACTGGACGCCTTCAGGATGCCCAGCCTCTTCAACACAAGAAGAGGCGCATCCGCCGAAGAGAAGCAAATCGATGCCGCAGTGGGTATGCTTCTGGATGCGATAGAACTGGAGCCTTACGTGGACGGAATGGAAATGGCATGATCAGGAATACTCGCTCTTTCCCGCATACTCGTTCCTGAAGGAATATTCGCTTTTTATCAAGTACTCGCTCTCCGGGAGATCTTTCGGAATGTTTATTTCCCTCTTCTTCCGCGTCTCCCCTTGCGGTGTAAATTTTGGATTTTGGAAAATTTCCTGGGAAACACGTGTATAAAAAATTTACTTCCTGAATCTCTATAATGAGAGCTATTATCGATTACGAACACTGGCCGGAAAATAACCGGACCGGTGTTTCCGCGTGCGTCCACAGAATAACGGAAACCAGTGTGAAAAATTACAACCAGGCGATTGAAATGGCCAGGACATATCCCGTCGTTTTAGACGGGGATTTCCGGAAGGTCGACGGGATAACGATTTTCAAGAGAGGAAGGACAACAAGAATTTTACTTACACCAGAAACAAGATGGAATCCCCTTAAATTCCAGGGAGAAGAAATATTAAATAAAGGAGAGACTCTCACGGATTACAAACATAAGCTGGAAAACGACACGACACAGAACAATTCAGTAGGGATCATAGAAATGGATTAATCCTATTTCATCTCCAGGTATCTTTTCTGGCGGAGGAAAACGATCTTGACACCATGCTTCTTGAGTCTTTCCTGAAGTTTTATGTCCTGAGTGCAGACCACGTAAGCCCCGTCCTTAGCCATTTTGACTATCTCGTCATCCGCGTTTGTCCCGCCGGTTTCGATAACCTTTCCTCCTTTTATCATGTACAGTCGGAAGGCCTCATTACCGTTCTTTAGCTTGGCAAGTTCCTGAAGTACCGGACCAACGGTGTACATGTCCGGGTCTCCGAATTTCCTGAGTTCGGAATAGATATCTACCTTGAACTGGTACGGAATGACGAGAAAATTCGTATCCACAAGGAACTGGACTTGTTGGTTTGTTTCAGTCATATAATATAAAAAATTTACTGATTTAAATGTTATTCCCGAAAAAAATGGATAAATATGCATTTTTAAAATTTAGCGTGAAATTAGGATTATGCCGGAAAAAGGACACTGCATATGCGGTTGCGGAACAAAACTCGAGAAAGGAATGAATGTTGTGCAATATGGAGAAACTGATTACAGGTGCTTGAATAGCGATCATCTGATTTTTGGGTACGGCGGAAGAGAACCCGGACTCAGTGTAATACGAAATGATTTCGGGGCCATAACACAGAAATTCAAAAAGGTCGTTATTGAATGAGATACAGTTTTTAGAATCCACGCCCGGATTTCACCTGAAGCATGTTTTTGGAAAAACAGAATTTGCGAATTAAAGATCATCTATAAATAGGTTAACCATTATATAATATTAATAGTTAAAATCGGCAGATTAAGACTATATTTTATGTCGGGGTTTTGATAAAATGGTGCGTCTTGAGAAGATAACTATGCAGGGTTTCAAGTCATTCAAAAGACCGGTTACCATGCCTTTTCCCACTAATTTTGCGGTCGTTACCGGACCAAATGGAAGTGGGAAGTCTAACCTAAATGATGCCATATCGTTCGTCATGGCAAAAGGATCTTCGAAACAGATAAGAGCGAAGAAGGCAGGCGATCTGGTTTTCCATGGGAGCAAGAAGAAAGGGGCTTCTGAATACGCCAAGGTTAATCTGGTTTTTTCAAATGACGGCAAACGGCTCCCGGTGGATGAAGACAATGTCCATGTCACTAGGCGACTGAACAAGGAAGGGGTTTCCACCTATCGATTGAACGGTAAGGTCACCACAAGGCAGCAGATTATTGACATTTTCACGCAGGCAAGGCTCAGCCCCGGAGGTCACAACATAATGAAACAAGGCGACATAACCAGAGTAGTTGAGATGAACGCCATCGAAAGGCGGGGGATCATAGACGAGATTTCCGGGATAACAGAATACGACGAGAAGAAATTACAGGCAATAAGGGAACTGGAAAAGGTCGCCGAGAAGGTCAGGGAGGCCGAGATAATATTGGATCAGAAGGAACAGATAGTCGAGAAACTGAAACAGGACAGGGATGCTGCCCTGAATTACAAGCATTTCATCGACGAACTGAATTCGATCAAGGCCGCGGTGATATGGAAGGAATATTCCTCCGCAGAGAAGCACATAAACGTGAGCGATAAAGAGATCGAAACGAAAGAGGAAGAGATCGAAAGACTCGGGGAAGAACTGAAAGGGATAGACAAAGAATTTACGGAAAAGGAGAAGGCACTGGATGACATAATGAAACAGGTTTTCAAGGTTTCCGACCAGGCGAAGATCACGGAAAAACTTTCAAAATTCCAGAGTTCGATAGAAAGCAAGGAGAACCTTATCGATTCTAACGAACGGGAGACAAAGCGATTACAAAGGATGATAGAAAGCATGAACATGCTTGAAAGGAAGGTTCCGCCCGGCCTCAAGGAGATAATGAATTTCGATGGTGTGCATGGATTTGTTTCTGATCTTGTCACCATCCCGGATAAATACAGGGTCGCTGCCGACGTGGCGGGTGGATCACACATGAGCGATATCGTCGTGGATTCGGTGGATGTCGCAGCTGGTTGCATCAAACACCTGAAAGAGAACCGGATTGGAAGAGCGAGGTTCCTCCCAATGGACCGGATCGACGCTTCACATAAACCACCACTTCCGCAGGGAACATACGGATGGCTTTCGGAACTGGTCCATCACGAACCGAAATACGCCGGCATAATGGAATTCATTTTCGGCAGGACCGCCGCAGTAAATGATATTGACAAAGCGAAGGAAATCGCGAAGAAGAATCGCATCCGTATGGTCACTTTGGACGGCGACCTTATAGAGGCTTCTGGGGCAATGACCGGAGGATTCTACATGAAATCCAAGCTTCCCCCGGAAACAAAACAGTACATACAGGAAAAGGAGAAGTTGCAGGAACAGAACGAACTTCTCGAGGATGAGATCGCTTCACTGACGAAACAGATCAATGAAATAAAGAGGACGATAAAAGATTCCGGAGGGGATGAGAACTATGAAAAGCGAATGAGAGACATCAAGGCAAACGAGGACGAACTCCGTGAGAAAAGGAGAGAGGTTTATGATAACAGGATCAACCTTCAGAACGAACTCAATTCTATCAAGATCAACAAGGCGAAATACGAAGCCAACTTCGACAAACTCAGAATAGAATGGGAAGAACACTCGAAGACGTGGGAGAATCTGGAGGACAAGGAAGAATGGGAGAAAAGGGGACTTTCAACAATGAAGGAAAGGGAGAAAGAGATCCTCACAGAAATCAATATGATGGGACCGGTCAACATGAAAGCTATCGATGAGTTCGACATTCTCAAAGAAGAATTCGACGAGTATATGGAAAGGGTCAGTCTCGTAGTCACTGAAAAAGACAAAATACTGGAAAGCATCACCGAGATAGAAGAGAAAAAAAGGGTAATGTTCGAACAGACAATGATGCATATGACCAAACTGTTCAGGGAGATATATTCAGAGCTTACCGGAGGGGATGCCGAACTCGGACTGGAAGACCCGAAGGATATCAATTCCGGTCTCATAATATCCGCTCAGCCGCCGGGGAAGAAGCTGTTATACATCGACTCCATGTCAGGAGGCGAGAAAGTCCTGACCGCCCTGGCTTTCTTGTTCACGATACAAAGACACAAACCAGCGCCGTTCTATGTCATGGATGAAGTGGACGCCGCTCTCGATAAGCCGAATACGAAGAAAGTGGCAAAACTTGTGAAGAAGCACTCCAAGGATTTACAGTTCATAATAATTTCCCATAACAACGAGATGATCAATGCGGCCGATCAGGTATTCGGGGTATCGATGGAGGATGGGGAATCCAAGATCATCGGGATAAAACTGCCTGAAGGAAAGGCTAAAGCTGGATAAAATTAAAACAAAAGACATTTCTTTGGCGGGTTATGATTCAGTCTGACGAAGATGTTTCCCTGATATCTTCGCGAAATCGCCCTTCCCGCGGCCGCCCCTCTTGGGCTTCTGGATAAGACCGGTCATGTAAAGCGCGACTATAACAACCACAACTATTACTATAACCGCTATCCCGCCCACGGTTACCCAGTCCATTTCCGTCGTCGGGGCAGGTACTCCCCTGCATATCCCGTCTATGCACCCGAAAGCGCACGTGTCGATCGTGACCCACTGGCCGTCCTGGCATTCCTGCGCATCGCTGCCGGAACATCTCCTTTCACCCGGAACAGTACATTCGTCTTCCGCTACCTGTTCCACCGATTCGGCATAGACTTCCGTGCTGGTTTCGTCTATCACGGACGCTGAAAGCTCCTCGTCTATGAAATATGTTATAGTGATCTCGTCACCCGGAGAAACGCTCGGATAAACGAAAAGGTACTCCGGATCGGATTCCACTACCTCGATTCTCGCTCCGTCGGAAACGACAGTTATGCTGCCGGCTGAGGAAGCGAATGTCTTCGGAACGACGTCATACACCATGAAATTCCTGATCATTTCCTGTCCCTGATGCATAAATGTCAGCGAAAGATTAGATTTCCCGTCACCTGAAGAGAAGTCTTTGCTAAGCTGCATTTGAGAGGAAACGGAAGCCGACAATCTTAACATGTTTTCCCTTGCTTCGTTACTCATGTTCGTTCTCCCGAGTGCCCTTTCCAGTGCCTGCTGAAGCCTCATGTTGTTTCTGAGGCCGACACCGGGAACGAGTCCTATCTGTTTCATTTCGGTAACTCTTTCCCTTTCCTGCTGAGCAGCAGGCGCTCCGGATGGACCTGGACTTCCGGGAGTTGTTCCGCCGGGCCCTGGGGTACCGCCGACTGAATTGACGGTCATCGACAATGAATCGCTCGACGAATCCGCATTAGTGGAAGAAACCGTAAGCGTAACTGTATAAGTACCGGGTGTAGAACCCTTGATCGAACAGGACTGGCCAACGTTTTGATCCTCGTCCAGTGATGATATGGAAGAACATCCCGAAGATATGCTCATTCCCGTTCCGCTCACACCGAAGGAAAGATCGTTGGCTGTGGTCTCCCCGCTATTGACTATGTTAAGGTTAACGTCGAACGTACCTTCGTCATTTATGGAAGAAGCTTCGGTAGTTGCGGTAAGAGCTAAGGACGGAGGTAAAACTATGTCGAAATTGCTGCTGGATGACTGCTGTAAAGTGCAGCCACCGCTCAGTGAAATCGATATGCTCTGAGCAGATGCTTGCTGATTGGCGCTGACAGTCGTCCATGAAACAGAGGAAACTCCTCCACCAACGGTTTTCTGGGTATTTTCCCCCGAAAGGGAACAGCTGCTGCATCCACCAAAACTTATAGTCGCCTGAGAACAATCACCGGTCCATCCCGATGCTTCGACTGTGAACGTCCTTCCATTCATAACCTCGTCAGTATCCGCCCCGGGCTGGGTAACGGTTACCGACAGCGCATATGCATTATCGGTTAAAATGGCAAAAAATAAAAAAACTGCAAAAACTGAAATTAATATTTTCTGATTCATGGCCCCATCTCCTTATTTCCTATCCTAAACCATTGTTCGGTAGTTTCCTTGACTCCCCCGATGTCAATTTCAAGCACCGCAATATATTCGGCATTGAGAAGCCATGTTCCTGACGGCTGCAGCTTTATCATACCGTAGCCGTTCGAATCGGTCACGTTCTGCGTGTTTATCTGGGTGAAATCTGATCCGTCAATCTCCTTGAATGGCAAACCTCCTCCAAATCTCATTACCTTTTTAAGGGTTATCGTTGCTCCTGTTATCGGGTTCTGGGCGAAATCGAATACCTTAACCGTTACGGATATGGTCTTGGTCTCGTTCAGGTTCCAGACGTTCTTCTCCAGTATCATATTCGTGCCGTTGTAATTTTTGATGTTCCATTCAGGACTTTCTTCCCAGTCAAGGCTCTCGTTCCAGGGAGCGAACCTCAGGTTGCCTCCCCACATCCCCTTCGGCGGGCTTCCTTCCTGTTCGGATATCGCTCCCTCCTCCGGGCCGTAGAAGTCATAATAGGTATAAGACTGGCCCTGTTGTATGTTGGAGCTGTTCGCCCACCAGGGCTCGCTTATGTTCAGGTCGTCGTCCACGTATATTCTGGTCATCTTCTGGACGCCATCGCCGAAGCTGTCGTAGGCCACCATGTAGAATATCCCGTCCGTGGCTCCGCTCATGTCAAGGTCAAGCCCTATCGCCGATTCGTTCAGAATGCCGAAATATACCGGCATGTTGTCCTGTGCCCTGACGTCCATTCCCGGTCTCACGCCTGCGCCAAGCAGGCCCGTCAGATTGGTTGAATCCGCTATTATCAGTCCTTCCCACGGACCGGGCCCTACCCTGGCTATGTATTCGTTACCAGCGAAGTTGCCCCCTATCGCATACCTCTGCGCGTCCGAGAAGTTCCCGTCCGTGTCAATCCAGACAACCTTTGATACCTCCTGCACTCCCCACGTTGCTGCCTGGGGATATGGCGCGCTATCGTTGGCGAAGACTACGTTATACAGCGTCCCCGACCTATTCACGGACATTATGCTCCATTTCGGGGACTGCCTGCCTCCCCAGTCGTCCATCCGCATGGGCTGGATCGCCCAATCTAAATTCATAAGCCCTATCGATGCGTTCCCGGCGGACGTATTGGTGCTCAGGACATAAAGCATAAAGGTGTCCGTCCCTATGGTGATGTTGATAGGATCGCCTTCGTTGTAAAGCGTTGAGGTCGTGAAATTGCAGTCCCCCTTCTTGATCCATGTCTTGCTATCGTTCATCGAGGACAGGAACGCATAATACTGGCTGTTCAAACGGTCAAAAACGTATGTCTTGTTGGGACCTGCTCCAGCGTCTGCTGGTTCCTCGTAATTGGCGCAACCCGGCGGGTATGCCAGATCGTGCTGGAAGGCATCCATGACGCCCCTCACTACCGATCCGGTGTTGTTTATGGTGAAAAGTTCCATTATCCTGACCGGGTTGTCCCATCCGCCGTATGAATTGACTTTAACCGAGACGAAGGAATTGACTATGCCGCCGTATCCGGCGGAGCCGTCAATGAGGAAATTCCTGACGGTGCTCCTCGGCCACATCCATTCGTTGATCTTCTCATCTCCAAGGGTGGTGCTCGATGCTCTCAGTTCGAACTCGTACCTCCCGGAAGTGTAACCGAGAGCGCTAACGTTGATGGTGAGTTCACCTGAACCGGCCAGCTCCGTCGCACCCAATCCTGTCGGAACTATGTCAGACCCGTACTCGTCTTTTACCTTCATGTTGGGTATGCTTACGTTTGCGGAAATCTGGCTGCCGTCGGGCGACTTAACCACTACCGGTATCCTTATGTTGTCGCCTATTTTCGAATCACCGAGTTCCGGCCAGTCTCCGGTGGCGTTCGGATCGTAGAACATTACCCTGCTGGCCCGCGGATCTATGCTAAGGAGCGTAAGCTTGGAAGAACCCGTTCCAAACTGCCTGCTCGCCTTCGCCGAGGAGACTTGTATTATGGTAGACATGTTCCATTTTTTGGTATAATCAGAAGAGTAGGCAAGCTTGTCATAACCGTTCCCTGAGTCTATTATAAGGAAGAATAAACTGCTGTTTGTCTCCCCGTCGCCATCGATATCTAGCCCCTGTTTTTCGTTGGACATCTTATTCTCGAAACCCATGTCTGATTCTCTCAGCTCGCCGACCTTCATCTTTCCGCTGGTGGAAAGGGAGGTGTTAACCATCACCCCGTTATCGAGTATGTTCTGGCCGCTGAGAGATATCTTGCT
>CAYUSU010000004.1:0-32650 GCA_964447525.1 uncultured archaeon | reverse complement strand
GCGGAAGAGTATCTCCACCTGCCTTCGCTCTCTATGCACATCCTATCGACAAAATAATCAACCGAATTGTTCTTTGCGACCGGAAGCGTTATGTTCATAGGTGTCCCGCCTATGTTATCAGAACATATAATACTGCCGGGAAGAATCTTGCACGCATCCATCTTCTGAATCCACATCTCATTATCGCAGGTATCCTCCCCGTTCCATGCCTCTATATCATTTTCTACGGTAGCTTCGTCGTGCGTCCATCCCTCGTATATCCTGGGAACGGAGAACAGCATGTTCCTGATCTCGAACTCGTATTCCTGGCTCTGTTTGCTCTGCCCGTCGTACACCTCCAGCTGCATGAAATATTCTCCGGGAGAAAGTCCTGAAAGGGTAACATTTATAGTACATGAACTTTCGTTTCCAGTGCAGTTGTTTGTGTAGTTCTGGCCGAACCTGAATTTAACCGGCCTTCCCATTTTATCCGAAAAAACCTCCTTAATCGTGACGTTGGTAAGGTTGTGAGGGTTTTCGTCGAAATCGGAACCGGTGAAAAGTAGCGTGATGTTCTCGGTGTTCGCATAAACCGGAGGCCATTCGAACATCTTCGACATGGGAACGGAGACGTAGTCAACCACATAAGAAGCGACCGTGACCCAGGCGGTTCCCATGTCGGACCCTGCGCCGCCCGCGGTGGCGCTGACGCTGAGCATGTATCCGCTCTCCTTGATGGACCCGGAAACCGAGAAATTTACCAGATATATTGAATAGTTCTCGCAGTGATCCCCCCAGCATTCCGTCGTGTTCACCATGCCTAACGAAGTCAGGTCATACAAAGATGACGATACCGGTGTCGGAGGCCAAACCCTCTCGTCCTGCATGCCTTCCAGCGAAACACCCGAAATCGTCAGAGGTGTCGGCGGCGAAAACTTGCTCGGCGGCGAATATGCGGCCACGCCGAGGAGCTTGCTCCCACCTACGGGAATAGTGATCCCGCCCGAAGGGCCCTTGGTCTCATCGCTCATTTTCAGGATATTTCCGCTCTCGTTCTTGACCTGAAACAGGTCAACCCAGAAATTCCTGATTTCGAACCATCCCCAACCATAATAGTTCTTACCGGTTCCAGTGTCGTTCAGAAGGACGTCTACGCCGTACCACCCTGTCGGCAGGTTTATCGGTTTTATCGTTATAGTGGCGCCGGAAGTGGAGTTTATCACGACCCCGGTTGTCACGTTGTAATCCGTTCCCTCTTCCATTTCCTTGAAGAACTGCTCGTTCCTAAGCGATCCTATCTTGGCGACAAGTCCCGCGCATCCCGTACATGTCGGGGCGGTACCCTGGCCTTTCTGGGAACCCATGTCTATGTCCATTATGCTGACCTGTAATGATATGTTCTCCCCGGCCTTCACGAACCAGTTGTCTTCCCCTATGCTGTCGAGTTCTGCCCATATCATGTACTTTTTCAGCTCGAAAAATATCATACCAGTGCCTTCCATTATAGTGCCGCCCACGTCTGCCTTGAACCTGAATTTGGCAGAATAAAACCCCTCTTCCGGAGGGGATGTGAAAACTATCGTGCCGTTGTCTATGCTCTCATTGAGTTTCGTCTTGTCAAAACCGATCATCTCATTGAGGGCGTTCTTCCTTTCCGGCCACTCCTTCCACATCTCGGTAAACTTGGCATCTATTATCTTGTCGGGCGTGAGAAGCTGGTCGGTGGACATGTCTCTGATTTCCAGCTTTACTCTCACCGTACTGTTAGGTGCAAAGAAACTAAAGGAATCTCCCTTGAAATCCACGGTCGAACCTTGTGCAAGGAGCCTCTGTATGCTGAAAGTTTGCCCGCCATAAAGATCACCTATCGTGTTGTTGCTGAATTTTATTTCCATCTTGTAATTGCCGGTGTCGTTTACCCAAGAATTCTGGTTTCCGAAAATATATACAACGCACTGTTCACTCATCCCCGGCTCTTCCGGAGGGGTCATCCCGAGCTGTTGCGAAAGGTAGGTTATGGTGTAAACGTCAAACTGCGAGGAATTAAGCGCATATTTCGTCCCCTTGTCGTTCTTGACAGTTACTTTGTACTGGTTTTTGTCGCAGGACACGCTTACACATGAAGAGCCGTCAGAACCGCAAGGAGGGCCTCCGGATTTCAATCCGGAACCCTTTGTCGCGTTTATCATGAGAACGGCCGCAGTTATACTGGAACCCGGCGGGAATGTGTTTATGTTCGTATTACCTCCAGGGCCTTCGTCCAAGTATTTCGTGTTAATGGTCATCACCATCATATCAATACTCTTAACGTTGAGACCCACGTCAAATCTCTCCGTATCGGATCCCTTTGTTCCGGTTATCCTGACGTTATATTCCCCGGTAGATGATAATGCCGAGGTTTCGGCAGTATAAACTCCTGTAGCATTCGCCTTGGTGGTGAACGTCAGGGAACTGGTAGTCCCATCGGGAAGATAAAGCGTCCCAGAAGGGACTGAATCCAGAGAAATGAGATTGCCGTTAATGTCCCTTGAAACGGCCCACACTTTCGCTTTCGAACCGATAGCAAATGATGACGAAGGGTTATCGGATAAATCCGTGACTTCGCCGTGAAGCTTGAAAGATTCAACTCTGAAAACGTCTACAGGTGTCTCGTTTGCGGTTATCGTATATTTCCCGGAACTGTAACCCGAAAGGTTCAGGGAAAGGGTTCCCGTACCGTTCTCGTTAACAGTCACCATGGTTGTGTTCTTGAGGACCTTCGCATCGGTGAAAACCGATATGTTAACGTATGTATTTGAAATTATGGTACCATTCTGGGCCATCACCAAAACCAGCATGTAAATCATGTCTGATGAAGTAAAGGCAGGCGATGACAACGGTTCAATCAGATATACCATCTTTCCGGTCGATGTGTCCATGTCGGCAACTATGAACCTGTGCGTGGAATCTATCTGGAGCATGTCGCCCGGTCTCTTTGCCGTTTCGAGGAAAGGATACGTTGCATTATCCTCGGTATCATTGAACAGCTGGAACACGTTGTCGTCGTCCACGTAAACGGTATCGTACACACCGGATGTTTTTTCGTCAACCACGACAAAATTATACCTTCCCTGTCCGGTAAGGTTTTGAGTATACCCGTAAAAAATGTAATCGCTCTTGTTGAAACCGAGGAGTTCCGAGAAATTGCCGCCGAACCCGCCTGTTTCATTTTCTATCTGCATCGTTGTGGGTATGTGCACGAAATCGAGCGAATTCATGAGGCGCACGACAGGTTTAAGTATCTCGCTCTTGACCTCGAAATTTATCTGCACGCTGTCGGTTCCCTGTTCCAAAAGTAGGGTGTATTCTCCTGCAGGGAGCGTCTGGGAATATGAATATTCAACGAACCCGGTTGAACCGGTGCTGGCTATTGTGAAATTATCGGACTGGGTGCCGTTCGTCCTTTCGGTTACGTTTCCGGTTATATTGACATCAACGGTACGGTTAACCTTCACCAGAATTGTTTCATTTACTTCATAAACGTTCTTGTCCATAAAGGCAAGAAGCGCAAAACCCGAATTCGCAAAAATCAAAAACACAAACAAAAAACTTATCACTAAAGCTATATACCTATTAAACACTCCGAACACCCCCGAACCCCAACAAGATTTTCATAAAAATCCTGATATTATACATTTAAAACAACCCCTAATAAAAACTGCTCTGTACGTTTAAGTAGTGAATTTTTGGAAAATAGCGAAAAATTAAAAAACAAATTCCAGTTCATCGCCAATCTTTGTGGCCGAGTTATCTATCACGCCGGTATTGAGCTCGAGAACGTATTTGCATTTCTTGTCAGGTTTGGAAATCTTCCAAGTTTTTGGGTGTAATCTCATAGGACGGAAGTCCTTGTGAATACCGACCACTCGTTTATCGCTGTCAATGTAAATGATGTCTATCGGAAAGCGCATCCCCATCATCCATATGGAATGTTTCCCCTCGCGGGAGAACATGAACAGCATCCCCTTCCCTTCATCAAGGTTTTCCCGGAACATCAACCCTTTAGTCTTGCTGAAAATGGATGAAGCTAATTCGGTTTTTCTGGTTATTGTTGTGCAACGCGTAAGGTTGAGAACCTGCATCTAGATATTTTGTTTCATCAATGTTTATATCTCTTGTGTAAAAAAAGATCATCCCTTTTCCGGTTCTTCGATGCTGAAGACGTCGCATTCGATCCCTGCCTGCTTCAGGAGTTCGATCCCTTCCGTCTCCGGATAGTCATCTACATATACAACCCGTATCACGCCGGAATTGGCGATCATCCTGGCACAGTATTTACAGGGCTTTGCGTTTACGTACATCGTGCCGCCCTTCATTCTCAATATGTCACCCCTAATGATTGCGTTCGCCTCCGCGTGGACCCCTCTGCACATCTCCAGCATGGTCCCTGATTTGATCTTGAGCTTGTCCCTCAGACATCCGATATCAAGGCAGTGAGGAAGTCCGTGAGGCGCTCCGTTGAAACCCGTAGAAACGATTGATTTTTCCTTCACTATCACCGAACCGAAATTATGGCGTAGACACGTGGAACGCTTGCTTATCGCTTCGACCACGCCCATCCAGTAGGAATCCCAGTCAGGTCTTTTGCGTTTGGTCATAATGATCACACATTTCGAAAGACAACTTTATTCAGTTGATGTAAGCTGTCATTCCATTTAATATACAATATATAACTGATTTATTAAAGTTTGAAAATTAGCGCTTTTTAAGAAATTGTTTAACTCCGGAGGGATCGATATTCTTCAGCACATTAAGATACCTCATGGGACGGATGCCGGGTTCAAACTCGCTGAAAGGAGGATCAACAACCCTTTTGAAAACATCAATATTGTCTATGGTCTTTTCATCCTCTTCAGAGAGTTCCCAGTCGAATATCTCCATGTTTTCCAGGACATGCTTCTCAGAGGATGCCTTGGGTATTACAACTATTCCCTTCTGGACCAGCCAGCAAAGAGAGACCTGCGCGGATGTCTTACCGTATATTTTTCCAATGGAGGAAAGCGTCTTGTTCTTCAACAGGTTTCCTCTGGCAAGCGGGCAGTACGCAGTCAGCAATATCCCTTTCCTTTTGCAGAAATCAAGAAGCTCTTTCTGATACAGAAGCGGATGAAATTCGACTTGATTGACGCTTATTTTCATCCCGGTGGAAAGCGCTTCCTGAAGATGAAGAACGGTAAAATTGCTCACGCCTGTGGATATTATCTTTCCATTATTTTGAAGCTCTTCCATGGCGGAGAGTGTCTCGGACATGGCGATGTCCTTGTCCGGCCAGTGTATCAGGTAGAGATCGAGGTATTCCGTCCCGAGTTCTTTGAGCGCCCGATCGCATGCCTTGAACACGTCATCATAACGAAGGTCGCTTCTCCATATTTTGGATGTGATAAAAAGTTCGGATCGATCGGTACCGGAGATCGCTTTTCCTACTTCTTTATGGTTTCCGTACACCTGGGCGGTATCTATGTGGTTATACCCAAGTTCGATCGCTTTCTTTACGGACTTTACGCACTGGTCGCCGGTAAGCATCCACGTACCCAGACCCAGCTGAGGAATTTGGTTACCGCTTCTCAGTTTTAACGAAGGGATTTTCATAGAATGTAATAATGCAAACGATGATATAAAAATTATTTTTATTGAATAGGCAAAGGATCTTTCAATAAGTATTCTTTTAGTTTTTTGTTGTAATCACAAACGTTTTGAGGGTTTGTAAACTTTTCGATGTGTTTCTGCGTTAATTCAGCCATTGTTTTTTCTTTTATTCCGTTTTTGAACAAATCCGGATTTATCTCATTGCAACCTGCCATGACATTCCCGCGCTGGTCAAATTCAGTATACCTGACCCATATCTTCACTTTCGGTTTATGATGACCGGAAATATATGATTTAACTCCCATCATGCCGGTGGAATGTTTATGCACTCCATCAAGCACATGATTGTATTTAACGAAAACCAGTTGATTCCCCCACGGAAGATCAAATCTTCCGAGTTCTTTGATATCATTGAAATCATGATGATATTTTTTACCCATATTACTACTAGATAATAAATAATAAATATATATACTTACGTTAAATCGTTTCCTGAGTCACGTTATCCGGTTCATTTAGCTGATTTTTAACGCTTTTCGCTGTCGCCTGACCGATTATCTTTGAAAGGGATTCCAGAGGGATTTTTCTCAGGTCGGAAAGTTTCTTCATGTTGCTCGAGAAAAGCGTTCTCGCTCTCACCCTTCCGATCCCCTTCAGGCGAACAAGTGGAAGAAGATCCTCACTGACGCCGTATTTCATTCTTAGACGTGTTTTACGGATGTCCTTCATGACGTTCATGAGTTTCAGGAGTAAGCCAAGTTCCTGTGTGGCATAAAGAATCCAGTCGGCATTGTTCAATCGTACTCTAAGTTCGCCTGGAGTCACGCCGAAATTCTCAAGAATCATGTCCTCGCCCATCTCGTTAGTCCATTCGCTGAAAAAGAAGGCAGTCTTCATCGACCGCAGGTAATCGTCATACTCGAAATCCCAAGGGTTGGGAGGTTTCTCCAGCAGTTCGTTTTCGTACAACGCGAAAAGCTCGTTCACCTTCTCGAAATCGTTCTTCCTCATCGAAAGCCCGGGAGACATCTCCATGGTGTTGGAAATTAACTGGAGAAGACCGAACGGCGTGATCCCATGGTCTTTCGTCTTTTCGAGATTACTGATCAAATAATTCGCGGTGAGCGGATCTATGTACAGTTCTGAAACCCTTCTGCCAAGCAACGTGGGTTCCAGTTTTTCACCGGTCTCGGCCAGTTCAGAAGCCTTTCGGAAGGGATTATCATTCGAAGGGGATCCTCCTTTTATGAAACGATAAGATTTGAGAAGTTCTATCACATTATCCACATGTTTCTCTATACGGGAAAGCTCTCCGAACTGGTGGGCATAGAACGTCCTTGAAAAAAAATCCATCAATCCTGTTCTGGACGTGGTGACGCCGGAAGCGACCAGAGCGAGTGTATGCATCCTCAGGACCGGTTCCACGCCGAGCTTGGATTGTATCTTCTCCGGATCACCCTTAATGTAATTGTCCCATACGTATTCCGCTTCTCCCGTGTTTTTGGCGATTATTATAGCCTCCCCGGACTTGTCATACTTCGGACGTCCGCTCCTTCCCATCATCTGCTGGATTTCCAGAACGGGAATGTAATCGCTCCCGTAACTCCTGCTGAATCTCTTGAGATCACGTATGATGACACGGAAGGCCGGAAGATTGATCCCCCATGCCAGAGTGGGTGTGGCGGAAATGACTTTGATTACACCTTTCCTGAACGCATCCTCGATGATCTTTCTTTGTTTTGCCGTGATTCCCGCATGGTGGAATGAAACGCCTTCTTTAACCATGTTCGCAAGCTTCTCGCACTGGGAGGTTGGTTTCTCCAGCGCTTTTAGTATCTTACCGGAAATATCATTGAGTTCTTTCCTATCATCTGGAGCGAGCATTCCACCGACCATCTTACCAAGTTTTCCTGCAAGCGCCTCAGCATTTCTTCGGGTGGACACAAAAACCAAGGATTGCTTGTCATTCTCGATCGTATTCTTGACTATTTCAGCTGTCTCGACGTATTGTTCCCCGAGAACTAGAGGCTTCTTCTCCGGATGGTACGTAATTTCCCTGTCGTGGCAAACTCCTTTGTAGAGTTTGACCGGACGATAATCCGATTTGACGGCTTTAGCTCCGAGCCATTCGGCGATCTCACCGTAATTGTTTATGGTTGCAGAAAGCCCGAGTATCTGAGGTTTCACCATTGTTTTTAGCTTGGTGATCATCACTTCCAGCGTAGGACCCCTTCCCGAATCATTCAAAAGATGTATCTCGTCAACCACGACCAATCCCACTTGTTCCAGCCAGGATATCCCATGCCTAAGGAGGGAATCGAGTTTCTCTGAAGTAACTATAATGATATCATATTTGGCAAGCCATGGGTCAGAAGTATCCAGATCTCCGATACTGATTGCTGTTTTGTAACCGAGTGATTCGTACTTATCCTTGAAATCGTCATATTTCTCGGAGGCGAGAGCTTTCAGCGGGACGACGTAAACCACTTTTTTTCCATCGTTCACGGTCTTCAGCGCAGCCATCTCAGCAATCAGCGTTTTCCCGGAAGCCGTCGGGGCGGCTACTACCATGCTCTTCCCTTCCAGGAGGCCGGAACCAAGGGCAAGTTCTTGCACGGGGTTGATTTCAGGATAGCCTGATCTCACAAGAACTTCTTTCACAAAATCCATAGATAATACATTCGCGGGAAGGAATAAAAATCGGATTCTTTCGTTTACCTAAAACATGTCATATTTTTTTTCAACGACCGCACCCAATTTGGAAATGTTCGTCTGGTTCATCAGAATGGTTTCACTATCAGGAAGCTTTCCGTTGGGATCACTCGTTTCTCCGAAATCTATCAATCCAATCATCTTATTTACAAATTGACCAAGCTCGCCTGGTATCTCAAACGGGGGATCAGGTACCTCGTTTGAGTTTTGGGACCTGAAGACATCGATATGATATTCTTTATTTTCATGATCTTCAGCCCCGTGAATATTCATTGTACCGGGGAACATTATGTATTGATATTCATTGACACCGGTAACACCAACAGGCGAAACGGTTAGTGCGAAAGGTGGTCTTTTTCCCCTTTCATCGATTGGAGACACTTCATACGTGAAAAAACATTCCGTCCCTTTTTTTGTCCAGCAATGAATAACAAAACCATAATTTGTTTCAACGCTTTCCGTGGGATCAATATGAGTTATTTTATCATTCCCTATCCATGCAACAGCATGTGGCCCGATGTTCTGTATATGGCTTCCATGTTTAGCAATGCTCTGCTCGGCAAAAGCATGTACATCATCCTTGGAAATAACGAACTTTGCATCGACTCTGCTGTAATCCATGTCTTTCAGAATAATACTCTTCCTCATGTGATGAGGCAGGAACTCGGTAAAAAGTACCCTTTTCCTGTCAGCAAGATCAAGCAGTCTTCTCGTTTTTTCAACACCGGTGCTCTGGTATATTCTGTCCATTGGCTTCTCCATTAATACATTGATTCCGTTATCTACCAGCTTCGATCCTATATCTACGTGCGTAAGGTCAGGTGTGCAAACGCTGACCAGGGCCGGGTTGTTCTTTATGAGGGTGTTAAGATCTGTTACAGGTAAAACCGAACATTTAAATTCCTGACTATATCTTCGGGCATGTTCAATTGTGCTTTCCAGTGAGCTTGCAAGAACGTATATATTACCAACATTTTCATTCTGAGCATATGATTTGATATGATTTTTCCCGAAATTCAGGCCTATAACACCGACATCTATCGATCCCATTAAAATCAAATATTTGAAAGTTTTTTAAAACGACAATGTAACACCGAACACTGGGTTAAACTTATATGAGATCAAAACAATATCTCATCTCCGGCAAGGACGGCGATAGTGTATGTTACCCAACCGAAAAAGGTTCAACATTGACCATTATGAGAACAAAGAAGCAGGGGAAAATAATCCGGTAATTTCTGATTTAGTCAAACCGCGCAACTTAGGTCTTAACGGCAATCTCCCTAACGACGACTACACTCTACAAAGGGCACTTGAAGAGATAAAGCCAGCGGAGATGCTGGAATCGAAGGATATGTACGACAAGGTGGAGTGGCACGGAGATCCAATGTGCCCATGCGGTTCGGGTCTTAAGGCGGACGAATGTTGCAGGAAAGACCTTCGATCAGACTGGCATCCCCTTTCTTCGATAAAACAATATCGTTCCAAGCTACAGAACAACGAATCAGATGGTTACGTATCGGTCAACAGAGTGGATTTCGTGAAGGAGAAAAACACAAAAGATTTTGAAGATAACGAAAAGAAATTATGCATGGCCTGCGGACTGGAAAAAAGGGATTGTGTTTGCGCAAAGGTGAAGAAAGGAAGAAAGAGGAAAAGTAAAAACTAAAGACTGTCCATGATAAATTCCTTGAACTGATCGTAATCGGCGGGGAGTTTGCCGAAGTTTTCCTTTTTTGCGTCCAGTCCTTCCATGCTCACTGGGAGAGGCGGCTCAAAACTCAGCAGACGGCTGATCTCCTCCGGGAATTTCGCCGGATGGGCAGTTTCCACGGAAACAGAAACACCGTCGATCGGGTGATCAAAGGAATATGCCTCCAGTCCCGCCCAGCCTACTGCCCCATGTGGCTCCAGCAAAAGTTTATAATTGTACCAGGCTTCCTGAATGGTTCCCCTCGTCCGATCATCACTGATGCTGACCGGAAAGATGTCGTCTTTCATCCATTTTATGGAAGGCATCCTCTTTATTTTCCCGGTCTCGTCCATTTCACCGCCATACAAATTCACTATTCTCGCGAAATTGCTCGGGTGGCCGACGTTCATGGCGTTGGATATGCATTTCCTCGAAGGAACAACTTTTTCATATTCCCCGCTGTCGAAGAACAGGGAAATCTCGTCATTCTCGTTGACGGCCGCGACGAATTTATCGACCGGCACTCCCATTCGCTTGGCAATGAGTCCGCCGGTAAGGTTTCCGAAATTGCCCGAAGGGACTGCATAAACTATCTTGTCATTCTTTCCGCACAACCTGGAGTGAGCGTAAAAATAATAAACCGTTTGCGGGATCACCCTGCCGATGTTTATGGAATTGGCGGAGGTAAGGTTCTTGTATTCAAGATCGGGATCGGCGAAAGCCCGCTTCACCATGGCCTGGCAGTCATCGAATTTCCCGTCGACCGCAACCGGGTATATGTTCCCCCCGAGTGTGGTCATCTGCTTCCTTTGTCTGTCAGTAACCTCTCCTTCAGGGAATAATATGTTAACATCGATTCCATCCAGACCGTAAAATGCGTTAGCAACCGCGCTCCCCGTATCCCCCGATGTGGCTGTAAGTATGACTATCTTACCGTTTTTTCCCACACCGATACCGCTTTCTATGCAGTAGGACATCAATCTCGCCATCATTCTTGCAGCGAAATCCTTGAAAGAAGCGGTCGGGCCCTGGTCCAACCTCATGACGTATCTGTCACCGGAAACGTTTTCGAGAGGAACTTCGAAATTATAGGAATCCGTCGTTATGTCTATGAGTTTGGTTCTCGGTATGTCATTCTTGAGGATTTCGTTTGTCACGACGAAGGCAACGTCACTGTATGACATGCTTTTCATCGTTTGAATCCTGTCACTTGAAAAAAAAGGTATGGAATCAGGCATGTACAATCCCTTGTCAGGAGCCTGTCCCATCATCAAGGCTTTAGGGAAACTGACGAACGGAGAGGTTCTGTTGGTACTGATATAGCTTATTTTTTCTGCCATATACAATTATAAAAAACAATAAATTTTATAACCACAAAATGACACAAATCATTTTTTTCACTTTACATCGATATAAAAAAATTAGTTTGACGACTCTATTCAACCTTTTCAAGTCGTCTTTCGTAGATGTAATTTTTATTAAACACCTCCAATAATTATCAATATGGTGGACATTGCTCTGACGGTAACCTACTTCGCCTTTCTTCTCGGTTTCGGGGTGCTCATAGCGAACCTGCTGAAGAAGGTTAAGATACCGGACACTTTCTTCCTGCTGCTGCTAGGGCTCGTAATGGGACCGACCGTCTTTTTGAACCCGATGGTAACGCAATACGTGAGCATAACGCTCGTCGACGTAAGCGTTATGGGAGCGATACCGGATTTCCTGAGAATACTCGCGCTCATTCTTGTGGTATTCACCGGAACATTCAATTTAAGCATGCGCGTATTCCAGCGGGTCTCCGACATATCAGTGAAACTCGCCTTTTTGGGAGTGTTCTTCAACACGGTATTCTTCGGAATAGTCGCATCGTTCATGTTCCAGATGGATATCGTATACGCCTTGTTAGTGGGGGCAGTGATCAGCGGAACAGGGACCGGCGTTCTATATGCTTTCGAACACTCGCTCTCGAAATACAAAAAAGTGATATCTGTCATAAAGGTGGAATCCATATTCAATTCACCGCTAACCATTCTTCTTCCGATACTTTTCCTTGACCTCGTTTACATGGAACCGGGCGCTATCCTGGAACCTCTGAGATACATGACTATATTCTGGCAGATGATCGCAGCTGGAGTGGGAACCGGACTTATCATCGGGTTCGCCGTTTCCAAGCTACTCAAATCCATGCTCAGGGAGTATACGCCGTTACTAGTATTCGCGATAGCACTGATCACCTACGCCATGGCCGAGGCTGTCGGGGGATCGGGAATGCTGGCTGTAGCGATATGCGGACTGATCGCAGGGAACATGGTTTTCAAGGACAGGAACGACAAAGAACGCCAAGAAGTGAAACAGTTCGACGACCAGCTCTCGGAAATGCTGAGGATATCCGTCTTCACATTGTTAGGCGCACAGGTCGCTCTTCCAATCAGCGACCCAATACTAATAATGGCATTCATATTCTTCCTGATAGTGTTCTTCTCCAGGCCATTGTTCCTGATACCGGCTATCGGAAAAATGAAGCAATCGCTCACGAAGAAAGACCTGATACTAATGAACTTAGTCTCTCCGAGAGGCCTGTCGGCGGCGGCAATGGCGCCAATCCTTTCCACAACCATACTTGCCATACCCAATCTACTTAACGCAGAAGCCCTAGCCACGCAGGTAGTGAACATAATATTCATAGTAGTTCTGTTCTCCGTCCTGTTCTCGACCATAGTAGCATGGACAATGTCCCTCCCGAGATTCAACCAGCCTACAAAAAGGAAGCAAAAAGAACTGGTCAACGAACAGGAACTGGAGATGGAGCAAATCGAAAACACTGGTGGGAAATGACCTATTCGGATGCGATCGTTTTCTCAATTTTTCTCAATATTAATAAGCTGGGAAATCCTGTACTTCAGAATCTCCCTGTTCGGAGCGTATGTGTATCTTTCCAGTAGTTTTAAAGCGCTCTCATAGTGCATGATCGCGTCATCGAAATGGCCATGGCTCTCGTAAATGCTCCCGACAAGGGCATGCGGAATTGCGGTCAGCGGGTCATCTGGACGATTCAGAATAATATCGCCGTAAATCCTTATTGCTTTCACGGCCATGCTATCTTCCCCCTGAATGACTTCACCGAACTTTCTCCCCCCGAAGCCATCCGAAAAATGCAGCAGGAAATGAACCATCCACGGGTTCCATCTCGATGTCATATTCGAACCCATAGGATAATAGTAACCCCCCAAAATCTGATCTGCCATACCCTCCCTTATCTTAGCAACAGTATCAAAATATTCATCCCCGCCGAAATCATCCATGTAATAACCCCATATCATCTTATCCCTCATCGCATTGATGACGATGTCGTCACGATTTGCATATGCCACACCCCTGTCCCAGATGCTCGACTGCTCCGCCATGCGGAGATTAGCTTCCTTGATTTTGCTCCCGTCTCCATATTTTCCCCCGGCAACAAGATCATAAATGTCTCCGACTTCGCTTTTTCCCGGATCCGTTACCCATAATTTTTTTTTCTTGTCGAAAAAAATTCCGTATTTTTTTGCTACCTTATTAACCTCCCGTATCGTTTTTGAGGGAACAATCATCCTTACGTTGAGTATGTCGCGCATTATCTCGGTGACGCGAACGGAAATCAGCGCGGCATCATCTGCGTATTTCGACCGAGGTCTGTTTTCCCATATTTCTTCAGAATTCGTCAAAGCTTCCATGAAATTCCCGCTTCCCAGAAGTTCTAAACATCTTCCGACAGCCACAGAGTCCGCATAAATCTTTCCCAAAGAGGAATCACTCCCAGCGACCTTGATCAGGGGTCCGGACACGATTGCTGAATCCCTTTGGGTATATATGGAATCCCGTTTCGTTTCATTTTGCGGAAAAACCAGATCAATTAAATCATCAGACCGGAGTACATCCGTCCTGATTTTCACTGCAGTACCATCAGAAACAACAGTGGAATATTCAGAAGGCAATCCTTCATCCGCGAACAAAGCATTTGCAGCGACAATTATTTCTTTCCACGGTATCATTCGATTCACCTGTTAACCCCGTATAGCTCCAATCCTTTTTGGGGAGGAGACAAATCATTTGCAAACAATTCAGCAATCATCAAAATTTCATTCAGAAGCATTATTACCACCTTTCATGAGATTTAAAATTGACTGCAAAATCTTTTAAATGGTCCCTATAACAGGATTATTGGGAATTGGAGAAATAACAGATCACGAATTATTCGTAGCCGGGGAAACCGAAAGACACATGTTTCTTTCACAGGCTTACGAAGAAAAACGAAAAATATCGATGTATGTGCATTCTCATGGTTACCAAAGAAAAGAAAGCAACCCAGCAATCGAGTAAAGGATCACCCCTACCATGAAATCGATCAGTCCTAAAATGAAGTTTCCTATATCGATCACGAAGCTGAAGATCGGGCCGAGTATTATTATTATCCCAACGAACAAGGCGAGCCATAAAATGCCTTTTCCTGCCTGCTTTTTATTGTGACGGAATGCAAAGAAAACACCGACCGCTAGGCCGCCTACATGGGATATGTGAGCGACGCCTGTAGCGAAGGCCCCGAAATACACCAGCATGCTCTCTATCAATGCAAAAACTACAGCCACCACACCCAACGGGAGCGGGAAAACGTAGAAGTTCACCTTATCTTTCGGCTTCAGCAGCATCGCCGCCCCCATCAATCCAAACACACAACCGGACGCTCCCACGACTGCGTCGCCGGAGATCATTCCGAAAGCCAGATTGCCGACTATACCAGCAAGGAAATAAACCAGAAGGAAAATCTTCGGGGTGACCTCGTCTTCCAGTATTTTTCCGAAAAAATACAGTCCGATCATGTTGAAGAACAGGTGTGAAGCGCTGGCATGGACGAACAAAGACGTGAATATTCTCCAGAACTGGATAATGAAAGGCGAAGAGAACGCCAGCATTCCAATGGCTCCTTCCAGCATCTCTTCCGGCATGGAGAAAATCAAAAGGAACGCGATCAAATTCGCAAATACCAGGATTCCGGTCAGTTTTCCCATACTTAAATTTAAGTCGGCGCAAATAATAATTAATTGGATGTCAAAAATAATCCTCGTACCTACTTCTCATGTGGCGAAACAAAGCTTTGAGAACATAAAACGTTCCATCGATTTAGAGAAACCTGACTGTGTGGCTATCGAATTGGACATTAACAGGTATCATGCGATGAAGAAAGAAGAGACACTTCCATGGACGGAGGTAATGAAATCACTCGGTGTCTTCACGTTCGTTCTGTACTGGATAATGAAGCGATTACAATTGTTTTTCGGCAAGAAGACCGGTATAATACCGGGAACGGAGATGCTGAAAGCGGCTGATCTTGCGAGGGAAAGGGGCGTCTCGATAGCGTTCATAGATCAAGACATAAACCTCACCCTTCTCGGCATAAAGAACATAAATTTTAATGAGAAGGTCAAGATTTTTTGGTTGCTGGCCAAAGCAGTGTTCGGGCTCACATTCACGTTTCTCCCGGGTAAGAAAGAGAAAATGGACCTGCAGAAAATTCCCAAGAAAAAGCTGGTAAATGAAGCAATGACCATGCTGAAGAAAGAGATGCCTGGATTTTACAAGGTTCTGGTGGAAAACAGGGACAGATTCATGGCAAGAAACCTTGTCGCTCTGACTGAAAGGTTTGAAAAGATCGTCTGCGTTGTCGGGGCAGGGCACGAAGAAGGAATAAAAAAGATAGTCAGGACTTACATGTAAAAATAAAGAATAAGTCTTTCATTCTTCACCGGTTAATTATGGATCACTGGTTAACAAGTTCTATGTGACCAGATTCAACTTCCATCAGGGCCTGGAATATCTGTTTCGCACGAGGTTCCTTCGCTTTTTCGAGGAATTCTTTGTATAGTGCAGTCGCCCTTCTTTCGAGCGCGTCTGTTTCCCTGATGTTTTCCTCGTCGCTCCCCTTGTCGCCTTCCGGTTCGGTGAGATTGTCCGGTTTCGAAACTCCCAGCGCCTTTGCAGCCACGCTCACATGCTCCCTCTCGGTCTTGGATAATCCCTTGAAGATCGACTGAACGAACGGGTCGGAAGATCTTTTGGAAGCGGCGAGATAGAATCTCGTTGCATGCACTTCCAGATCAAACGTTTTTTGCAGCATTACTTTCGTCTCTTCGGAAATATCCTTCATCGGTTCATCCGGAGCGCGGAATGCCTTTCCCTCAACAAGGAACTTGTCAAGCGCTCCGCAGAAAGGGCAGTTTGTCGGCTTCTCGGTTCCGATATAGACTTCACCGCATATTATACATCTGAATACCAAATGCATCAAAACACCCTGGATAAAAATATGTATTGCGATTATATAAAAGATTCCGGAACGGATATATTCCACCCGAGACAATAATTATTTATGGTAAAAAAGAGACACTTCCATACCAAGGACATTCGCCCGTCAAAAGTCATCCGGTCACTGGGCAAGCACATTCTCGCTGACGGGTTCCATATCGTTGTCGATCTGGACAGGAGCAAGGGCTCTTATATGGTTGACCAAATAAGCGGGAAGAAATATCTGGACATGTACACATACTTCGCCACCGCACCGATAGGACATAACCATCCGAAGATGTTTGAAAAGGATTTTCTGGACGATCTCAGGGACGCCTCGATCGAAAACCCGGCCAACTCCGACATATATTCGGTGGAGTTTGCTTCGTTTGTCAATGCCTTCGAGAAAATCGCCATGCCGAAACACATGAAATACCTGTTCTTCATAACAGGGGGGGCTCTTGCAGTAGAAAACGGTCTGAAAACGGCATTCGACTGGAAGGTCAGGAAGAACTTCAAAAGGGGATCAAAAAGTGAGTTAGGTGGCCAGGTCATCCACTTCAGGGAAGCGTTCCACGGACGAAGCGGATATACGCTTTCTCTCACCAATACCAGCGACACCAAAACGAAGTATTTCCCGAAATTCGAGTGGCCGAGAATAGATAATCCCAAATTAAGGTTCCCTGTCACATGGAAAGTCGCCAGGGAAGTGGAGAAAGCGGAATCCCGCGCTCTCGCCCAGATCAACAAGGCAATAATGATGAACGGGAAGGATATAGCATGCATGATCATCGAACCCATCCAGGGGGAGGGTGGTGACAACCACTTCCGGAAGGAATTCCTGCAGGCGCTTGAAGAGATATGCAGGAAGAATGACATAATGTTCATGCTGGATGAAGTTCAGACGGGTTTAGGAGCGACGGGGAAAATGTGGGCATTCCAACATTTTGGAATAAAACCGGATATTGTCGCTTTCGGTAAGAAAACGCAGGTATGCGGTATAATGGTTTCCAAGAGGGTAGACGAAGTCAAGGATAACGTCTTCCACGAATCATCAAGAATCAATTCAACGTGGGGAGGAAGCCTTTCAGATATGGTAAGGGCCAGAAGGGTTATGGAAATCATCCATGAAGAAAAGCTGGTGAAAAACGCAGATCGGGTAGGCAAGTATTTCCTCCGAAGGCTGGAAGAAATCCAGCCAAAACACAAAGACATGTCCAACGTGAGGGGGAGGGGACTGATGCTCGCGTTCGACCTTCCGTCCGAAAAGAAAAGAGACACGTTCCGCAAGAAATGCTGGAAGAACGGTCTGGCCGTGCTTCCGTGCTGGCCGAAGTCCATCCGCTTCCGTCCGCCGCTGACAATTTCTGAAAAGGAAGTTGACCACGCAATAGAACTGCTGGAAAAGAGCTTCAAATAATTTCAGGGTTTGAACCATTCTATTTCATAATATTCATATTTCGATCCAGGGAGAAGAATCTTCTTGAGCTCGTAATAGGTGATCGATGTTTCCCTGTCGGTGATCGACAATAACAGGACAAGGCCTGTATCCTTCGATTTGTTAAGCATGGAAGCGAGCTCTATTCCTCCTATGTGATCATCCTCGGAAACGGCAACGAGCATATACCTCGGCTTGTCCTTTGGGGTTTCTCTCACCCAGGCATTATGGCTCTTCGTTCTACGGTAAGCCATGAAATCACCGGGAACATCGATGTAATCGTTTTTCTTCATCTTTGGTATCCCAAGGATGAATGTCTTCTTGACGCCGTGAGCGACCCTGACCGCACGGGACCATTCTGAAATGAGGAGCTTCTGATCTTTCGGGAAGACGTGGAGAACGTGTTTGGAATGTATCCAGGTGTCGGACTTTACTGGCGAAGCGCCGGGGAAATATATCCTGAAATGGGAACCGAATTTGAAGCCCGTCTTGACGACATACGCCTTCATCCTCCATTCCTCGTAAACTTCGTAGAGTTCCTTGGCATATTCCCTTTTCTTGATTATCTCTTTCATGATATCGATGTGGGTAGTCTTCTTTCCAGTCCGCCCGTCGACTACCTGCATTCCGCAGTTCTTGGCCAGGAAAACTGTCTCGAAGAAATCAAGCTTGTGTATCCTTCCCCTTTCCTGTTTGTAGACGCCATACTGACCCAGCCAGTAATCCTCGAACATCTTCCTTCCCTCCGAGTCGTCGTCGAGTATAGAAAACAATGAATCAGAATGCCAATAAGCCTTGGATTTGACTTTCGGATACTTTATGCTCTGGGAAGGATATTTCTTGTAGTTCTTCTTCTCATGCTTTCCCTGGACGTTCTCGTTCATCCTTCTGATTATGAGTCCGCGGTCCCTCCAGTCACGGTAAGCGACATACCTTATGAAAAGCCTGGGATTATCTTTAAGGAAATGCGAAGCCAGCTGATTGATTGTAAGTTCCTTCCCTTTTTGATCAAGAACGACACCGTTCCTGAATGCGATTATATACATCGCCTCTTCGGGCGTGAGTGAAATACCAATACATTCAGCGTCTCCGAAAAAGTCCTTGCTTAGCCGTTCAAGTGTTTCTTCCTCTTCTACAATTATACCCTTTTTGGGATCAAGCCTCATTTCCATCATAAAAACCGCATCCTTGCTGTATATATATTGGGAGGTATTTAAAAATAAAGAATTAGTTATCAATTTAATCCTGTTTTAATCCAAAATCACTTCCCGGTAACGCTCCGCATCGCCCTTCCGCGCGTGCGTCCCCTTTTCATGCAATAAGCGCTGACCTGCTTATACGTGGTGGAAACGCCGTGCTGGTAATCCTTCTTGTCAACCCGCATGTCACTAGTACTTGAATAATTTATTATGTTTTGGGTGAACTGAGTCTGGTAGGATTTGTCCTTCTTGTCACCCTTGAAAAGGCTGGCATATACGAGAACATCATGCTTCTTATTTTTCGAATCTTTCTCCCATTCTTCGAAATCCATACCGAAAAGAGATTTGAAGATATCCTTACCATCGGATTCATCTTCCTCGGAATCTTCATCCATTCCTTCATCATCCTCGATGTCTGATCTTCTCTTCCTGAGCTTCCGTATTTCACCGAGAAAATCTTCCGTCACTTCCTCCGGTTTCACGTCTTCAGTCTCTTCTGGCATGCCGTCTTTAAAACCGGAGATTTCTCCCATGCTGTATATCATGTTATCTAGGAATTTCTTTGGTCCAAACCCTATATAAATGTTAATGTTACATTCACTGGAAATTGTCGAACATTCTCTCATAATTATCCCAAAATACCAAAACCCGGATATTTAAGACTCATAAAATCCACCAGATTGTCGTAACCCAGATCAACCACCGCTATTTTAGGACCATTCATGTTTTTTTCAGAAAACCGGTTAAAAATCATACGAACCTCACCTGTGACCTCTTCATCCTCCTTCCTGCCGATAATGTAACCGCTCACACCGGCGTCTATTTCGAGAAGGGAATTAAAGGTAATCGATTCGCTGAAAACGTGAAAAAAGAGAACAGAGTCGCTTACTTCCGGCATACCCGGGAAAAGAGTTTTTATCTCATCAAGAGTAGGAATGAGGTAACCCCTCTCCACGGGAAGGAAGCCTCCATTGATCCTGCCTACCATTTGATTATATCCACTGATTCTGCAAACACACAAGGAAAAATTCTCCTTTGAACTACCGATATACCACCCATCCCCTCTCTGTGTTTTATAAGACGTGTCCATAAAAATAAAAAGAAGTAAATTTTATAATTGGACATTAGTCCAGAAATGATAACATGAACCTCAAACAGTCGCTGAAAAATGATTTAACCGAAGAAGAACTTGGCCTTCTCCAGAAGTCATTCGATGTAATCGGAGACGTGTGTATAATCGAGATACCGGAAGAACTGAAAAAAAAAGAGAAGATCATAACAGAGAAGATAATATCAATCCACAGAAACGTGACCACGGTTTACAACAAGAAAAGCGAACGGGAAGGAACACTCCGGTTGAGAGATCTCAAGCTTCTCCACGGGAAGCATCACATCACCACACACACAGAGCACGGATGCAGGTTTGTCATGGACGTTCGAAAAACGTATTTCTCCCCACGCGAAGGGACGGAACGCCAGAGGATTGCTGATCAGATAAAAGCGAAGGAAACGGTTTTGGTGATGTTCGCCGGGATAGGTCCTTATGCTGTTATAATCGGGAAAAAATGCAGAGACGTCGGGAAAGTTTACGGCGTTGAAATAAACAAAGACGCTGTAAAATATTTCGAAGATAATATTCGCTTGAACAAAGTCCAGGAGAATGTCATTCCGGTTCTCGGAGACGTGAACGAAAAGTGCAAAGAGCTATTCGGTAAATGCGACAGGGTGATAATGCCTCTTCCGGAGACAGCTCATAAATTCCTTCCGCTTGCGATCAAATGCCTGAAAACCAAGGGAACGATCCATCTGTATTGCTGGGCGAAAGAGAAGGAGTTCGAAAAGGCAGGCGAGCTTGTCAGCAACGTAGCTAAGAAAGCAGGCAAAAAAGCAAAGATCATAAACGTTCAGAAAGTCCTCCCATACAAACCCAGGGAGTGGAAGGTTTGCGTGGATGCAAGAATAACGGGGTAATTTAACGGGAACAGAACCTGATATGTTTCAAATTGAACTTTTCTGAATGTGATTCATTTCGAATATTTCATCGAAAAAGCTTTATTAATCGCCCCGATCACGTCATCTTTTTCGAAGGGCTTGGTAATATAAGCGGAAGGCATGGTAGCCTTTAACCTCGGGTCTTTATGGTAATTTTTATGGGCAGTGAGATAAATGATCTGAACGTCTCTTTTGCCCTCAGGGCCTGATTCGCGTATCCATTCACCCGCGTCGATGCCGCTTTTTTCATGCTTCAGCTCGATGTCCATCAAAACGAGATCGGGATTCTTTTCGCTGAAAAGTTTGAGTGTCTCGTCATAGGAAGCGGCACGGCCGGCAACGAGGTAACCGGATTTTTCCAGAGCATTTTTTATATCTTCGGCTACAACCCCCTCGTCCTCTACTATCAGTATTTTCTTTTTGCCGGGCATTTTATCACATAATGTACTACTAATAAGTAATTATAGTATTTGATTATTAATAAAGGTTTATGCCGGTTATTCGAGAAAAGTTACCATTTTTCAATAGTTAATTAATAAAAAGCCTTTTCTCAAAACAAATAATATGACGATCGAATTGAAACCGGTGCTTCCCGACTCGCAATTGAAGGACGCCTACGTGATTGACGGGAAATACAATGTTCAGATAGAGATTCCCGCATGCTCAACCTTAAATGAAAAGGAACGATTGTTGGTAGACATAGTGTGTCCCTGGATTGATGACCCGAATCGCTATTCTAACAGAATAAGCGGGGGCAGGAATTTCATAGTGGATCGGGAAAAACCCATAACAAAAAGGGACATGGAGCTCGGGGGTCTCGAATTCGGCGGAATAAGCCGTAATGATTTCAAAATTGTCCAGAAATCGATGATTTACGGTGATCGTATTTTACCCCCGAGCAGACAAAATTTCATGGAAAAAATTCCCACGGAAGAAAAAAATATAATGAAAAGCATGTATTTCGAAAACTTTAAAGCGATTGTTACAGGAAACGGTTACAGGCCAACAGGAACTTATTCGAATGATGAGTTCATGAGAAAACTGGAAAACACGATGAAAATATCCGAAATCAAATTCGAGAGCATGATAACACCGCATATAGAGGCTTACGGCAGATTCCTTGACCCTGAATTGGCTAATGAAAACGGAAACTTCGGATTCTTTGTTTTCCCGGTTCCTGATTCAAAGGTAAAAAGGATTGCCGGGGAAACCAACTCAGGTCTCATTAAAATCATAAGAGAGACGGAAGATACTGAAATGGCACTTGAAAAATATTATGATTTAATGGAACCGTATGTAGTCCCGCTTACCGTAGCATACAGGGAATTACACGAAAACGAACTGGGCCATTTCCAGACACACCTCGCCAATTCTTACCTCACAGGTGCTATACCATACATCGTGGACTGGGCCACCATGAAAGGTATCGGAAAGAAGTGGGGAGATGAAATAGGAAACAGGACTCTTGATGTTCATCATCCGTTGATGAACTATAAGAAATTTTTAAGGCTGGGTTTTCCAGGAGCTGATGCGAGATTGATAGAAAAATCAATTCAAAGAATGTTCAAAACCATATTCAGAGCATATATCGGAGACCCTCAAATGGAGGTGGAATACGAATGGGGCCGGAAAAAAGCGAAAGAAATGATGGGAACAGAACCGGACACGTTTCAAATCATGAACATACTGATTGCTGCGCATTTGGGGGAAAAATCCGAGAAAAAAGAGACAAAAAGCGAAATAATTATAATGGAAGATTCATCACAAAAGATTTTATCGGACAAGCAAAAAATCCATTCCGAAGCAAATAAAAAAGTCGGAAGGAACGATCCCTGCCCGTGCGGTTCCCAATTAAAATTCAAGAGATGCTGCGGAGGGCATTAGAATCTAAGTGTCTGCGTTTTTCTATATTTTGTCGAGAAAAGTCAGCCTGTCTGCGACCGGATCCACGGTTCTTCCGGTGGTCGACATGCCGGGTCTCAGTGATTCAAGGGAAGTCGGGAAGCCCGGAGCCTTCGTATCTTCTGTTGTTTTCTCCTTCCTCTTGGCGTCAACGTTCTCCACAACAACCCTGGTAAACCTTTCGCCGCATGACCTGCATATGTATGTAATCCTTAGAACGACCTTGACCGGCTCCACGTTTTCAAGCACTTTAACAACCTCCTCGTCCGACACGTACGCCCCGCCATTGCATTTGGGACATTTCACGTCCGTTACCGGACCGGGAACTGATCCGCCGCTGGAATAATTCTGGTTGTTCCAGTAATTGTCGCTCTGACCTGCCGAATTGTCGTGGTAAGACTGTTCATACCCAGAAGGTGATGAGGGGGAAACCGGATTCCTCTGCATGTTACTTCTTATGGATATGGGTGATCCCATGTTGTCCCTCTGCGTAACAACGACTTCCCTTCCGTCCATACTTTCCATCAGGCTGACAAATTTATCATAGTCGGTAAAACCGTCCTTGGAAAGTGTTGACCAGAGAGCAGGAATGTTTATTGTCCCTTCTCCCCACTTCTTGATGTAATCCGAAAGCAGATCCTTGGTAAGAATCATAGTGTTGCTGAGATTATGATATTCCATATTATTTATTTGGAACAATTCCCTTTTATAAGGGAACGGCTTTATAATTATTAGCTTATAAATTACTAATTAGTGATTAAATGGCAAAAAATATTAGCAGAATGTGGATTTTGGATATTTTTTCGAAAATATGCATAGGATCATATTTATTTCCCGTACCATTGTCCTTAGCGGTACGCATGGAAAGGACACGGATACGGAATTCAGAAAGGCAATCGAAAAGGCATCCGTGTCGAAGATTATAGGGAAAAGATGTTTTTATTAATTCAAATACCAAAAAAATCGTTATGAATTTTGCTGGTTTTTATATTGAACAGATAAGGAAAGGGTCAGTAGACACGAACGCAGTCTCTTATCTCATCAGCGATATCAATAGTATTGACCCTAAATTCACATGGACGGACCTGAGGAATGCCATGGAAGAGGGTATACATATAGAAAATGAGTTTTACAGAAGACAAATCGGGATACCCGTTCGAGATAGGGCTACGTATCTGAGTCCCATGGACGTAATAAGAAGAAATACGAAGGCTTTGAATGCCATTAAAACAGGCAAACCATTCAAATTCGAAAGAATTTATGTAGATATTGACAAAGAAGTGTGAGAAAATTGGAGAAAAACTATATCAAAAAAACCGGGAAGATATGCAAATACGCAAAGGATTATATCGAACTGGCTTTTGAAATCCCGCTGGTCATGATGTATTTTTCAGACGCGCTGGCGCAACGGATTCCAGAGACCGTTAAACTGGATTCGGCCCTTTTGAATGATGAGAAATTCCATGATTTCATTATGGATAATGATATGCTTTTCCAGAAAAAAAACGGAATCATATACGAATCAGGAGACGGGAAAAGGGAATATTATTTCACGAAAAAACAGGACGGTTCGATTGAAATTCGCGCGGGTCCAGGAAGTGAGTTCGGGACCACGGATGCCATAGTAGTCATAAAGGATAAAAGACCATATATTTTCGAAAACGGCATATTCGGAAAAGAAGACATATTGGAGAACAACGGCGCCGACGGCGAAAGCTATAATTCCGGTCCCGGGCACCGCGTCGTGGAGACCCTTAGGAATGACATGGATCCCAATGGAATGAATGATCTAAGTAACCGGTTCACGGGGAAACAGAAAAAACCCTGAAGGAAGTAAACAATTATCATTTTACGTAGTCTATGGCTTTTTCTATGGCAGAAATGTCTTTCTGGCGGACGGAAAATATATCTTCATGAAATCAGACTTTCTGCACATAACCCGGATTGGGCTCGAAGAGCATTCCTTCCCTCTTCAGTTTCTCGATCACTTCGTCCACTTCATCGATTCCCTCTTTCTTGGCCTCATTGTTTATTTCTGTCATGGGAATCTCCTTGGATTTCTTGGATAATTCGTTTATTATTTCCATTATCACGCGAATCTTCGAACGCTCCCTGGATGTCGTCGCTCCTTCGCTCCTGTCAATGTCTATCATACCGGTCTCCGGTTCGAAACCGAGCTGCCTGAGGGAAGCGCGCATGAGCCTTATCGCCCGCTGGGCATCTTCCTTCCTCACTTCAGGAGAAAGCTGTATTTTCGCGGAGGCTTCCGCGATCCTGATGAGCGCCTCGAATTGTCGCAACGTGATCGGAATGGGACCGCCACTTTCAGCCTGCTTTCTCGTGTTTATGTAGAATTTGCGAAGTATCTTTCCGCATTCGTCCGAAAGCGTAGGCTGGTAATTCATCCTTGCGTATGTAATGTATTTACGGATCATCTGCGTATCGATAACCGGAATTGTGTCGGCATCCTCGCCTATTCGCGATCTGAGAACGTGATCAACGATCTTCTTGTCCTGCTCCATGTTGGGAACGTCCCTCAAAGCGAACTTGAGATCGAATCGCGTAAGAAGGGTCTCGGGTATGGTGATCTGTTTGGATATTGGTATGTAAGGATCGAATCTTGAAAATTTAGGGTTACCGCCCGCGAGAACCGAGGTCTTCGCCGGCAGTGTGGCCATTATGCTTGCCTTGGCAATGGATATAGTCCCCTGTTCAAGCGCCTCGTGCATTGCCACCTGATCATCCTGGCTCATTTTCTCGAACTCGTCAATAGCAAGCAGTCCCTTGTTAGTGAGGACGAGCGCGCCTGCTTCGAGAACCCATCCTCCCATAAACAGTTCATCTTTCGTGACGGTGGCTGTAAGACCGGCTCCGGTCACACCCTTCCCTGAAACATACCTCCCACGCGGAACTATTTCCGGAACCAGTTTCAGTAACTGTGATTTACCGCTGGACGGATCACCGACTATTAAAATGTGAATGTCTCCCCTGAAATTCGTGCCGTCCTTCATCGTCTTGGGAACGCCGCCGAACAGCTGCATTATTATTGATTCCTTGACGTCCTTCATCCCGTACAGTGACGGAGCGAGCGAATTGATCAGTTTCTCGTATATCATCGGGTCGGCGGCAAATGCCTTTATCGCCTTTTCGTCTTCCTTCGTTATAGCTATGTGAATCCATCCGGTTTCAGTTGGCTGTACGTGGTTGCTTTCAAGGTAAAAGTCCAGTTTGACCGAATAATGTTTTCCTTTCGGAATCTCTTTCAGGACACCCGTTATCTTCAGCCTGTTTCCCGGATCAGTTATCCTTCTCCCGTCCGGGGACACGAGATCTTCAGTAAGGAGAATGTTAAGCTGGCAGGGTTTCTCCCCTTCCGTGAGTTCGAAAGGCTCCTCGATCACTACCCATCTCGTATCTATCATCTTCTTTTCAAGCTGTTTCAGCCCCTGTTTGTTGCCGCATTTGGTGCACTGAAAAGGTTTGAAAACAACGGAACCTGACCTCGGCTGGTTTATTATCTCACCGCAGTCCGGACACTCCCAGAGCGTTTCGATTATTTCAGGACGAATCTCGCTGGCTCTCCTGACTATCCCTTCCACGGCAATGAATTTGTTTATGTGACGGGACCGGAGGTCGCGAATATCCGTGAGTCCGGCGTCCATTATCCTAAGAACAACCGGTCCGGGAAGCTCTATATGAGCTATCCCTTCTTCAGCTATCTCGAAGAATTTTTTCGGGTTTTTAGTGAGAAGATCAGAAAGACCGATATCGAACTTGTCAAGTTTCGGAAACTCGATAACAAGTGGCTTTCCCTCGCTGGCCGCTTTTGTTGCTTTCTTTTTGTAAAAATTCTCTATGAATGTGCTGAATTTGGAAGAAAGCTCCTCCCGGGTATGCTTCTCATTCGTCATATTATCATCATGAAATCAAATTTTATAACAGCTATCCACCCCAAGCCGTCCAAGAATTGAATAATGGAATTGAACTTTATAAATAATTAACTAACCAGATAACAAAAAAAAGAAAAATGGGCCGGGAGAGAATTGAACTCTCGATCTCCGCCTCACTCATGGAATGACCACACGGTATTCACATAAGTGGTCGAACCATTGTAAGGGCGGCGTCATTTATGTCAAATCAAGTAAACCAACCGGATCACTTGTTTCCCGAACATGTGTTCGGTTTCCTTTGCAGCCACTAGACCACCGGCCCAATCCGGGAGAGATGACTTGGATCAATCGGTATAAATCATCACACACTTGTTTTCGAAAGACGTTCGTTTATATCATATTAGACTGTAAAAACGATTTATATTCTTTTTACAAACCAAATTATGTTTATTAGGGGAAAAAGTTAAAAATTAATAAAGTATTTAGGATATGTTAATCGTTAATCGGTGATGTTTTGGCGGGTATAATTCCAAAAGTAAAAAAGGCAGCGCATATCGGGATCAAGAAAGATAAGAAAACCGACAATACGATAACACAGGAAGAATTCGATAAGCTTAAACCCAAACCAAGAACGGATTTAAACAAAAAAATCACCGTGAGAAAGGAAATCATGAAAGATGATCCCATTCATCTGATAGAAAAAAACAACGGGATGATAGAAGCCCTGCAAAACATGAGCGACCATCAAAACGAAAGGATATCGGAGCTTTCCGAAAGGATCGGGGAACTCAGGAACATGATTCTGGAAAATGAAAAAACGGTGGACAAGATAGATACGGATTTTTCAACTGTCAATAACATGATCAGTGATCTGGATCATGAAAACCTGTCGAAAGCCATGAATATACTGAAGAACGAAATCGAAAAGAGCGACGGAATGATCAATGAAAATAAAAACATGATATCAAAATTACAGGAGAATATTTCAGGGACAGAAAGCATGACCGACTGGTCCAAAAAGATCAGGGAACTGGAAAAATCAATAATCAAAAACAGGGCAGACCAGGAAAAAATATCGGGAAAACTTCGGAAAATGGATATTCTGAAGGATGATATGAATAAGTTCGGAAAGATGGCGAAAGCCGTTCAGCTAAAAGAAGCCAAGGTGGATGATTACATAAAAACCGCCGTGGAAAACGGAAAACTTATGGCAAAGATACAAAAGACTGTTGATTCCAGATCAGAGAAACCAGATAAAAAAATATTCATGACAATCAAAGACATGGAAAACAAATTGGAAAAATTAAAAAACGTAATGATATCACGGATAGAAAACCTGGAAAAACTAAAAATAAATTCGAAGTTAAATGCAGGTAACACGGAAGAGTACAGAAAAGAACTCCATCCACTCATGGACACAGTGCACATTCTCACGGAACAGATAAACGCAATCAAGTCAGATATTGTAGAAATGAAAAGCAAATACAACGACGTAAGGACACAAAAAGGCGGACTGGACAGTAAAACAAAGAATGACATAGATTACATCAAGAGCAAAATGGATATGATCGAAAACCTTAAGATGGAAGAAATATTCGGACAGTTCGAACGAGTTGTATTGAACCTCAAGAAAAAGCAGGATGATATAGACAAAAAACTAATTGAACTGAAAAACGTACAGAGCCCGGAAGACATCAAAATTGACATCAAGCCTTCAAAAAATAAGAAAATGGAAAAGGAAAAAACAGCACTATACGAGACACTCATCCCAAACAATGAAGAAGACGAGGACGCCAAAAATGAGAAAGTTCTTCCTGAAATACCCTCACTGAAAACAGAGGAACCGGAAGAACCTGAAAAAATCAATGAATCCATAGAGAGCATCAAATCAGAACTGGAAGATCTCATAGACGAAGCAAACGAGAACATGAACAACAATGATTTCGAAATGGCGAGAAGTCTTTATGATCATATTCTGAGCCTTTACAAAACAATCGCAACGAAAGTTTCATATACTTATGCCCAAGGGTTATATTCCAGAATATTAGAACTTTCAGAGAGGCTGGAAAACTCAATAAATAATCAATAACGTTTATAAAACATGAAAATTTCTTTATTTTATGAATTTGGCAGCGTTATTCTCCGGTGGCAAGGATTCCGTATTCGCTGTATACGACATGATCAAAAACGGTCATGAAGTAAAGTATCTGATCACAATGCTCACTGAAAACAGGGAATCCTACATGTTCCATTATCCTAACCTGAAGTTCACCAAATTCCAGTCGGAATCAATGGGACTCAACCACGTATTCTGGGACACGAAGGGGGAGAAAGAAAAGGAACTCTCCGACCTGAAGAAATCCATCGAATCGGTTAAGAAAGAGATAGACGGAGTAATAGCCGGTGGTCTCGCCAGCAAATACCAGTACAACCGGATAAAGGCAATAAACGATTCGCTGGAACTGAAAAGCATGGTCCCTTACTGGCATATCGATTCGGAGAAATACTGGGATCTCATATTGGGAGCAGGGTTCAGAGTCATGATCATCGGGGTGGCGTGCGAGGGTCTGGGGAAGGAATGGCTTGGTCGTATAATAGATCAGGAAGCATACAAAGAACTCAAAAAACTCGCCGAAAAGCATCGCTTTCACATGGCTTTCGAAGGCGGAGAGGCAGAGACATTCGTTTTGGACTGCCCGCTTTTCAAGAAAAGGATCGAAATCGAGGAAGCGGAAACCGTCTGGGACAGGGATTCAGGATTCTATCTGTTCAGGAAGGCTAAACCAGTAAACAAATAATTTAAGCACACATCGCCATCTGGCCTTCATCGCTTATCATTCTCATTATTCTTTCCATCCGTTTAGGATCATCCAAATGCATCCTAGAAAAATCGTTTGCAGCATCTGCGGTTTGCAAAGATTGTTTATCCTTCGTTATTATTATCCTGTCAGCCAATTGGACCCTTTTACTGAAATCTCTCATGCATGATTCGTTAAGTACGACGCATCCTTCCGTACCGTTCCCCGGACGGAATTCTTTTTTATTCACGGGGTAACCAGACCATTTATGGATGGACTGACTTATTTTTTTCCCTGAAACCGGGTCAGCCAGTATGACAAGGAAGTCACCGATTGGATTGGACACACCGGGAAGATACAGTGTTTTATTTTTTCTTCTTATCCAATAAGGGTTTTTCCACAATTCCGCCACGATAAATTCGCCCTCTGGAGTATCGCCGTTTTTCCCAACTGCTACCGGATAATCGATGACATCATTTTCCATAAGTAAAGTCGATTTGTCTATCGTCCAGACGTGGTTGGGATCCTGGCCATTAAACTCATCTTCTTGAAGTATAATTTTGCTTTTTTTCATTTCCTCCATCACACCGGGATAATTTTTCAAACGCAGATACTGAGGCCCATCATCATGTATAGGATTCATATATCTTCCCAAAACAATCCCGGTATCAGAATATGAATTTTTCATAAATAACACAATTAATAGTTGTCATTACCATGTTATTGATATTACTAAAAATATCTTTTGTCAAATAGTCAATTTATATATAATAAAATATATTAATTAAAATATATGAACAAAACAAACATCACAAACACGGAAAAGAAGATCCTATCATGGCTTGATCATGATTCAAGGACCAGTCTCAGGAAGATTGGCAGAGGAATTAGAAAAAGCGAACAGAACGTAAGCTATACCGTTAACTCTTTGACAAACAAAGGAATAATCAAAAATTTCTACACTTTAATGGATTATTCGAGGTTTCCAGTGCTGAATTTCCGCGTACTTTTCAAGATAAATTACATAACGGAAAAGAAGTTCGAAGAGATAGAAGAGTATCTCGCAAAGGATACCCACACAATGTGGCTGGCTTCGTGTGGCGGACGATACGATTTGATATGCACGTTCGGGGCAAGAAATCCTTCACAGTTCAATAAGATCATAAAAGGAATAACCGCAAAATTTCCCAGACAGGTACAGAACTACGACATCCTCACCACCATAGTATCGAGAGTAATGGAAAGGGATTATCTTCACACCAAAAAAGAAAAGAGATCAGTTATGATAGTCGGTGGTGACAGGGAACCTTATGATCTGCAGGAAAAGGACATTGTTCTTCTTTCAGAAATTGCAGATACTGCACGAAAAAGCTCGATAGAAATATCCAGAAAAATTGGTTGCAATGCGCGCACCGTTATTAACAGAATGAAAGCACTGGAAGAAATGGAAGTCATAAGCGGATTCAGGACTTTCATTGATTTTTCTGAAACCAATTATTCCACAAAACTCCTACTTCTGAGATATCATAATATTTCTGTCGAAGATGAGGGACGATTGATAAAATATCTATGCAGTGATCCAAAGGTCACGAGAGTAACAAAAACCATGGGAAGATGGGATCTTGAAGTGAGGATAGAAACGGAGGACGAGAAGGATTTCAGGAAAACAGAACGGAAGATAAGGGAAGAGTTTTCTGAAATGATACAATTCTCGGAGACCATTCCAATATACAACGAATTCAAGAAGACATTCTTTCCGAAGTTCATTCTGGAAGAAATGAAAGGAAAGAACCTAAAAAATGGGTGAATATAAGGTTAAAAGATTTTTCACAAGAGATTACTCATGGATTACAGGATATTCCTCCCGATGATTCTGATTGTTGTTATTCTAACTTCCGGCTGCATAACCGGACAGCAGATTTCCGAGACACCTGAAATAAAAGTGGAAACAAACATCGAAGGCGGACTCGGTGGATTTCTGATGGGAGTGAATGATCTACATCCGGATTTCGTTTACGGGGACCCGTTGATTATGGGAATGGAAGGGCAGGAACTGGAAATACTTTACAGGAACGCCACGAATATGAAGACGGAGAACGGGATAATGATAAAACATATCGTAGAGAACACGATATACAGGTTCCCGGAAATAGAAGATGCAAGAGTATTTTTCTCTGATTTCAAGGAAAGCAGACAGGACGAAATATCGTTCATCGCGAACCTCCCATTAGAATCATTCGGCTGGTTTTCGGTAGATCCGGGATTCTCTGAACTGATGTTCAGGAAATCCAATGTGATCGTGAAAATAAAATACTGGGAAACTATCGATATCTATTCGTTACCGGTCCCGGAAGTTGAAATAACAAAAATTGCCGAAAAAATATACAGGAAATTCTGATTATACGGAAAAGAGGTTGGTTCACCCAACCTTTAAATCTCATTAAGATAACATATAAAATTCGAATTTCTGGAGGTAATGATAATGTCGAGGAAAAGAGTGTTAATAATGGGTGCGTTGGGTATGGATTTCCATACATTCAATACGGTTTTCAGAGATAATGATGATTATTTAGTCGTGGCTTTCACCATGGCTTCTGAGCAGAACTTGGGGACGACTGACGGGGGAACGCCGAAATACCCGCCGGAATTGTCAGGAAGTCTTTATCCGGAAGGAATACCGATCTTCCCGGAAACCGATATGGAAAGACTGGTGAAAGAAAAACAAATAGACGAAGTAGTATTCGCATATTCCGATGTTTCTTACAATGATATCATGAGCAAAGCATCGCGTTCCCTTTCAAACGGTGCAAAGTTCGTGTTTATACCCCCGATTTCCACAATGATCAAATCCAGAAAACCTGTCATAGCAATCGACGCAGTCAGGACAGGATGCGGTAAATCACAGACTTCAAGAAAAATAACGCTGATGCTCAGGGACATGGGTCTCAAAGTCGTCGCGATCAGGGAGCCGATGCCTTACGGAAATCTGGCCGAACAAAAATGCATGAGATTCGAGACGCACGACGATCTGGACAAATACGAATGCACAATTGAAGAACGCGAAGAGTATGAACCATACATCGATCAGGGACTCATTATTTATGCTG
>CAYUSU010000003.1:0-47049 GCA_964447525.1 uncultured archaeon | reverse complement strand
TTTAAACTGTTCCCGAAACGAATGTTCTCATTTACTGTTCTATTGCTGCCTGAGCGGCAGCAAGCCTCGCTATGGGAACCCTGAAAGGCGAACAACTCACGTCATTAAGACCTATTTTGTGGCAGAATTTCACTGATTCCGTTTCTCCGCCATGTTCTCCGCATATCCCTATCTCTATGTCGGGATTGGTCTTCCTGGCGTTCTCGATGCATATCTTCATGAGTTTTCCGACACCTTCCTGATCAATGGACTGGAAAGGGTCCCTTTCGTATATACCGTTCTCGACGTAAAGTCCAAGAAACTTTCCTGAGTCATCCCTCGAAAACCCGCATCCCATCTGGGTTAGGTCGTTCGTTCCGAATGACATGAAATCCGCTTCCTTTGCTATCTCGTCCGCCGTCAAAGCGGCTCGAGGAACCTCTATCATTGTACCGACCTTGTATTTTATCTTGTCCGTAATACCCATCTCCTCGGCGATCCTGTCTATTATCTTCCTGACGAACAGGAATTCCCTGAAGTTTCCTATCAACGGTACCTCTATTTCGGGTCTCGGGTCGTGCCCTTCGGCCTTCGCCTCCAGTGCGGCCTCGAATATCGCCTTTACCTGCATCCCGGTTATCTCCGGATATTTAACGGTAAGTCTGCAACCCCTGAAACCGAGCATCGGGTTGAATTCGTGAAGATTCTTTATGGTTTCCTTTATTTTATCCGGGGAAACTCCCATGTTTTCCGCGACTTCCCTTATTTCCTTCTCTTCCTTTGGAAGGAATTCATGAAGAGGCGGATCAAGCAGCCTGATTATTATCGGAAGGCCGCTCATTACCTCGAATAATCCTCGGAAATCCTCTTTCTGGTAGGGTAGTATCTTATCAAGCGCTTTCTTCCTCCCATCCAGATTTTCGGCAAGTATCATCTCCCTCACTGCCATTATTCTTTCCGGTTTGAAGAACATGTGCTCGGTCCTGCAAAGCCCTATACCCTCGGCACCGAACTTTTTTGCTATCTCGGAATCGTGCGGAGTATCTGCGTTTGCTTTGACGTGCAACTTCTTGAACTCGTCAACCCATTCCATAAGTTTGCCGAACTCTCCTGATATTTCCGGTTCGATCAGATCAAGCTGGCCAACAAAAACTTCTCCGGTTGATCCGTCCAGACTTATCATCTCTCCTTCCCTTATCATGACATTGTTCTTGCCAGGTATCTTGAAATTCTTTTCAGCTTCGTTAACTATGATTTCTTCGCATCCGGCAACGCAACATTTACCCATGCCTCTCGCCACGACCGCAGCATGGGATGTCATTCCACCTCTGGCGGTAAGTATTCCCTCGGCTGCATTCATTCCTTCGATATCTTCAGGGCTAGTTTCCGTTCTGACGAGAACCACCTTTTCATCTGGATTGTTCTCAACTATCCTTGCGGCCTCTTCCGCAGTAAAAACTACCTTACCAACTGCCGCACCTGGAGATGCTGGCAGTCCCTTAGCAATCGCTTCCTCCTTCTCCTTTGCGGCGGGGTCAAGTTGTTTGTGAAGAAGCTGATTAAGTTGTTCCGGTTTTATTCTCATAATCGCTTTTTTCTTTTCTATTATTCCTTCCTTTTCCATGTCCACCGCTATCTTTACGGCGGCCTGGGCGGTCCTTTTTCCGTTTCTTGTCTGAAGAAGGAACAATCTCCCCTTTTCTATAGTGAATTCGAAATCCTGCATATCTTTGTAGTGTTTCTCCAGAATGTCGTATATTTTTACGAGCTTATCGTACGCACCGGGCATATCTTTCTTTAGGTCATCAATGTGTTTGGGTGTCCTTATCCCGGCTACGACATCTTCGCCCTGGGCATTTATAAGATATTCGCCATAATGTTCCTTTTCACCGGTCGAAGGGTTTCTCGTGAATCCGACACCTGTCGCACAATCATCACCGAGATTCCCGAAAACCATGCTCTGAACGTTCACACCGGTTCCCGCATCATTTCTAAGGTTATGTATCTTCCTGTACTTTATTGCCCTGTTGTTATTCCATGAATTGAAAACTGCATCTATCGACATAATTAATTGTTTCCATGGATCATCCGGGAATGATTCTCCTTTTTCTGAATGCACGAGTTTTTTGTATTCTTCAACGACCTCTTTCATGTTTTCCGTTGTGAGATCGGTATCGTATTTAACCCCGCTTCTCTCTTTGACGTCATCAAGTATCTCCTCGAACTTGGAATGCGCTATTCCCATCACGACATCCCCGAACATCTGTATAAACCTTCGGAAAGAATCCCATGATCCCCTTTCGTTGCCTGTCATTTTAGCGAGGGCTATAACGCTCTGATCGTTCATTCCGAGATTCAGAACCGTGTCCATCATGCCCGGCATTGATACGTAACTGCCTGATCTAACCGAAAGGAAAAGCGGATTTTCCGAATCTCCGAGTTTCTTCCCGGTTTTTTCCTCGAGTTTGGAAAGCTCTTCTTTAACCTGAGATTCCAGGCTGTCCGGCCATTTCTTTCCCTCTTCATAAAAGGCAATACATGCCTTCGTAGTTATCGTGAAACCCTGAGGTACCGGAAGACCTATGCTGGTCATTTCCGCTAACTGAGCTCCTTTGTTACCAAGTAAAATTATATTCTCTGATGTATTTCCCCCTTTAACCTCATCAAACATACAAACCATTTTTTTTTCCATAAAATCACCTCATCCAATTAGACAGGATAAAACCTGACTTCACAACAACATTTAATCACGCTAACAATTCTTTTTAATCAATCATTTTAAAGCTTTTGTAACTTTTTTCGCTGTTTGTAGTAAATGATTAACATTATAAGGAACTGATGAAATAATATATATTAGGGAACGTTGTCAAGATATTAAATATGGGTATGAAAGGGGTATCTCCTGTAATAGCTGTTGTTATACTTATTGCAATAACCGTTGCAGTTGGGGTCATGATATCTAGCTGGGTCACGCAATGGATAAACACCGAGATAAGTGGTGCGAGTTCATGTGCTTCATATTCCACGTACAGCGTTGATTCCGCTACATATACAGGTTCCACGAAAAATCTCACACTGAAAATAACCAATAACGGAAAAATAGAGCTTTACGGGTTCGAGGTTCAGATATTGAATGCTACCAGCGTCGTCTTATACAATTCGACATCCAGCGACATTACGATAAGCCCCCCGATAAGCGAAACCACACCGTTAAAAGAGCAAAGATCCGCAATAATAATAGTGGATATGAACGGGACAGAGGGAGACTATTCGGCAATCGGGACGACGAGCGAGGAAATAAAGGTGCTGAATAAGGCATGCCCACAATCGTTTGCCAAGATAACCGGGAATGATATAACGAAGGAATAAAATATGATGAGGAAAGGTATTTCGCCCTTGATTGCCGTGATAATGTTAATAGCTTTTACGATGATAGTCGCAGGGATTTTGGCCGGATGGGCAACGCAATTCGTTGAAGAGCAAAGATCAGAACTTTCTCTTTGTTCAAGAGCCGGTATCCTGATTCAAAGAGCATATTTCGGTAACGGTAATCTGACGCTTCACATATTCAACACGGGTGACGTCGATCTTAGCGGGTTTTCTGCCAGACTTACATACACATCCAACACAACCGGGCAAAGATACACTGTCCCGCAAAGGCTAAGCACTCTTAACGTATCAGCTCAGAACATACGGACATATGTTACGCCGGCTAATAACACACTGTACGAATTTGTTATTCAATCACTGCAGTGCAAAGGGGCGCAAGACATAATTTACAAGTATGACATAGAGGGTTTGTAAAATCTTCTTTCTTAGTCAAAGGACTTTTAAATTTAACAAACGGTAATTTGTTTATATGAGATATAGGTTCATAGATGATCTGACATCGGACGTTATGTTCGAGGCATACGGAAAGGGCATGAAAGAAGTTTTCGAGAACGCCGCATCTGCTCTTTTTTCAGTAATATGCCAAATTGAAAAAATCGGGCAGTCCGAAAAGAAGATAATAAAAGTGAAAGCGGATAGTCCGGGTGATCTCATGTTTAACTGGTTGCAGGAACTGATAGGTCTGGTTGATGTGGAGATCATGTTCTTTTCGAAATTCAGGGTAATGGAGATAGATGAAAAACGCCTAAAAGCAGAAATTTACGGAGAAGAAGCAGATCCGTCCAGAGGGGGAACTGTAGTAAAGGGTGTCACTAAATACAAATATCTTTTCGAAAAAACACAAAATGGATACAAAGTGAGGGCATCGCTTGACATATGAATAAATTTAAGTAGATAATTGCATATCTAATGGTGATATCATGAAAGAAAAACTCGAAAGCGTCAATAAATTCGAATGGAGACTTCCGAAGTCGGCCAGAGAGGAGATGAATGTAGATGGAAGGATAATTGCCAACAAAAAGATACTCGATGCTATTGAAGACGCCGCAGTGCAGCAGCTAACCAATGTGGCATGCCTGCCGGGTGTGGTCAACCCTGTTGTCGGACTACCTGATATGCACTGGGGATATGGGTTACCAATGGGGGCTGTCTCTGCTTTTGATGATCAGGATGGTGTAATATCCGCGGGGCTTTGTGGTTTTGACATTAACTGCGGAATAAACCTTATCAGGACGAATCTTTCTTCAGATGATGTCAGAAAAGAGGCAAACAAGCTCGTCCCATCCCTCTTCAAGGCCGTCCCATCCGGGGTGGGTGCAAAGAGCAATCTGAGACTCTCGCCAGAAGAACTTGAAGAAGTTTTGAAAAATGGCATGAACTGGGCAATAGACAGGGGATACGTAACAAAGGAAGATCAGAACAGGACCGAGGAAGGGGGGTGCATGGACGGAGCAGATCCGAGAAAGGTTTCCGAACTGGCGAAAAAAAGAGGACGCCCCCAATTGGGGACACTGGGAGCGGGAAACCATTTTCTTGAAATACAAGAGGTTACTCACATATTCGATAAAAATGCTGCTAAGGCATGGGGCATCGAAAATACCGGGCAGGTTATGATAATGCTGCATTGCGGTTCAAGGGGACTGGGTCACCAAATAGCGACTGATTACCTGAAGATACAGGAGCAGGCAGTGAAAAAATATAAAATATGGCTCCCGGACGATCAGCTGGCATGTGCCCCGGTAAACTCGAAAGAAGGCCAGGATTTCTTCGCTGCGATGAAATGCGCCGTAAATTATTCTTTCACTAATCGTGCAGTAATGACCAAATGGATCAGGGAGGTTTTCGAAAGGGTATTTTCGAGGGGATGGGAATCAATGGATATGAAAACGGTATACGCGATAGCGCACAACATAGTGAAACACGAGGAGCACACGGTAAACGGAGAAAAGAGAAAGCTGTACGTCCACAGGAAGGGTGCAACAAGATCATTCCCGGACATGCCCGTCATTATCGCGGGAACGATGGGGACTTCTTCCTACCTTCTGAAAGGTTCTGAAAAGGCCATGGAGATAAGCTTCGGGTCATCTGCTCACGGAGCGGGCAGGGCGATGAGCAGGCATGCTGCCATCAAAAGGTTCTGGGGAGACAAGATAAAGGATGATCTCCTGCAAAAGGGAATTGTTTCTCAGGCCACTCATCCGAAGAGTCTGGCAGAAGAAGCGCCACTTGCTTACAAGGATGTCGAGGCAGTGATAGACAGCGTACACGGCTCCGGAATATCGAAAAAAGTCGCAAAAATGGTGCCGATTGGCGTGATAAAAGGATAGCGTCAAGATAATTGTATATTTAAATTTATTCGCTTACTTATCTAATTACCTGAATTGTTCCTAGATAATTTCAATTTATATTACGAGGGAAAATATATTATAGAGGAGTAAGATATGACAAAAGGATTCTACAAAAGAGGTTGGCAGCACACGAAGAGCAGAGGAAAGGAAGGTACAATACCATGCACCTTCTGCGGAAAAATGGTTCCCAAGTACAAGACGTTTCCCGTTTACAGGGGTTTCACTATATCTGATCCGCTTCTAAGGAAGGAACTTGGACGAAGAGCCACCCTTTCCACAACAAAGTCTTATGCCTGCCCGGCCTGCGCAAGACACAGAAAAATCGTAAAAAAGGTAAGAAAATGAACCTCCGAGGGTTGTTGAGAGGAAAGATAAAAAAAATAATGTTTAAAGGGAAGGTTAAATACCCTTCAATCGTTCTCAAGGAACCCAGGCATCTGATTTTTTTTCCCAAAAAAATAAAGGCTTCGGAAATAGACATAAAATACCCCCTGCTTGAACCATTCATTTATGCCCACATAAAATGGAACACGGAAAAGAAGGCCCTTGCATATGACGTAATAGAACCGGTTCTCAATAAGAAAGAGAAAGACATACTAGAAATGGTAAAGAAAGACGTTCTCGACCTGCTCGACATTGATCTCACCAAAATAAAGAAAGGTGGAAAAACACTTGAATACATACAAAAAAAGATAGAGAAGGTTTTGGAGGACGAGGGAATCGTACTGGAAACCGATACTTATCTGAAAATAATATATCATGTATACAGAGACTTTGTAGGATTGAATGAGATAGAGAGTCTTCTTCATGATTCTTATATCGAGGATATCGGATGTCCCGGATTTAACATACCGGTTTTTATCGTACATAGAAAATTCGGTTCACTGGAAACCAATATAGTGTATGATAATGCAGATCACCTAAATAATTTTGTTATAAAACTGGCAGAAAGATGCGGAAGATATATTTCTTATGCGAAACCGTTACTTGATGGGTCACTTCCTGACGGTTCCAGGGTACAGGCTACCCTAGCTAAGGACGTAACAACGCATGGTCCAACGTTTTCCATCCGTAAGTTTAGGATCAATCCGTTTTCTCCGGTAGACATCATAAACCTTAAAACAACTTCACCGGAAATGATGGCTTATCTATGGATGATAGTAGAATCCAAGTTATCAATACTCATCTGCGGGGGTGTTTCAACAGGAAAAACAACCTTCCTTAATTGTATAAGCATGTTCATACCCCCGGAAGACAAGATAGTAAGCATAGAAGATACAAGGGAACTGAATCTTCCTCACGAAAACTGGATACCCGCAGTTTCCAGAACGGGTTTCGGTGTACCGGGTCCTGGAGGAAGGCTTTACGGAGAAGTGACTCTTTTCGAACTTCTGAAGGAATCCTTCAGGCAGAACCCCGATTATGTGATAGTTGGTGAGGTTCGGGGGAAGGAAGCTTACGTCATGTTCCAAGGCATGGCATCGGGCCATTCTTCCATAGGGACGATTCACGCGGGATCACTGGAAGATGTTATCAAGAGGTTGGAAAGCCCGCCAATAGAACTTTCACCAAGTCTCATAGAAACCCTTGATCTGATCATTGTAATGACGACAGCAAAGGAAAGAGGCAAGTCCGCAAGAAGGGTGAAAAACACCGTGGAGATTGAATCAGTTGACCCAAAAACCGGGACCCCACACACGATAAAATCTTTTTCCTGGATGCCCTCTGTAGATACGTTCTCTAAAAACATAGATGAGTCATATCTTCTCAAAAAAATATCATTCGAAAGAGGAATGTCAAGTGAAGAGATGAAAAATGATATGGAAAAAAGAACAAATATCGTAAAATGGATGATCAAAAACAATATAACAGAATTTAACGATGTGTGCAAACTTGTAAATCTTTATTACAAAGAACCAAAGACCCTGATGAATTGGGTAAATAATGATATTCCACCATACAAAAACAAAGCAAAGAAAAAGATCGATAGGTTATGGGAATCATCAACTGGTCTGAAATTAATGGAATGAACAATCAATGCTTTTATAGTTTTTTCTCCATCTTTAATTATGCTTTCAATTGATAAAATAATAGAAGAGATATCGAAAAAATCCGGCCAGTCAGAACAAGAAATCAAAAAGATGATAGAGGGGAAACAGGATGAACTTTCAGGATTGGTGTCTCCGGAAGGAGCGGCTTACATAGTGGGGAACGAACTTGGGGTAAGCCTTCTGAAAGAAACAAAAAGACAACTGAAAATTAAAAATATAGTTTCCGGTATGAGGTCTGTAGATGTCGTGGGGAGAATTGTTCAAATTTTTGATAAAAGAGATTTCGAAAGAAGCGGAAAAACCGGTTCCGTCAAAAATGTAATAATTGGGGACGAGACTGGTACAATACGTTTTTCCCTGTGGAACAACGACATACAGCTTTTCGATGGGATGAACATCAATGAAGGTGATGTAGTAGAAATATTAAACGGATTTGTGAGGGAGGATAACCGGGGTAATTGTGAATTAAGGATCACAAAAACAGGTAAAATAGGAAAGCTGGAAAATGTTGAGATAGATGTCCCTGAAAGAGCTGAAATAGAACAGGATTTCGAAAAGGTCAAAAACAAAGTAATATATGATTTCAAGGAAGGAGAAAACAACCAAACAAGGGCTTCATTAATACAGCTTTTCAAAAGAAACCCGTTTTTTGAAATATGTCCGCAATGTGAAACCAGACTGGAAAACAAGGGTGGGACTTGGTCATGTAAGGAGCATGGAGTAGTTGAACCGAAATACAGGATGGTTCTGTCCGGTATAATAGATGATGGTTCCGGGAATATAAGAGCGGTCTTCTTCGGAAATGTTGCAGAAAGACTGATAGGGAAAGGTGCCGAAGAACTGAAAAAAACATTTTCAGACGATGTGCTTTCAATGTATGATAATATTAATTCGATAGGAAAGGAGTTTATGATGACAGGCAGAGTGAAGTTCAGCCAGTTCACTGAGAAGCTGGAATTTGTTGTCAATGAAGTTGGTGAAGTTGACGTGAAGAAAAAAATGAATGATATGCTGAATGAATTGGTTCCTGTTGGAAATGGTTAGATATTAAAATTATTGTTATAATAATTATTATGAGGTGATCTGATGGCTGAAGAAAAAATAGAAAATCTTGACGGTGTTGGAGAAAAGACCGCCGAGAAATTAAAGGAATGTGGTTATGATAATTTAATGACTATAGCAGCGGCTTCCGCGGGTGAGATTTCTGCCGAAACAGGAATCGGTGTCGAGACAGCAAACAAAATAATCGCAAGTGCGAGAGCGAACATGAAAATGGGTTTCGAGACAGCAGAGAGTGTTATGAAAAGAAGGGAGACTGTCGGGAAGCTTTCCACCGGGTCAAAGGCATTGGATGATTTGCTTGGCGGTGGGATAGAAACCCAAGCGATCACGGAAGCTCACGGAGCATTTGGTTCAGGAAAGAGCCAACTTGCGCATCAGTTAGCTGTTATCGTACAGCTACCCAAAGAAAAAGGTGGTTTCAACGGAAAATGTATATTCATAGACACTGAACAAACATTCAGACCGGAAAGAATAAAACAGATGGCAGAAGCGATGGGTATTGACCCGAAAAAAGCGATGGAAAACGTTTTTGTCGCTAGGGCATATAACTCTGATCACCAGGTATTATTAGCTGACAAAGCAAGTGAGATTCTGAAGAATGAACCAGTGAAACTCATAATAGTGGATTCCCTCACGGCTTCTTTCAGATCTGATTATACGGGTAGGGGAACGCTGGCGAACAGGCAACAAAAACTTAACAGGCATCTTCACCAGCTTCAAAAATTAGCGGATGTCAATAATTTAGCAGTTTATGTAACAAATCAGGTAATGTCAAGACCGGATGTTTTGTTCGGGGATCCGACAGCTCCGATAGGCGGCCATATTTTAGGTCATCAGGCGACATTCCGTTTGTATCTTAGAAAATCAAAGGGTACCAAAAGAGTAGCCAAACTTATAGACTCTCCGTCATTACCCGAAGGGGAAGCCGTTTTCACTGTTTCCACCGATGGGGTGAGGGATTAAAAAAGTGAGGTTTAATTCCTGTTTTTCATTATTCTATTAAATTTCAATACACGTAGGACTTGTTCTTTGGTCATATCTGGATTTTTAAGCCTAATGAATTTTATCTGTAAACCGACATCCTCAAAGCCTTCCGGTATTATCATTTCAATGAATGTATGCATGTAAAGATCCAAAGTCCTAGAAACTGTCCATTTATGCAATTTAGTGATTTTAGATATCTTAGAAATGGTTAAAAAGCCTTCTCCTTCCTTTTCATGATCTTTTAAGCAATTAAATATCTTTAAAGTGTTAATAACAGTATTTTTGTAGTATTTTTCTCTGTTCATAATAATTATTATTGACGGGGTCAAATTTATATTAAAATAAATAAATTCAAAATTCAAGAGTCCGATGGGATTAAACTATGTCCTTCTCTGTGACTATCACAAAATCACCCACAGACTTAACTGCTGAGAACGGAACTAAAACCCTTCTTTTGTCATCTTCGTGAAGATTCAGTTCAGACGTATGCTTCGTGGGCTCAACCAAGACTATGTTTATCAGTTCTCCTGATTCTACTATGTAATCAATATCTCCCACAACACCGAACTTCTTTCCGGTTTCTTCTGAAACCAAAACCTTTCCTACAAGTTGTCTGCTTCTTACTCTTTCTTCCATGTTAATCCTCCTAAAGATAGTTATAATATGGGAATAAAATATTTAAGGTTACTTGTTAACAAGCAATGTTTTTATCTTTTCTGACACCATATACTGATAGCTTTTTCCTTTACCCTTTCTAGTAAGAAACTCGTCCTTAAGCAATCTTTTCAGTATATTATTCACTGAACGAACTGCGTTGTGCTTATCCTTGTATTCGCTCAGATCCATATTTGCCACTATTTCATTGGGTGTCATTGATCCTCTTCCGCTGAGTAATTCAAGTATGGATCTTTGCCTGACTGGAATCCCATCGAGTGAATTTAATGAAACCCTCTTCACGCTTCCGCTCTCAACTTCATTCAGGAAGTTCACATCTATTGTTGATATATTTTTTTCCAGCGCCTTCTTCACGAGACCATTGCATACCCTTATTACCTCCCTGGGAAAGCCTCCGGTCATGTCATAAACGTGGTCTATAGCTTCCGAAGTGAACGGTTTTATATCATCTCCGCCTACCCATTCTATCCTTTTCTTAATCATTTCACGTGTCTCGGAACGTGTGAGATTGGTTAGTTCTATCTTTGTATTTATCCTACACGTGAATGTTTCCAGTTGTTCTTTCAGAAGTGAATCCAATACAGGCAAACCGGAAAGTATCACGGATAAACCGTCAACTTGGTCAACAATCGTTCTGAGCCATTCCAATGTTTCGATGGATGCTTCATGACTTTCATCGAAAAAAATGAAAAGTTCATTTTCATTAAGTTTTTTGTTAATCCATTCACTCAGATTGTATAATGTTATGTTCTTTTCACGTGAAAACATTTTGTCAAATATACCACCACCCAAATATTTTGTGAATATCCCTATTAAATCGGTTGGATCCTTTGGTGGTTTTGGTAAATAATAAATCATATATTTTTTGGTGAATTTTCTGGACATGTGACGAAGTAATGTGGTTTTTCCCGAACCGGTTGGTCCTATCAGGAGGGAAAATTTTTCCTTGTTTTCAAGAACGCCTGATATGTTGTTCAATTCATTGGAGTACCCAACAAAAAGTTCCGGTAGTATTTTGAAATTGAATGGATTCTCTCGCCATTCAAACAACTTCATATATTGTTCACCTGATTTGGATTTTGATTTCATAATTTCATATATTTTAACATGAAAATTTATATTTATGTGTGAAGTTATCTAAAGTAATTTATATTAAAAATTCAATTTATTGTTTATTATGAGGTCTTTTATCGCTATAGATATAGACAAAGACATAGCACACGAAGCGAGAAGAATTATAAATGATTTCAGGAATTTGGATTTAGACGTAAAATTCGTGGAACCGGAAAACCTTCATATAACATTGAAATTTCTCGGTGAAATTGATGAAGATGACGTGAAGCTATTGTGTGAAAATGTTTCTGAAGTATGTAATAAAACGAAAATTTTCAAAATTTCATTCAAGCACGTATCTTTTTTTGGGAGCATGAATCACGTTAGAACATTATGGATAGGGATGGGTACTGGACGCGAGGATTTTATCTCATTATCGGAAAATATAGGCTCTAAAATTGGTTTTAATAATAATGGTAATAGTTCACCTCATCTAACTATAGGGAGAGTGAGATCGGGAAAAAACAAAGAATTGATAATGAAAAAAATAGAGAAATATAAAAACGTGAATATAGGTGAAATGGAAGTGAAGAACGTGAAATTGAAAAAGAGTACATTAACACCTAACGGACCTGTGTATGAAGATATATCTACATTTGAATTGATGTGTTAACATGAAAGAGACTAATTTAACATTTTTTTGTATTATCGGCTTGTTGGTTTGTCTTTCTATGCTGTATGTTGTTTTGAATCATGTGAATTATATTCACGTGAATATAGGTGATTTAGACAGGACATTTGTCGGGAGTGCCGTGAACGTAAGCGGTGTTGTCACTGATGTGAAAACAAGTAACGGTCACGTATTTTTTGATCTGGAAGATCGCACTGGTTCTGTTAAAATTGTTTTATGGGAAGATACCGTGAAGTTACTGGGAATGAAAAATGTGAATATACGTGAAATGAAAAATGGGGATGAAGTGAACATCATAGGGGATGTTCAAATATACAATGGTGAGTTAGAAGTTATACCTATAAGAGAAAATTTAAAAATAATTAAAAGTAGCGGGTGAAACCCGCTACCTTATTTGAGATTTTCTCTCGAAAGTAGTGTTATTGAAGACCTTAGGTTTTCCTTTTCCATACCAACAAGAAACTTAATTCCTTTTTTCTTGGCAACGAAATCTAAATTGTAATCAATCTTCCCGTCAAACACGACCGCGAATGGTTGATCTACAGTTTTCAAAACATTTTCCAATTCCTTAACCGGAACTTTACCGAGAAGGTTAAATTCTGAATCGAATATACAAGCCGCCCTTGTTCCTATAAGTTCTTCAAGTGTTTTTTTGAAGACAGACATCTGTTTTTCATCTATGGTTTCTGATTTGTTTGCAACTGTTTTTGTTTCCGTCTTTGTCGATGAAGTGGTAGTTGGGGATAAAGTTGATCTCGTTGTTGTTCTCTTTGTATTTGAAGAAACTTTACCGAACATTGCCGGATTTTCCATCTTGAATTGAGAGACGGATATTTTATTCCTGAGTGATTTGTAAATTTCCTTTTTCGAGAGTTCTTCCACTTCTTTTCCATCGGGTGCCTGAATAACATAGTCAACTTCAGCAGTTTCCAGAAGTCCCTTAAGATTCAGTTCTCCTCCCCGGTCACCGTCGACGAATACTATAGTGATTTTTTCTTTCATCAGACTCACTATAGCAGGAGGTACGGAACTTCCCTCAAAGGCTATGACGTTTTTTATCCCGTATTTCACGAGATTTATAACATCCGCCCTTCCTTCGACCACTATTATTTCATCAGATTCCATGATACTTGGACCACACGGAAGTTTTTGATATGTTGTAACTTCGTAGGTTTTGATCTCTTCCTTTATTTCTTCAGTGATTTTTATCGTGTCCGGTATTCCCTTATCAAGTAGTTCTTTGAGTATCATTTTTGCCTTTTCCAAAACCTGTTTTCTTTTAAGAGCTCGAGTATCTTCGACAGATTTCAGTATTATCCTCGCTGCACAGGGCCCAACCCTTTCTATGGTTTCGAGGGTTGCCGCAATCAGTGCAGTTTCCGCAGAATCGAGAGAACTGGGTATTATAAGTTCCCCTGAAGAATTTCCCCTTTCAGATTTAACGTTTACCTCAATTCTTCCTATTCTACCGGTTCTTTGTAATTCCCTCAGATCGAGGTCAGATCCAAGCAAACCCTCGGTCTGACCAAAAATAGCTCCTATAACGTCAGGTTTCTCTATTACTCCTTTTGCGTCTATTTGAGCTTTTATTACGTATTTTATTGAAGTTGGTGCTAATTTTGACATGATTATCATCCTCCTTGAACACAGGATATTCTAAATCCTGCGCATTTGCCAAATTTCCAAGATCCTCGATCTTGTTTTTACCTAAATTCATGATACCTTTCCTAAGTCTTACGTTCGTTATTTTTTTATGCTTTTGGAGCAGGGTTTTAAGTTTCGAGTTGATTTTCTTTCCTGCCTCATCGAAATCTGAAAGTATTACTATTTCCTTTCCGTTTTTTGCCAGTTCTTCCGCAACAATATAAAGCGGTCTACCGTTTATGACAATAATATTTTTAAGACCAAGTCTTTTTAAAGCTTCTTTATCTCTTTTTCCCTCCACGAGAAGTATTTTTTCATACAATTCTTCAAGAAGTTTATTTAGAATTTCCAGATCAATTTTTTTATTCATATTAAAATCTTCGTCATTCCGTTATTTCAAAAGACAGCATTATCAATCCATCTAAGCTTTCATTCTCTTAGCGCATCTATGATATCTCTTTCGGTTATTATTCCAACAAGTTCCTCGTTTTCCATTACAGGAAAACCACCTATCCCTTTAAGTTTCATGGATTTTATAACAGCCATCAGATTCTCTTCGGGAATACTTTTTACGACATCGGTCTGCATTATTTCTTTAACCATGGTTTTGTCGTTCACAAGATCATTCTCTAAGTGATTATCATGAAGATATTTTATGACATCGAAGGGTGTTATTATTCCCACCAAAACACCCCTCTCCATCACAGGCAATCTTCTGAATCCGCCCCTGCACAATATTTTTGAAATTTCAAATGAGGTGAAATTGTTTCCTGTCACCATTGGTCTTTTTACCATAAAGTCTTTTACTTTAAATTTGACCTCATTTTTCAGATTTTTTATTATGTCCCATTCAGAAACAAGCCCAATCACCTTATTTCCATCAACAACGGGATAAAGTCCCTTACCACTTCCTTTGAAAATATTAAGGGATTTTCGGATGGATGTTTTTTTGTCTATTGTTATGACATGCCTTTCCATCACATCCGATATGGGAGAAGACATGCTTTTTTTATGTTTTACGAAAATCCTGTATTTTTCTCCGCCACCGAGAAAATTAAGTATATCCATGGTGGTAACCATGCCTTTCAGATGATTTTGTTTATTTACAACGGGAATTCTTCTGAATCCCTTTTCAAGCATAAGGCCAATAACGTCCCTAATTTTCTGTTTTTCGTTTAATAGTACCAAATTATGCGAAGAAATAGAAGTTATTGTTTTTTCTGCGTCTATGAATTTACCCAACGACATACCATTTGAAAACAACATATTTTTTCCCGGTTTGATCAAAATGCATAAAATGTATATATTCAGTTATGTAATAAATTATTATGGATTCTGTTTTAAAAAACGTTCTCAAAAAAATCACACCGTCGGAAAAAGAAAAAAATGACATGAGAAGGGTTTTGAAACGTATTCTAAGTGTTTCGGAGAGTGTTTTGAAACCACATGGTCTGGAAAAGACAATAGCGGGATCATTCATAAGGGATACTTGGCTGAAAGACAAAAAGGAAATAGATCTTTTTATAATGTTCCCGACAACTTATCCGAGAGAAAGGCTTGAAAAAATTGGGATAGATGTTGGAAAGAATATAATGAAGAAATTAAATGGTAATTTTGTTATAGCCTATGCCGAGCATCCATACGTGAAGGGGGAAGTTGAAGGTTACGGGATAGACATTGTTCCTTGTTATAAGGTAAAATCTGCATCCAATATAAAGTCAGCAGTGGACAGGACACCTTTCCATAACATATACATAACAAAAAAATTGAGCAATAAAATGTCCGGTGAAGTTCGAATGCTCAAACAATTCTGCAAATCAATAGGCGTATACGGCTCTGATGTTAAAACGCAGGGATTTTCCGGTTATCTCTGTGAACTTCTTATAATAAAATACAAAACTTTCAAGGATACGGTAAAGAATGCGGGGAAATGGGAAGCCGGAGAATTCATAGATGTGGAAAAACACTGCAAAGTAACAGACATTAAGAATTATTACAAGGGGCAACCGCTTATACTAATTGACCCAACGGATCCGAACCGAAACGTTGCCGCTGCGATTTCACCAAAAAATTTTATGCTGTTCGTGAAGATGTGTGAACGTTTTGTTAAAAACCCAAACAGAAAATTTTTTAGCCTAACCAAAGGTGATGCGAAAAATTCTTACCTGAAAAAATCTTTTGCAAAAAGGGGAACTGAATTTATTGGAATCATATTCAAAAGGCCACCTGTCGTCGACGATATTCTTTTTTCCCAAATGAGAAAAACATCAAAGAGGATCACTAAATTTTTGGAAGAAAACGACTTTCGGGTTATTGATCACGATGTTTTTAGCGACGAAAAAAAATCTGTCATGTTATTTGAAATGGAAGTATGGTCATTGCCCGGAATCAGAAAACTCAGAGGACCTCCGATATTTTCAAAGGTTCACAGCAGACAGTTCAGAGAAAAATATAAAAATGATAATCTTTTCGTGGAGGAAGATTTCTGGGTGGCGTTCACTGAAAGAAGATGGACATCGGCTAAAGATTCTCTGAAAGAGTTTTTGGAAAAATCTTCGAAAAAACTAATGGAATCGGGCATCCGTTCACATATATCCATGATTATTTCTTATAAATTTGATCTGGCAGGTAAAGAAAAAATTCTAAAATTTTCAGAGAGAAACAAGGATTTTGCACTATTTTTAAAGGAATATCTCGAAAGAAAGGTTTAAATATCTTCCTAAATAAGATAACTGTATTCATTCATTAGGAATCCGATGTACCACGTAAGTGGGAGGATCAAAATGGAATTCATCGAAGAGATAAAGAAAGCGAAAGAGCAGTCAAAGAAAAGAAAATTTACCCAGACATGGGATATTGCAATTTCTCTTAAAAATATTGATCTGAAAAAACCTGAAAATAAAATTAATCTGGAATTCTCACTTCCAGAAGGGAAAGGGAAGGAAACCAAAACAGTTTTCATAGTAGATACCCTTCTAGCCGAAGCGAAAGGGAAGGCTGACCTTATAATAACAAAAAACGAGCTTGACGATCTTGGAAAGGACAAGAAAAAGGTCAAAGCGTATTCAAAGGAATACGACTGGTGGTTTGCCGAGGCTCCGCTCATGCCGCAGGTTGGTAAAACTTTAGGTATAGTTCTTGGTCCGAGGGGATTAATGCCAAAACCAATCCCACCAAAGGGAAAGGTTGATCCTATCATTATTATGTCAAAAAAAATGGTGAGGATAAAAATCAAGGATTCGCCAGTTATTCATGTTTCAGTCGGCACCGAAGAGATGAAAGAGGAACAGATTGCCAAAAACGTAACTGCCCTCATGAACTTCGTCAACGAGAAGCTTCCAAAGGGGAGAAATAACGTAAAAAATGCCCACGTAAAGCTCACCATGGGCAAACCGGTGAGGTTGAAGATATAGGTGATTATTGTGGTATCGGAAAAAAAGAGAGAGTGTGTGAAGGTTCTTGCAAAGAATCTTGAGAAATACCCAATAATAGGACTGCTTGACATGTTCAAGATGCCCGGTAGACAACTTCACGAGATGAGAGACAAACTCAGGGGGAAAGCCACCATAATGGTTATCAGAAAGAGTTTGATCAGGCTTGCAATTGAAAAAGTCGATAAAAATGGTCTTAAAGATCTGGAAGTTCTCATACAGAATCAGCCAGCACTTTTGCTTTCAGAAAAGGACCCTTTCGAACTGGCGAGAATAATAGATTCTTCCAAATCATTCGCTGCTGCCAAAGAAGGCGACATCGCTCCGATTGACATAGTCGTAAAGGCAGGTCCAACATCGCTGAAACCTGGACCGGTTATAGGAGAACTGCAAAGAGTTAAGATACCGGCCGGTGTGGAAGGCGAAAGCATAGTCGTTAAAAAGGACACAGTTGTAGTAAAGGAAGGAGAGGTTATTGACAGGAATGTTGCTGACATAATCGGAAAACTGGGAATAGAACCAATGGAGATCGGACTGGATCTTGTGGCTGTATGGGACCAAGGAACGATATTCAAGAAGGACATCCTGTTCATACCACAGGAAAAATATGTTGATGATCTTAAATATGCTCATTCATGCGCTTTCAATCTGGCAATGAGCATAAATTATATATCAGAAGGCACGGTTCCTCATCTGATAACTAAGGCTTACAAGGAAGCATTATCGCTTGCGATGCAAGCAAACATAATAACCAAAGAGACTATTGATAAACTGCTTTCAAGGGCAAATGCCCAGATGTGTTCATTGAAAGACAAAATTGATCTTTCGGCTCCACCGACTGAAGAAAAAGAACCGAAAACGGAGGAACCCACAAAGGATGAACCGAAGGAAGAAGAAAATTCATCGGAAAAAGGGGAGAATAAAAAATAATATTCACGGAGGTGTGAAAAATGGATATAGTATATGCGGCACTTCTCTTGCATGACCTCGGAAAACCCGTTGATGAGGCAAGTGTTAAAAAAGTGGTAGAAGCCGCTGGAGCAAAAGCTGAAGAATCGCAGATAAAAGCATTGGTTTCGTCCCTAAAAGACGTTAACATAGACGAAGCTATAAAGCAGGCTGCGGTTGTACAGGCGGCACCACAATCATCTGCCGGAGCAGATGCAAAAGAAGAGAAGAAGGAAGAAGAAGAGAAACCGGAAGAAAAGGCTGAAGAGGCCGCTGCTGGACTGGGCGCTTTGTTTGGTTAATTTGTTTTTTGACGTCCGGGCAGCAGAATTCCTTATTTTTAGTTCCAAAAATTTAAGTACACGAAGAGACCAATATTATCTATGGTGAATAAGGGATTCGTCTTGTGGTTTAATGTGATTGGAAAAGGTGATGTCAATCTCGTAGGCGGAAAAAACGCATCACTCGGTGAAATGATAAGCAAAACAAAAATCCCGGTTCCGCCTGGTTTTGCAGTAACTTCCAAGGCATACTGGCATTTTATCAGGGAGAATGGTCTGGAGGAATACATAAAAGGGGAACTAAGAGGAATAAATACAAAAGGGGTAAAGGATTTGGAAAAGGCCGGGAAAAGTATAAGAAGAGCCATATTGAAAGCAAAAATTCCAAAGGATTTGGAAAATGAAATACTGGAGCATCACAAAAAACTTTCAAGTATTTCGGGTATTAAAAAGGCACTAGTTGCTGTGAGAAGCTCGGCTACAGCGGAAGACCTACCAACAGCAAGCTTCGCCGGTCAGCAGGAAACATATCTCAACACGAGTCGAAAATATCTGATTGCCACGGTAAAAAAATGTTATGCTTCACTGTTCACCAACAGAGCAATATCATACAGGGAAGACAAGGGTTTTGATCATTTATCTGTGGCATTGTCTGTAGGTATTCAGATAATGGTGGATTCTCATTCTTCCGGGGTAATGTTCACCCTGGATCCGGATAACGGTTTCAAGAATTCGGTGATTATCAATTCTTCTTACGGTCTCGGGGAATATGTTGTTAAAGGGGTTGTTACACCAGACGAATTCACCGTTTTCAAACCTACGATGAAGATACTGGAAAAAAAGCTTGGGAGCAAAGAACGAATGTTGACAAAAAAATTCGGGAAAAATATTGATGAAAAGGTGATCAGCTTTCTTAGGGAAATGTATTCGATTGAGGATAAGGACGTGTTAAAACTCGCCAAATATGGCGTAAGTATTGAAAAACATTACAAAAGACCGATGGATATTGAATGGGCAAAGGACAAGGATGGTAGGATATTCATCCTGCAGGCAAGACCGGAAACTGTCCATTCCAATGTTAATTCCAATACGATTGAAAAATATATTCTCGAGGAGCATGGCAATCTCATCCTCACAGGGCATTCCATAGGACAAAGGATAGGTGCAGGAACCGCGATTGTGATAAAGAATGTCAAGGATATGAGAAAATTCAAAGCGGGTCAGGTTCTGGTTACTGAAATGACCGACCCTAACTGGGAGCCTATAATGAAAAATGCATCCGCGATAATAACCGAGAAGGGTGGATCAACCAGCCACGCTGCGATCATTTCAAGGGAGCTTGGCGTCCCGTGTGTGATTGACACGATGGGAGCCACGAAAACTCTCAAGACCGGTAATAATATAACGGTAGACTGCACGGAAAAGGTGGGGAAAATATATTCCGGTATTCTGAAATACCGGATTGATCACATGGAAATCGAAAAGGTACCGAAAACGAAGACCGGCATATTCGTTAATGTCGGAATGCCAGACGAATCGGTGGATGCGTCAAAACTTCCCGTTGACGGAATAGGTTTGGCGAGGGAGGAATTCATAATCACATCATGTGTCAAAGAACATCCCCTTTACATGATAAAAAAGAACAGAGAGAAAGAGTTCGTGAAGAAACTTTCCGAAGGGATATCAAAGATAGCCGCACCGTTTTATCCGAGGCCCGTGATAGTTAGGATGTCCGACTTCAAAAGCAATGAATATGCAGGCCTGAAGGGAGGCGTGGAATACGAATCACTGGAAGAAAACCCGATGATAGGATGGAGAGGTGCTTCCAGGTACATAAACAAAAAATACGAACCGGCGTTCAGACTCGAATGCCAGGCGATGAAGATAGTAAGGAATGACATGGGCCTGAAAAACATAAAGTTGATGATACCATTCTGCAGAACGATAGAAGAAGGCAAGGGTGTACTGAAGATAATGGAAGAAGAAGGACTGAAAAGAGGGAAGGATCTTGAAATATACGTTATGGCGGAGATACCATCCAATATATGGCTGGCTGATAAATTTTCAAAACTATTTGACGGGTTCTCCATAGGTTCGAACGATCTTACACAACTCACATTAGGGATAGACAGGGATAATGAAACCCTATCGAATGAATTTGACGAGAGAAACGAAGCTGTGAAAAGATCAATCAAACACCTAATAGACACCGCACACAAATACAAAAGAAAGGTGGGGATATGCGGGGAGGCCCCTAGCAATTACCCCGATTTCGTTAAATTTCTCGTGGATTGCGGGATAGATAGCATTTCGGTCAATCCTGACGTGGCGGTAAAAACCAAATTAATGGTTTCCAAGGCGGAAAAATCGAAGTAAATCTCCCATTTTTATAAAAATATCACCGGGTAAATATTTGTTATTATGTTCACGAAAGACAGTCTTAAGAAGGAATTCGAAAAAAACTGGAAAAAACAATATCAGGTAGAGCTTTTCCGAAGAGAAGGCTTCGAAAGAAGAAAGTGCGAAAACTGCGGGAAGTATTTCTGGACACTGGACAGTGAAAAAAAGAAGTGTGGCGACCCGCCATGCGAAAATTATGGCTTCATAGGAAAATCGATAACAAAAAGGAGCCTCGATTACGTCGAGATGTGGAAAGCTTTTGAAAGGTTTTTCGTGAAGAACGGCCACACGGCCGTCAGCAGATATCCAGTAGTGGACAGATGGAGACCTGACCTCTTCTTCACGATAGCTTCAATACAGGATTTCCAGAGAATAGACAACGGGAAAACAGTAATGGAATATCCATGCGATCCTCTGGTTGTTCCGCAGGTCTGCCTCAGATTCCCTGACATAGCAAACGTCGGGGTTACCGGAAGGCATCATACTTCGTTCATAATGGGCGGTCAGCATTCATTCGGAAATTACTGGAAAGACAGGTGCATAGATCTGAATTTCGGTTTCCTTAACGGCGTTCTCGGTATACCCAAGGAAAAAATGGTATACATAGAAAGTGTTTGGTCGATGCCAGATTTTTCACAATTTGGTCCGTCACTCGAAACCATTTCCCTTGGTCTGGAGCTTGTTAATTCGGTTTTTTCTCAGTTCACAAAGACAGGCAACACATACAGAGAGCTCCCACAAAAGGTTATAGATGTCGGGTGGGGACATGAAAGACTTGTATGGTTCTCTCAGGGAACCCATACCGGATATGAAGCTGCGTTTGGTCCTGTAATAAAATGGGTCAAAAAGGAGACCGGTTTCAGGGGAAGCGACCTCTTTGACAGGTATTCCAAACTGGCCGGTGCGCTAGATTTCGACGAAGTGAAAAACGTGGAGGGGGTAAGAAAGGAGATAGCAAAGAGGCTCGGTGTTTCTGTTGGTGAAATAAACAAAGCCGTTGAACCAATGCAAGCGTTATATGCGATAACCGATCATATAAAAACACTTTTATTCGCTGTCTCAGATGGAGCGATACCATCGAACGTGGGAGGCGGATATAATCTCAGGGTTTTGCTGAGGAGGTCTTTCTCATTCCTAGATGAATTCGGATTCGATTTAGATCTCATGAAGATGGCAGAACTCCATTCGAATTTTTTAAAACCTCTTTTTCCCGAACTTAACGAAAATCTGGACTCGCTTTCGAGCATAATTAACGTAGAAAGGGGGAGGCATAAAAAAACGATGGAAAAGGCAAAATCGATGGTTGCGAGAATACTTGAGAAGGGCGGGCCAAAGGAAGAGGATCTTGTTACGTTATACGTGTCCAACGGTGTGACCCCTGAACTTTTCAAAAAAGCAGGGGAGAAAATAGGGAAGGATATAAAGATACCTGAAGGGTTTTATGGAAAAATAACGGAGAAACACATGACGGAAAAGAAGAAGCATGAGAAAGGTGTTGATATTTCAGGAATAAAAGAGACCAAAATGATATTCTACGATGATCCCTATCAGAAGGAGTTCCGTGCAAAGGTTATAAAAAGGATCGGGGAATGGATTATTCTGGACCAGACACTATTCTATCCGGAGGGTGGAGGACAGCCTCATGACGTAGGAATGCTAAACGGGAAGGAAGTGAGGGAGGTCAGGAAGACGGAAGGTGTTGTCCTACACAAAGTCAGCGGAGACTTCAAACCAGGACAATCCGTTAAAGGGGAATTAAATTGGGAAAGAAGATACCAGCTCATGAAGATGCACACAGCAACCCATCTGGTTTCCGGAGCGGCCCGCAAGCTTCTGGGAAAGCATGTATGGCAGGCCGGTGCACAAAAGGGGATTGATGTCTCGAGGATTGATCTCACCCATTATAATCCATTCAGCCGAAAAGAACTGGAGGATATCGAAAAAATAGCGAACGATATGATCAAAAAAGAGGAAAAAGTGTTCAAGAAACTCATGGACAGGAGCGAGGCGGAACGGGAATATGGATTCGTGCTCTATCAGGGCGGTGCTTCTCCGGGGAAGAAGGTGAGGGTCGTAAAAATACCGGAAAACGGAAATATATTCGATGTTGAAGCCTGCGGGGGAACCCATCTTGATAATACCAAAGAGGTGGGGTCAATAAAGATAATAAAATCGGAAAGGGTCCAGGACGGTGTGAACAGGATCGAGTTCACCTCAGGGGAAAAGGTTGGTGAATTGGAAAGTAGAGAAAAAGAGATATATGATAATATTGTGAAAAAGATTGATGACTTCGTTGATGTTAAAGGAAAGGTGGATATTTCCAAAGAGCTTCATGAATGTTCTGTCCTTTTTTCCGTCCCGCCGGACCAACTCGAGAAAACAGTTGAGAAATTCGCTGAAGAGATTGACAAGAATATAATAAATAAAACCGATGCTTTATCTCTTAGAGCGGGGTGCGAGATTGTCTTCGATACATGGAAAAAACAGAGAAAATCAAGGAATAAGGAACTCGAAAAGGGGGCCGGGAACAATGCGGAATCCCTTCTGAAAAAAGCGAAGAATAACCGGATTTTCGAAATCGTGGATATGAACAGGAAGGAGATGATCAAGACTTCCGATTCGCTTGTTGCGAAAAATCCCAAAATCACGATAATACTCATAAGCAGGGACGGTGATGTCGTGGGGATAAGCAAAACAATAGACATAGTGAAAGAAGTGAAAGATCTCTGCGAAAAGCATGGCGGTTCCGGCGGGGGAAGGAATCACTTCGCCCAAGGTAGACTGGATATAAAGAAACTAAAGATGTAGATACGACTAATTCTCAAGAAAATGAAAAGGAAAAAAGCTCAACCGCAGTTGACTGTTGCCGTGATAGCACCGAGACCGGAACCTACGATTCGGTACGTGCATGTTCTTGACTCTGAACCGCTTGCACATGTATCGGTGAATACCGTTATCTGCTGGGGTTTTATTGAAGCGGTTGAAAATTCTGCAGCAACCATTGGTTGGCCGTCTGTCCTGCTAACAGTAAGCGAACCGCAATCCTTATCAGTCCCTCCGAACGGAGTAGTACAGTCCCCGAGGCTCATTTCCTCTGTCCCGGCATTCCTTAGTTTTATTGTCGTGGTCTGCATGCCCTGGCAATAGCTGTCCACAATCATTACTGAACCCCTGGTGTATCCTCCCAGAAAACCTGAAAGGAATGTATAAGCTGATGCAGCCAGACCTATAGTGATCAACAGAAGTATGATGATCGATACTATTGGTGTAATACCTTTTCTCATTTTTTACCTCCCATATTCCATTGTCTGATTAGATGAAGATGATGTTGCGGGTGGTTGACCAGACTGGTAATATAACCTCTTAAGACGCTTTTCTATGACACCGAGAGTCGTTAGCGCTGCCTGATTAGTCTCGAAGTTCTTCTTATTCTGGTCTAACAATTCGGACATCTTTCCCACAAGAGGTTCCATGACCTCTTTAGAAACGGCGGACACCTCTTCGCTCTCGGCTGATGTCCTCAGGAGTTTCATGAATTCCCTCATCTCCATTATCAGGTCATCAACCCGTTTAGGGACCTTGGAAACCTCTGCTATGAGGTCATTGTTCGCCTTTATGGAATCGTCTATTATCCTCTGATTAGATTTTATGAGTTCCACGACCTGTTCTATCAGACTGTGAACCTCCGATGAAGAAGAACCGGTCTCCACCTTCTCCATCCTTTTTTCCAACCTTCGTATAGGCGAGGTAGGAATAATCTCGTATTCGTCGTCAACCATAATAATAATTTATGGCTCTCCCAATATAAATGTTTTTTCAAGAAAAATGAAAAAGAAATAAAGGGTCGGTATACGCTATGAGTATACCTTTTTGTTTTTGGCTCAGTACATTCCGCCCATGCCACCCATTCCTCCCATTCCGCCAGGTGGCGGCATTGAAGGAGCGCTTTCCTTCTGTCCGCCCGAGATCACGTCGTCTATTCTAAGTATCATCTCGGTGACTTCTGCCGCTGATTTAAGCGCTTGTTGTTTGATCTTCATTGGTTCCACGACACCGTGACTGAACATGTCCTGAATCTTTCCAGTGAATACGTCCAGACCGTATGTCGCATTGTTCTTGTCGTGTTCTGCCTTGAGTTGTGCAATCTTGTCTATGGGATCAAGACCCGCATTTTCCGCCAGGCTCCTCGGTATGGATTCAAGAGCACTAGCAAATGCGCTTACAGCAAGCTGTTCTCTTCCCCGGAAGGAATCGGCGTATTTTTTTAGTATTTTCGATAACTCCATCTCTATCGCCCCTCCGCCGGGAACTATCTTACCGAGCTCCAGCGCTGCAATAACGCCTTTGACGGCATCTTCGACCGCTCTCTCCACTTCGTCAACAACGTGTTCGGATCCTCCACGAAGAAGAAGTGTCACTGCTTTCGGGTCTTTGCATTTCTCGACGAAAATCATATTGTCACCTGCGATCTTCCTCTCCTGAACAATACCGGCATAACCGAGATCATCCTTTGAAAGGTCCTTCACATTCGAGATTATCTTCGCTCCGGTCGCTCTCGTAAGAGCATCCATGTCTGATTTCTTGACCCTTCTGGCCGCCATTATCCCGGCTTTGGCAAGGTAATGCTGTGCTATGTCATCTATGCCTTTCTGGCAAAACACAACTTTTGCACCAGAATCTATAACATTTTTAACCATCGTTCGCAGGCCATTTTCCTGCTGATCAAGGAAAGCCTGCATTTTATCGGGAGAGTCTATGCTTATCTTTGCGTCCCCTTCCAGCTCTTTCACTTCAAGAGCAGACTCGATCAGTGCTATGTTCGCTTTTTCTGCTGTTTTTGACATAGATGAATGAACCAATTCCTTGTCCAGAACAACACCTTCGATCAGTTCTGTCTCCGCCATTGAACCGCCTTGTTTCTTCTCTATTTTTATGTTTTCTGCGTCGATCTTGGTAGTTCCAACTTCCAGAACATCAGCAACCCTCGTCACTGCCTTGACTGAAAGGTTTGTAAATACCTCAGAAGCTTTTTCGGCCGATTTTCCGGTTATAGCGGTATTGGCTATATTTTTTAGTGTTGCCTCGTCTTTAATCGTTACCGTTTTTGCAAGTTTTTCCAGTTCTTCGAGTGCCTTGAATTTCGCAAGCCTGAATCCCTTGGTAATCACAGTCGGATGTATCTGCTGTTCCAGTAACTTCTCGGCCTCTTTCAGAAGCTCTCCTGCGATAACGACGGCCGTTGTCGTTCCATCTCCAACTGCTTCATTCTGTGTTTTAGCAATCTCTGCAATCATTTTTGCTGCTGGATGCTCGATCTGCATCTCATCAAGTATAGTGGCTCCGTCATTCGTTATTGTAACATCTCCCAGAGAATCCACCAACATCTTGTCCATTCCTTTAGGGCCAAGCGTAGTCTTGACCGTGTCAGAAATGACAGTAGCCGCAGTTATGTTGTTTTTCTGCGCCTCTCTGCCCTTGGTCCTCATCGTTCCTTCGGGTAATATAAATATAGGCTGCATGCCTTGTCCGTTCATCTCATTCACCTCCATTTAATATCTCAATATGAGTAATTCTTCAATATTTTCATTTTACCTTTATAAAGGATATACATATTATACTCGACTGACTTTTAAACATTTACCCCCACACGACTCTGTTTTTTTGAATTTAACGCATGACAGCTTATATATATTAATTCAAGCTGTCTATCGAAAATCAAACAAATATAAACCTTATGAACAGAATTAATTACATCAAACAGCGAATGAAACATACATGGTATGTTTCTATCGGAAATGAGCGTATGACAACTAATAATGATTGGATCAAGTTGTCTATCGAATAACGGGCTCGTAGCTCAGCTTGGTTAGAGCGCCGGTCTTATATGGCCGCCAGGTATCATGCCTGGTAAGTTTTAACCTTTAACTAGGAAAGCCGGAGGTCTGGGGTTCGAATGTACATGAAACCGACGAGTCGGTTTCTGGCTGAAATTCCCCACGAGCCCATATTTTTCTTTTCAATTATATAATTTCCTTTCAATATATTTTCAGGTCATTTCATGAAAATAATATCAGATCTCCACATTCATTCCAAATATAGCCGTGCCACGAGCAAGAACATAAACATCGCCAATCTGGTAGAGTATGGAAAACTGAAGGGATTGGGTCTCATGGGAACGGGTGATTTCACTCATCCTTTATGGATCAAAGAACTGAAAGAGAGCCTCACGGACGACGGAAGCGGATTTCTGAAATACGGTAACGGTTTCCCATTCATTCTTTCCTCTGAAATATCCAGTATATATTCACAGGGAGGTAAAGTCAGAAGAGTGCACAACGTATTGCTGGCGCCAAATTTCGAAGTGGTGGATCAGATAAATGATGTTCTTTCCAGGAAAGGAGTCAAACTGGCATCCGACGGAAGGCCGATATGCGGAATAAGTTGCCCGGAACTCGTGGAAACGATTAAAGGTGTGAGTAATGACACGGAAATAATTCCCGCGCACATATGGACTCCTTGGTTCTCGTTGTTCGGTTCGAAATCGGGTTTTGACAGGATAAAGGATTGTTACGGGGACCAGACAAAGCATATCCACGCACTGGAAACGGGTCTGTCGTCCGATCCTCAGATGAACTGGAGGCTTTCGCAACTGGACAAGTTCGCGCTGGTCTCCTTCTCCGATTCCCATTCTTTCTGGCCATGGAGAATAGGCAGGGAGGCGACCATATTCGATTTGAAAACCCCTGGTTATAATGAATTAATAGCGGCGCTGAGAACGAAAAACGGGCTGGAAGGTACGATAGAAGTCAATCCTTCTTACGGTAAATACCATTTAGATGGGCACAGGGATTGCGGAATATCGATGGAACCGGAAAATTCAAAGAAACATAATGACATATGTCCGGTTTGTAAACGTCCCCTCACATTAGGGGTTCTGCACAGGGTAGAAGATCTCGCGGACAGGGAGGAAGGTTTCATTCCACCGGACGCAAAAAAATTCCATTCTCTTCTCCCGTTATCCGAAATAATCGCACACGTTCTGGGCGTGCAGGCTTTCTCGGGAAAGGTTTGGGAGGATTACAAGAAACTGACCAATGCATTCGGTTCGGAACTGAATGTTCTCCTGGACGCAGGTTTTGAGCAGCTGAAAAACCTTACCAACGAAAGGATAGCCGGACTTATAATTAAAACGAGGGGCGGGAAGGTTGACATAGAGGCCGGGTTCGATGGGGTATACGGGAAGATAAAGGGTTCGGAAAACAAAGAACCAAAAAAAACAGGACCTCAGAAAACTCTCGGGGATTTCTGATCAATAAATCGGATTTTCTTCCGTGCCAGTCACCTTTATGCCGGTGCCCGATGTGATCATGTAATCATACTCCGCCTTCATATTGATCGTCTTCTTTGTCTGCCCGAATGCGACAGGCATGTTCATTATCTGGAGATCGCACCTGATCGTTCTTGATCTGCCCTCCCATAAGGTCACAGGATTTCCTATTCCAACGTCGCATTCGTCTATGAGAATGTTCCCCATTAAATTATGGGAATAAATATTGACCTTGTTCCATCCGTTCTCGTCAAGGCAATCGGGATAGCATGAAATACCCCCTCCGGAATTCGTGATATCGATAGACATCGGGGATGATATTATGCCCTGATCCATCCAGTATCGTATCGGGGAGTGCAATTTAATATCCAGAGAAATGGGACTGGAAGACGTGCTGATAGGATCAATGGAAAGCGCTCTGCCCATGTCCTGGAGATTCCTCACCTCATCCTGAGAAGCGAGGGTGATTGTTCTGACAATATCGCTCGTATACTGGTATGTAATCCTGACGCCTGGATTATAAGTCACGGACATCCCGTATGGTATATCATGGGGCGCCCTGCAGTTCCAGATACATGTTCTGGATTCGCCATCTGTCCCGGATTCCGGATCCGGCGGGGACAGTGGTGTATAAAAAGAGCAATCTCCCATACACTGAAGTTCGTCTGAATTTGACAGATCAACCATCACGTTCCTTGCGAGAGATGATCCCTTGTTTCGGATTTTTAGCATGATTTTAAATGGCTCTCCTGCATTAACGTCAGAAAAATCTGTCTTGAATTCTTCAATTACCAGTCCGTTACCCGTCAACATTCCTCCGCCGAGAAACGGCATGCTGGTACAGCCGGAAACCGCAAGAATTACGAAGAGCGAAAGAAATATTATTTTTTTCATACTTAACCATCCCCGGAATCACCTATCTGGATCGACCTGACCTTTACGTTTGTAACCTTATCCACAAAATATCCGTAATCCGCCCGGACGCTTATTGTTTTTTGGGTTAATCCTGCCGGCTGGGTGGTCTGGATCTGGCATGTGACGGTCTGCTCAGCACCTCTCGGTATGTACAAATCCATTGTTTCTTCGCAGGAATTACCGTAAAGTGTCATATCATCCGGCAGTATTATCCGGAACTGCAGATTGTTCCATCTGGGGCCACCCTCCAAAGAGGTCTTGCATTTCTGAGAATCATAACATATCGTGCCGTCTCCCATGTTCTTTATCTTTATGATTATGGGAAAAACCATGTCATACCCGAAAGATCGAATCGGTGTGGCTGTTGATATGTCTATGCTGAGAGGTGAACTGGATGTTTCTGTCGTCTCCGATGGAAGGGCCTTGCCCTGTGTCTGGAGAATCCTTAGTTCCTCGGAAGGTACCAACGTAACTGTTTTTATCGCATACGATTTGTAGTCATAAAAGAATCTCACCCTCGGGCTGTAATCAGAAAACAGCCCGTTTGACATGGTCGGGGCGATGTAAGTCCAGGTGCATATTTTGTCAGAGCCCTGAATACCGGCCGAAGGGTCTGGCGGGAGAAGGGATATGGCATGCATCGGGTATCTGCATTCTGCCTCGTTCGGAAGGAGTTCGTCGTTCAAGACCAGTTCCTCGTTAAGTGCTTTCCATGTCTGATCGAGTCCAAGCATTTCAGCAAAGCCGTTTTCTGCCTTGAATGTTCCCGAATTGCGAATTTTCATCACGAAGGTAACGGATTCCCCCGAATAAACTTCAGTGAAGTCCGGCTGAAAACTCTCTATTATGACACCCGCTCCCTCGGGGGTGTTGGAATTGTAGTTATAGGATTCGAGATAACTGCATCCAGAGACCATAACCATCAAAACAAGAGCTAAGAGCATAAGAAGTATATAGCGCATGCTATATTATTGGTAAAAAATAAATAAAAAGAAATTAAATGAAATCTTCTACTCCCTTAACAGTTATCTGCGTTGACTGATCAATGTAATAGATATAAGAAAGCTTTACATGAAAATTCGCTTTTGTCCTGCTTGATGGCGGCTCCACTATCATGAACTCGCATGTTATATCTGTTTCCTTTGTGTCCCAGAGTTTCACGAAATTACCCAATGTTGTTGGTGGGGTCAGTCCAATAGGCAGAATGTCCGAATATCCAGCCGACCAATCAATTTCTTTCGGGCAGTTTCCTCCGATTGGAGTAACGAAACTTGGCCATTCCATGTATACTCCAATTGGCCTTTCCTTCCCGAAAACGTTTCCTGATCCAGTGTTGGAAATCTTTATTTGCACCTGGAATTTGCTATCCATCCATTCCCTGGATGAAACGAAGTTTCCTGTTTTCACATCAACCGTTATTGGGCCTGATGTGTATGAAGTAGCTTCAGAAGAGAGAGCTCCTCCGGACCTTACGATTGTCTCCAGTTCATTTTTCGTAACAAACCAGACAGGTTTAATCACATCGGTCTCATACACATAATACGCCCTTGCGATAGGGGAGTATGTGAGCCTCTGTCCTCGTGCGAGCATCGGTGTAGTAAGCTCCCAGTTCCAAGTACCAAGCCCACCTTCCGTCTGTGATTCAAGATCGGGTGCGAAAAGGTACATCGGCTGGGAATACACGCTGGGTAAAACCATCCATTCCGTCGTGTCTACTCCCATTAGTTCTGCCACTACAGGTACTCCGTTACTGAGAGGTCCGTTGTATTCGCCCTTGTTTCTGAGTTCCAAGTGTAATGTCACTGGTTCGTTGGATTCTACTTGCGTCAGGGACGGTTCAAATTTTTCTATCGCGATCCCTGGTCCGGCCGATCCGCCCCCCATGGGAGAAACGCAACCAGAAGCTATTACTGTCATTGCAACTGAGATCAATAACAAAACTTTCAGATAACTGGATTCTATCCCTTTCATCATATCATTCCCTTTGTTACGTGTTTCGTCACGTAATATATTTAATTATTGCTATCTACGCTTTTATATCTTTATTTTTCGCATTACAGGCTCACACCCGGTTTAACCTTAAGGTCTATTTCCTGCGTGAACTTGTAAAGATAACTAATCTCGGAATTTATCTGGAACGTCTTCTGGAGTTTTATGTTTGAATTTGCCGGTGATGTAATTTCGCAGGAATATTTCGGGGTGCTCCTACCTATGAGGGCCGTTGTCTCGCCTATTTTTTGTTCAAAACATTTCTTTAACGACAACCCGTCCCCGGCGTTCACCAGATCCACATCATCTCCCTGTGAAGGATATATGTCAATACACATCTTCCTAGTTGTTTCGGGTGTATCGGTCTCGGAAATTTTCTGGCACTCATCTTTAATTGTGGCGAAATATGTGTTATTCCTGGACGGTATCGCAAGCTGGCCGACTCCCTTGTTTTCTATCCAGAACGACAGTATCCCGCTTCCTCCTTCGTTAATATCATAGACTATTGGCTGATTTGGAATTTCCATGTAAGACTTAACAGGACCTTCACCAGCAACACCTTCCAATCCTCCCACGCCGGCCGATTTGCCCTGAGTGACCAGCCTTTCGAGCTCCTGTTTGTTTATGAACGTCACCTTGTAAGTGGTCGGGGTGAAATACGTGTATTGTGCCATGATCCCCACCCTGCAGGGCGTCTGAACCTTGACGTCCCTCGCCTTAAGGCTCCATTCAGCGACTGCGGTGGATTGCGGAAACATTTTTTCTATGGTACAGTAATACGCCCCGCTTGTCTGGTCTTTTTGCATTATCACCTCTTTTCCCATGGTACAAAAACTGGACCTTGTATCAACATCAAAAAGCTCGCACGTATTATACAAAACTATTTTAACATTACCTTTGGGTCCCATTTCCGGGTTCTGCTGATCCTTGATGAATGCGCGAAGTGTGACTGTCTGGCCGGACCTGACTTCGGTGGATGGTATTGCCTGGAGACTCTGTATGACAATTACATCATGAGTCTCCTCCTGTATGTTAGGACCAAAGAAATTCGGTATGAAAGGTATTTCTATGGTCGTTCCGGGTATAGTGCATCCCGAAACAATAACCAAAACCATTATTATCGGAAGCAGGAGTATCCTCATATTAATTATTTAGGGGATTTGAAATAAAAATCAAATATAACAGTGTATGACGTATGTCTTCGACCTGCCTCTCTCGAAACTGGCGCATGACTGCTTATATTAATTAAATCAAGCCGTCTTTTGAAATAGTGTCTTTATTTTATCTCACAACTGAATATTATTATGAAAGGTCAGTTTATTTTCGAATTCATAGTAGCGGCACTGATGTTCTTCATGATAATACTGTTTGCAATAAACTATCTCAACATAAATGTTTCCGATTTTGAGGGCAGATTCTACAAAGACGAAATCCAGAGTAAGGCTTTATGGGTATCGGAGGTGCTGACAAACCCGAGTTCCAACATAACACTGGTAGACGAGTGGCCTTATTTTAATTCGACAAAAATATCTGATTTTAATGATACGTACTGTGTTTCTAACGGTAATCCGGATAAGGTGAAATTCGACACCCTGAAAAGAAGGCTTAATATAGAAAGGAATGATGATCTCGGGAAGAGATTATTGTCGATGAGGATTATTATTGTAACGAATGCTACCGATTTTTCAGATCCCAAAATTGATTGCGGCCAGAAAGAAAATGAATTTTGGTGGGAAAGTGAGGTCCAGAGAATCGGGATGATGGATGGGCCCGGAGGGGAGATTGTTGTTATGAAAATTTTTATTGGTGAAATTGGCGGCTGATTGTTAGCAATATAAATGATGTTATTTCAATAATTCTTATGAAGGTAATAATTGTTGGTGGGGGCTCTTTGGGTGAATCCCTTGCGCAGCTTCTCATAAAGGAAAAGGATGACATAGTCATTATTGAGAAGGATGAAAAATTGGCTGAAAAACTTGCGGAGAAGCTGGATGCGTTGGTTCTTCACGGAGACGGTTCCGATATAAACATACTCCGGGATGCTGATTTCGAGAATTCGGATTCCGTGGTCGCGATGACGGGTGATGATAAAACAAACCTCATGGTTTGCGAAATGGCGAAGAGTGTGAACGTCGCTAACACCATAACCAGAATAAATGAGTCCGAGAATGAGTCCATATTCTCGAAGACCGGTGTATCCAATATAATAAACACGACAACTGCCGCTGTTCTCGCGTTCAAAAAAGCCCTCGAAAAACCAGGCAAGCATCTGGTTAGTCTGGTAGGTGGGGGAAAGGGTGAGGTGTTCGAAGCGAGTGTTTCCAAGGATTCGGGTTTTGCGAACAAAACAATCGAATCTATGGAAAAGGGTTTTATAGTATGTTCAATTTACAGGGGAGGCAAATTCATTGTTCCGAAAAGAACAATGAAAATAAATGAAGGAGACATTCTCACCATATGCGCTCCACTGGAAAATATAAAAAAAATAGAAAAGATGATCTGAGGGATCATCAAACTATTGTCTGGATATCATCCACTGCTTCCGGGTTGGCAAGTGTTGAAGTGTCACCGACTTCTTTTCCAAGAGCTTTGGACTTTATGACCCTTCTCATTATTTTTCCACTTCTTGTTTTCGGAAGATCTTTCACAAACCATATCTCCTCTGGTCTCGCTATCTTTCCTATCTCTTTTCCAACGTGGTTGTGAAGTTCTTTTTTCAGGTCATCGCTCTCTTCCACACCCTGCATAAGCCTCACGAAGGCCACTATGGATTCCCCCTTGATTTCGGAAGGCTTGCCTATTACCGCTGCCTCAGCTACCTTAGGGTGACTGACCAGGGCGGATTCCACTTCCGAATTACCTATCCTGTGGCCGGCAACGCTCAAAACATCATCAGCCCTTCCCTGAACCCAGAAATAACCATCCTCATCTATCCTTGCCATGTCACCTGTCAAATAAATATCCTGGTATTTTTTCCAGTAGGTTTCACTAAACCTGTCCGGCGCTTTGTAGAGTCCTCGCAACATACCGGGCCATGGTTTCAGAAGAACGAGGCTGCCACCGGAGATTTTAACTGATTTCCCGTCTTCATCCAGAACATCGGCAGAAATACCGGGGAAAGGTTTTGTAGCGGAACCTGGTTTGAGTTCCGTTATCGGGAGAGGTGTAATGCAATGATGTCCCGTCTCTGTCTGCCACCATGTATCCATAATCTGGCACTTCTCGGATCCGACGTGTTTGTAATACCATACCCATGCCTCAGGGTTTATCGGTTCTCCGACAGATCCCAACATTCTTAATGAACTGAGATCGTGCTTCTCGAGCCATTCCTCACCAAAACTCATGAACATCCTTATACTCGTAGGAGAAGTGTAGAGGATCGAGACTTTGTATTTTTCTATTATATCCCACCACCTGTCGGGTTTTGGTGTATTAGGAGCGCCTTCATACATGACTGAAGTTGTTCCAAGCATTAACGGGGCATAAACTATGTAGCTGTGGCCTGTTATCCATCCCACGTCGGCAGCGCACCACCATACGTCATCATCCTTGATATCAAATACCCAGCTCATGGTTGCGGCAATTCCTAAAGCGTATCCTGCATGGGAATGCAAAACTCCCTTGGGTGCCCCAGTTGTTCCGGATGTATACAAAACGAAAATCGTATCGTTGGCATCCATTTTTTCGGTTTCACATTCGTTATCTTGTTTATCGAGGAGTTCGTGCCACCACACGTCTTTCTCGCCATTCCATGGAACATCCTCGCCCGTTCTCTTGAAAACTATCGTTTTCTCAACGCTCGGCGCATTCTCGACAGCATCATCGGTTTGTTTCTTGAGAGGGACCGTTTTTCCTCTCCTGTAGAAACTATCACATGTTATCACAACCTTTGCTTTGCAGTCTGCCATTCTTTCATGGAGTGCATTGGCCGAAAAACCGGAAAAAACAACCGCATGTATCGCCCCTATTTTTGCGCAAGCTAGCATTGCTATAGAAAGAGCAGGTATCATTGGCATATATATTCCGACATGATCACCCTTCTTTATACCAAGGGATTTCAGCCCGTTGGCCAGTTTGTTTACTTCAAAATATAACTGCTCGTATGTTATTTTCTTAACATCACCCGGCTCGCCCTCCCATATGTATGCCAGCTTGTCTTTGTTCTTTCCCATTGCATGTTTGTCAAGAGCATCATGCACAATATTATATGTTGCTCCCGTGAACCACTTTGCGTATGGTGGTTCCCATTCCAATATTTTGTTATATGGTGTGTAAAATTCTAAAAATTCCTTAGCCATCTCTCCCCAAAACCATTCAATATCCTGGGATTTTTTGAGAAGTTCATCATAAGTTTTTATACCGTGCTCGTTCATCCATTTCTTAACATTCGTCTGCTCAACAAATTTCTTAGAAGGTTTGAATATCCTTTTTTCCTTCAGCAAAACATCCAGCTCATCTGTCATTTTTCTCACCTCTAATTTTAACTATATTTTATCTTTGAATAATTATAAAGGCATTTCGCCGCATCCGCCGCTCCCTTGGGATAGGAGAAGCACGGAACACCGTTTTCCTCCAATGATTTTTTCAGAACATCGGTGTAACTCCCGCCGGCGGAAACCACTATTATCGGCTTCTTTTTCCTTGCTGTTTCTTCTATCAATATCTCCACGAGATCGGAGGTCAGCATCGGGGGCTGGAACAAAGCCACGACAAATACAATGTCAACATTCTCGTCATCCAGAGAAGCCTCTATACATTCCTTGTACATCCCTGATGTCGCATCGCCGGTCAGATCTATCACCCCTTCAACACTTGCGTGTACAGGAGCGAGCTTCCTTATTCTTTTCCTGTTGCTCTCTCCCATCTCGGCTATCTCCATCCCGTTCTTTATCAGCCAGTCGGTCGATATTACACCGAAACCCCCGCCATCCGTTATTATCTGCACCCTTTTCCCGGCAGGAGACGGCTGTGTGGAAAGCACTCTGGCAAAGTCAAACATCTGTTCCAGATCACTGGCAAGCAAAACACCGGATTGTTTGAAAGCGGCATGATAAACATCAGAATGGCCGGCAAGCGAACCGGTATGCGACAGCGCGGCGCCCTTGCCTGCTTCCGTAACGCCGGCCTTCATCGCAACTATAGGCTTCTTTTTCGAAACCTTCTTCATGCTCTTCATTAATTTTCTCCCCTTATTGACACCCTCCACATACAAACATATCACCTTGGTCTTCTTGTCATTCGCAAAGTGTTCTACCAAGTCCGCCTCATCAACATCAATCGCGTTTCCGTACGACACCAGTTTTGATGTCTTGTATTTTCTCATCGCCATCCAATCCATGATCACCGACATGGTCGCGCCAGACTGGGAGATAAACGATATGCTTCCTTTTTCGGTTCTTTCCAGTTTGTAACGGGGATTGAATATCGTATCTACACCGGAGTAAGGGTCATAAATACCGATACAATTTGGCCCTATAACCCTTGTTTTGTATTTTTTCACTATTTTTTCCATCTTCTTCTCCAATTCGATTTTACCCGATTCCCGGAAACCACCGGAAACTATTATACATGCTTTTACCCCGTTCTTCCCGCATTCTTCAAGAACGTCCGGGACGACAGGCGCGGGAACAGCTATAACAGCGAGGTCTATTTTTTCTTTTACCGAAGAAATGCCGGGATAACACTTATGCCTTAGCACTTTGTCTATTTTTGGATTTATAGGGAATATTTTTCCCTTGAAACCGTCAACGAAATTAGAAAGTATTATGTGTCCGATTTTGTTCGGGTTCCTTGACGCCCCGATAACCGCAACCGTTTTTGGATCGAAAAATTTGGTTATGTTGTCCATATCATTATTATTCATAAATACAATATATTATTATGCAGAAATGGAAGAAAAACATTATTTCCGAAAGGGAGACGGAACTTCCTGTTTCCATCATAGGAGAACTCATAAAAATGGCAGAGGAGAGTAAAGGTATAATATCGCTCGGTCCGGGGGAACCTGATTTTGATTCGCCAAAAAACATAATCAATGAGGCATGCAAAAAACTGAAAGGTGGTTTCACCCATTATTCGCCACCTGGCGGGAGGATTGAATTAAGAGAGGAAATATCAAAAAAACTCAGGAGGGAAAACAAGATAGACGTTTCGCCTGAACAGATCGTAGTTACGTGCGGGTCTACTGAATGCATACTTCTTTCGCTTGTTTGTATGATAGATCCCGGTGAGGGGGTATTATTACCTGACCCGGGCTTTCTGGCATACAAACCAACAATCGAGATTCTCAACGGGATGCCGATTTCGATCCCTCATCATGAGAGGGATGGCTTCCAGTTTAGTGTAGAAGAGGCCAAAAAGGTCATAATACCGGAAAAAACAAATGTTATAATCATTAACACACCGTCAAACCCGATGGGTGTTGTTTTTGGTAAAAAAACATTGGAAGAGATCGCCGACTTCGCAATAGAAAACGATTTGATAATAATTTCCGATGAGGCATATGAGAAATTTGTGTATGATGATGAAAAGCATGTATCGATAGGGTCACTGAATGGTATGGATGAAAGGGTGATCACACTGCATTCATTCTCGAAAACATATGCAATGCCCGGCTTCAGGGTAGGTTATGCTGCAGGTCCTCAGGAACTGATAAACGCAATGAAAAGGGTTCACATCTATTCCTCGATCTGTGCCCCGACCATTTCACAGGTCGCTGCTATAGAGGCCCTGAGAGGTCCGCAGGGACCAGTGAAGAAGATGTTAATGGAATATGATAGGAGAAGGAAAATGATCATCAAGAGGATTAACGATATTCCTGGTTTTTCATGTGTTAACCCCAAAGGCGCATTCTACGCATTCCCTAACATAAAAAATTTTAAAATGAATTCATTAAAATTTTCGAAATGGTTAATGAAAGAGGCCATGGTTGCTGTTGTACCCGGAACGGAGTTTGGTAGAATGGGTGAAGGGTATATACGATGTTCTTACGCAACCGATTATAACAAAATAAAAACAGCCATGTACAGGATAGAAAAAGCGACGGAAAAATTAAGTGTATAACACCTTGATTTCTCATGGAACTCAATATTATAATAATATATTTATTATAATTATAATATAACAGTGTTATGATTTCTATTTGAAATGAAGCTCTTGTTTGTTGGTTTTCCATGAGAAGAAAGGGGGTTGTGGTGTTATGTGAATTTATAACATTGTTATATGAAAAAGAATATAAAACCCTGATTTCATATAGAACTTATCTGAATGTTTCGTAAGATATTTAAATAAAATTTATCATTCGATTTTACAGGTGTTTATATGGGGCAATTAAATCTTAAGGAAATGTTTTCTTCTTATAAGGAAAATAATGGTATTTTCAAAAATAAGGATATTTTAACCAACAAATATTCACCTGAAACAATAACCCACAGGGATGATCAGATAAACCAGATAGCAAAAACACTTGCGCCGTCCCTTCGGGGAGAGAAGATATCTAATCTTTTCATTTTCGGTACTGTGGGAACAGGAAAAACCATTTCAACCAATACAGTGGTGAATGAGCTTGAAAAAACATCAAAAAAAATCAAGATCATGTATATAAACTGCAAAATGAAGAACGTTTCCGATACGGAATACAGGTTGCTTGCCGAGTTATCCAGAATGTTGGGGGAGGATGTTCCTTACACCGGCCTCCCGACGGACAGGGTTTACCAGATATTTTTCGATAAAATAGATTCACTCGGATATTCAGTTATACTTATTCTGGACGAGATAGACACCCTTGTTAAAAAAATAGGTGACGGGCTCCTGTATAATCTCACCAGAATAAACGAAAACCTGAAGAGATCGAAGCTTTCAATTGTGGGTATTTCGAATGACATATCATTCACCGAAACACTTGATCCAAGAGTAAAATCATCATTATCCGAAGAGGAGATAGTTTTCCCTCCGTATAACGCAACACAACTTAAAGATATACTGGCACAGAGAGCCGGTCTCGCATTCAATAACGGAGCGCTTGACCCCGGAGTTATACCAAAATGCGCAGCCCTCGCCGCGCAGGAACACGGTGATGCAAGGAGAGCTCTGGATCTTTTAAGAATGGCCGGTGAGATCGTAGAAAGAGACGGAGAAAATAACGTAAAGACTGAGCATATAGACAAGGCAGAAGAAAAACTGGATTTTGACCGGCTGGTCGAGATGGTCCACTCTCAACCAAAACAATCACTTGCCGTTCTTTCGTCTGTGATCAAGCTGGCGGACGAAGGCCAGAAAAACATACAGACGGGGGACGTATTTTATGTTTACGAAAAAATATGTTTTTCAAGGGGGCTGAAGTTGCTCACACAACGAAGGGTTTCCGACCTCATCGCGGAGCTTGACATGATGGGTGTGATAAACACCAGGGTCATTTCAAAGGGAAGGTACGGCAGAACAAGGGAGATACGCATACTCCTCGGTACCAACCTGATCGATAAGGTAAAAAAAATACTAACGGAAAACGACCTGCTTCCGAATTAATTCTTTTATTAATTTTTGGTTCTTATAATAAAGCTGAAAACATGGAAAAAAAACAAATATTAAAAGAACTAATGAATCACGGAATTGCGCCGACCCCGGACGAATTGAATAAAATAAACAATGATAACCTTTCAAAATTTCTAGACACAAAAAAACAGAACCAACCAGCCAAAATCTCCAATAATATAAAAATACTTAACAACACCGGAAAAAAAACACTGAATTCGCAGGATTTTATAAAAAAATTCAACGAAAAATACGAGACACTCAGAGATATTCTGCTCAAAAAAACAGACGCTATTTCAATAAACAAGGCAAGAAAGACTTTCTCGGTAAGCGTTGTCATAGTTCGCGTAAAGGGGATCACACAGGATGGTTTTGTCGTCGAAGACACGACAGGGGACGCCGAGGTCGTGAGTAAGGAATTTGACATTGAAATAGGCGATATCGTTGCAATTGAAGGGATGTTTAGGAACAACAAACTATTTCCGGAAAAAATAATACTCCCGGACATACCACTCTCGAACCACCGGGATCCGATAGAGGGGGTTGATATAAAATTCACCGAGAAAATTACGGGCATCTTCAGCGGGATTATCATGAGCACGCAGGCCGAACCTTCGGAAAACCCGGAAAACATAACAAACATCCCGAATCCTGCATGGGTGGAGATAACAAACGGAAACAAAAAAATACTGGTGCTCGCCTTCAAAACAAACAATAAAATAACAGAAAAAGAAGCTGAAAACATGCTTAAAAAGAGGATGCTCCCAGAGACAAAGAACATGGATACGGATAATGCGGTTTCGCACATACCTGATGTTGTCTGGATATCCGGCAACAAAGAAAACTGGAACAAAAATTATAAAGGTGTTGTGATGATTTCAACCGGAGAAGGTAATTCCGCGACATATAACACAACAACAAAACAAATTATTTTTGAAAATTTATAACAATGTTATATTCTTTTAAATAACTTTAAAACAAATAGATAATCTTATGAAAATACTAATAATAGCGGACATACATGGTGAAATAGAGATTCTTTCAAAATTTATAGAAAAAATAAGGGGTCAGGAATTCGATCTTGTTATTTGCCCCGGGGATTTTACTGACATGTTCAACATACCCGAGGGTTATTCCCAGATCGATATGGCCGAGATCATAATCCAGAAAATACTTTCCCTCGGAAAACCCGTGTTGTGCATACCCGGGAATCACGATCCTTATGAAATAGTTGATCTTTTCGAGGAATACGGACTAAATGCCCACGCCGTCCCGAAAAAAATAAACGAATACGATCTGGTTGGTTTTGGAGGGGCTTCCACACCATTCAATACAAAGTTCGAACCAACAGAAGAGGAAATATGGGAGAAGCTGGAAAAAGCCGCTGCGAACGTAAAGGGAAAATTCATTCTGGTTACCCATAACCCACCGGAAGGAACAAAACTGGACATGGTCGAGGGAGGAAATCATGTAGGTTCCAAGAAAATCAGGGAATTTATAGAAAAACGTAAGCCGGTGATTGCCATATCCGCTCATATACATGAGAACAGCGGGGAAGACAAAATAGGAAACACTGTTGTTTTTTATCCCGGTGCGCTTTATGAAGGAAATTACGGAATAGTTACCATTGGAAAAGCAGTCAAATGTGAAACAAAAAAATTCTGATCCCTATCCATATATTTTAAGTTTTTCAAGAATGTCGCTGGTTTTTTCCAACCTGCATACACCAAGTGGTATGTTCTCTGCTTCTGCTATGTTGATGGCAACTTCGTCCACCTTATCAATACCGTGGAGTATAACGAGGCCCGGCTGAAGGTTTGTCAGTTTTATGGCCACCATCGGGGTCCTGCCGGTGGATATGTTTGTAAAAATGAGCGCTCTTTGGGTTGTCGCGCCGTACAGGTTGATGAGTTGGGGGAACGAGAGTTCTGAGATGGCTTTGACAGAATCTATTATGGTATATCCGTATATTTCCCTGTCCATCCCGCCCATATTCTTCGTCAGAATGTTGCAGTTAAGATTACCAAAAAATTCATTTATGTTCATACCGGAAGAGAATTCCTTGAGGTCAATTATTGCCTTGGATATCATATTAGATTGCGTGGTCTGTGTGAAGCTTTTTATAACCTGTCCACCCCTTTTGACGTCCAGATTGAGGAGGGCATTCACATATTTCTTCACCACGTTGGTACCGGGAGATTTCCTGCGACCGGACTCGTAATCGGATATGACTGATGATGTTATCTCAAGATAATTCGCAATCTTCTTCTGGGAAAAATTGAAAATACTCCTCCATTTTTTCAGTATTTTGTCAGGATTATCTGAGAGCACGATCTCCCCTATTATATCCTTTGCCAGCTTCTCTTTTGCAAGATGAAGTTCGTCAACCATAGTAATAATATACGTTGATTATTTAAATATTTACAGTAGTTCCGAAAGTGGATATAAAAGTTTCGTTTCCCTGAACCCAATTAACTCCATAATGTTCCATAACCACAATCATCACAAGAAGTACATTCAACTAGTTCGTAGCAAGAATATTTGGAACCGTATTTTGATTCCATTTTCTTGATATTCCAGTCTTCTGGGAATGTTTGAGGTTCCATGTTACAATATTGTCTTAATTCCAAACGACACTCTGTCATCATTCTTCCCTGTTCAGTTTCCCCAAAATAATTGGGTTTAAAAAATGGGGTATTTAAAATTAAAAACACCGAAAAGACAGAAATTACAATCAATATACATAATACAATTATTTTTTCTTTTGTGTTCATCAATTATCTTTATAATTTTCATTAATTAAATGTTTTCTTACATCCTGACTTTTACCTTCCTCTCCAAGCTAGGATAAAAGCTGGTTGGCAGATTTTGACCTTCGGAGGTACTGATTTACAGTAGTTCCGAAAAACTGATATGAAAGTGGTATTCATTTGACCGCGATATATTGATAGAAATCCGCATTTTCTTCTTGACCTTTCTTGAAGTCGCTGTATATCGTTATTTTATTGAAGCCAACCCTTTTTAGGAGTGACAGAAGTTCCCCTTTCTTGAAAGGATAAAGCACAAGATATGCTCTTTTTCCAGTCTTCATATCTTCATACTCCATTACTACTTTGTTATCCTCGATTTCTACCGGATGACCGTGTACCCGATCTCCACAATACATATATTTACCAGAATACCTGAAATCACCCTTCAGAATCTTTTTCGAATTATTAAGAATATAATGATAGTTCCTCTCGTCTATTACCAAGATTCCGCCTTTTCTGAGAATGTGATAAAAACTGATGAGGGTTTTCAACTGGTCTTGTTCGCTGAATAGGTAAGTCAGGGAATTACCGAGACACGTTACCACATCAAACTCTCCTTCCCTGAAGTGATTCTTAATATCTCTCCAATCATGATTCGTGATTTTAAGTTTAACCTTATGTATTGCTGCGTTTTCTTTCGCTTTCGCTATGAACAATTCATCCACTTCGTTACTTGTTACGTCAAATCCTTGTTTTACATAATTTATTGCATCGCAACCGTCCCCGAGGCAGGATTCGAATATATGTTTACATCCCAAAAATATTTCATTGAAAAAAACACCTTCCCCCTCACGCCTTTTACCCCAATCAATAAAATCTCCCCATAACTCAACCAGAGTTTTAGTGTTGTAAAAATGATCCTTTATTTGATGATTACCCATGAATAAAAATTGTAACAATTCTTTTAAAGAGTTGATTGCCCATAAAAGGACGATATCAAAGACGATCACATGGAGGGTTATAGCAACCGTGACAACCGTTTTGACTGTGTATTTATGGAGTGGTGATCTTTCATTTTCTCTGGCTTCTGGCCTAGTTGCAAACGCAATGAAAACAATCTTTTACTATATCCATGAACGAGTATGGAACCTGATGGATTTCGGCAGATTGATCGGTCCGGCTGAAAATCGGAAAAAATAAATTTATCATTCCTTGTAAGCAAAGCCGTGCTCACTCGCCCACATATCCATAACACATCTGACTCTCGAATTTGATCTGCATGTTTCCATGCAACTTTCCATGTCTCCCATATAAAAACAGTCCTTTATCGAAGCGTTTGAATTGTCTTTGTTGTCGCAGGGACCCAGGCAAAAAGATTTGCAAAAATCCAGACTTTGTTTATTATTGGAATATATTTCACAAGTCTCCCCAAATTCCCTTTCCGCCATAATGTAAGGATCCAGTACGGTAACAGCGAAAACCACTGCTATCACAACAACCGATAATATCGCTATGTATTTTTTACTCCTCAGTTGATCCGGCTTTTTTCTCGAAAACACCCTGAACATAATGTTAATTTGATTGTTGTTTTAAAAATAAATGAAGGGAAAATAATAACCTACCAAAACAAAATATTTTAATGGTGTTTGAAATCATCATTTTCGTGATTCTTGGGATATTCTTCGGCGTAATAACCGGGTTGATCCCGGGACTCCACCCGAACAACCTTTTCGTGATCCTCTTTTCACTTGTACCGATGCTGCCATTAGTTCCGCTCCCCTGCATACTTGTATTTACAGTTTCCCTCGCTATTTCGAACACGTTTGTCGATTTCATACCCAGCATATTTTTCGGCGCGCCGGAGGAGGATTCGGTGCTTTCGATCCTGCCCGGCCACAGGATGCTCTTGGAAGGGAGAGGGTATGAAGCGTTATTCCTTACCGTTGTTGGTGGCATGATCGTGGTTACACTGACGGTATCCAGCCTGCCCGCGCTGTTCTACATGCTCCCGTTGATTTATTCTTCGATAAAACCGGTCATTCATATAATCCTGATCATGGTGGTCTCTTGGATGGTTCTGACAGAGAAGGGAAATAAAAGGATATATTCCCTGCTAATTTTCATTCTGGCAGGCGTTTTCGGTTTCATGGTGCTCAATTCACTCCCGTCGGAACAGACACTTTTCCCCGGGCTGACTGGGTTATTTGCGATATCCACACTCCTGACAAGCATAATGATGAAGACGAGGATACCCGAACAAAAAATAAACATGGAAACGGATGCCGACTGGGTAAGGGGAGGGGTTGCGGGATGGCTGGCCGGGCTTCTTGCTGGTCTCTTACCCGGGTTAGGATCTTCACAAGCAGGGTTGATAGCTTCACAATTTCTGAGAGCAAAACATAAGGAATTCATGATCACTCTCGGTGGTATAAACACATCAAACATATTCTTCACTTTTATCGTTTTTTATCTGATCGGAAAGACAAGATCAGGCGCTGTGTGGTTCATCTCTCAGATTTTCGGTGCACTTACAATAAATGAGCTTTATCTGGTGATAATAGCCGGCATGATATCCACCTTTGTGTCTGTTATTGTCACGTTAAAACTGGGCAGTTTCATAATTTTCAGAATAAAAAACATAAATTACACGAAACTCACTTCATTTACCCTGATATTGCTTGTATGTCTGGTATTTGTTTTTTCCGGTGTTACAGGGCTTCTTGTGGCTCTTACAGGAACCTTCATGGGGCTCCTTGCCATAAGATTGAGGATAAAAAGGTCACAACTTATGGGATTTCTCCTTTTTCCAACAATCCTGTATTATTCAGGATTTGGCCCATATTTGTTGAATTTTTTGTTCTGAAAACCAAACATATCCATGTTTCCCCTCAACCTCCTTCATCCGTTTCCATAATCGGGACAAATTTCATGTGGATTTCACATGAAGTTCAGAAAATCGATATATACAGGCAAAGTAACGTATTTTCCACATGAAATGAAGGTGTGTTAACCTAACACGTGAAACAAAACCTATGCGGAATGAAGGTTTTACGACTATATTTCACACGGTTCCACACGAAATAAAGGGGTTCACGTTGTTACATGTATATAATGGGTTGATTTTCATGATAATGCTCTATGTCCATCGGTTTTTATTTCATTTATATAAGAAATCAAGAAATACGGGGCATTTCCGGAATCCATTGAAAAAATCATAAAAAACCACATAAATTCATTTTTTTCCAACAAAAAACCAGTCGAATGCAGCCAATAACAACAAAAATCATGTTTTTAGAAAAAGGAGAATCAAAATATAATATTCTTAGCGGCACCTTTAATTGAAGAGAATGAAAGCTCACCGCCACATTCACAAAGACCCGTGAGTGGAGGGATTGCATAACATTTATTACATTTTCTGCAAATGAAACCAGTTACGTCTTCCAAAGAGACCTTATCCATGGTTTTTGGTTTACCTGAAAAATTATTCAATGCCCCGCATAGAATGGATTGCTTTCCCTTACCGAGCAATTCTGTCTTTGAAACGTCGAGCGCGGAGAATATTCTCTCTACGGGCGGGAGGAGCTGATTTTCAATATAATATTTTGAATCTATTTCCAACCCCTTCTCTATTACATACATCGGGTCCTCTGTCCGTTTGGATAACAAATCCAGCCCTTTTATTATTACATAACCTATCCTGTCCCCCACACCGGGAGCATCTGCGGGTGAACGCTTCTTTATTTTTTTGGCGAGTTCCGCATGCGGCTGCATACCCGCATACAATTCAGGCCTCTTTGTGAGGGTTTTTGATATGACCAGTTTCTGTATGGATACCTTCCTCTCGGTCACTTCCTTAACAACACCGTTGAAATATTCAACAGCGCTCTTGATATCATTCTCCTTCAGTATTATTTCCAATACCCTTTTCGTGGTCTCGGAAACGAGTTCGCACCAGTCTCTCCTAACGGTCTCTATACCCTTTGTCTCCATTTTATCCTTCCATCCGTCGGGAGTTGATTCAAAAGACCATGCAGCGTACCTTTTCTTGGTCAGCGGAAGGAACCTCTTGAAAACCTTCTCAAATTCCAGTTCCATCACACCCTTGAGATTTTTCGTTACTTCCCTGCTGATATCGTTACCTATCTTCTTGACCTTTTCCATATCCTCTTCGTTTATTTTAACCATTACCGAATCGGTATCACCGTAAACAACCTCATGACCGTATTTCTTTTCTATGAACTCCTTGGTCCTCATGATGGTATCCCTCCCAAAGGATGTTATGGAGTTGGCTATCTCGAGTTTGTATACCTTGGCCCGGGGGTATCCGAAATGACCATAAAAGGCATTTGACAATATCTTGAGTGCCCATTGTTTCGCATCAAGTTCTTTCTTTTTCTGAGGGTCCTTTTCAACTTTTAATCTTTTTTTCACATCACTTCTCTCTTTCATCAATCTTTCGAGTATATCCGGAACTATCCCTTTTCGGGCAGAATCCGGAACAAATTTCGCACCTGTCGGGGATACTATGGAACCCTTAACGTCTTCGTCAATTACCAGTGTAGTTGGGCATATGTTGAACGTGCGAATAAGCGACGGGTACAT
>CAYUSU010000002.1:23361-82295 GCA_964447525.1 uncultured archaeon | reverse complement strand
AATCTTTATAATTATCAGGTTTTACTATGACCGGATCCCCGTGGTCATCATCCAGTTGCAGTTCTCCCTCACCTCTACCGAAAAACATAACGTTAAATGTATCTGATCCCTTACCATGAAAATGTGGATCTGTACTGAAGAATGTTCTTCCCAAACCAACAGGTTTTACATGAACTAGTTCAATATTTGATTCACTGTACACCCTCTTTTTTAATGATTCTATCATTGGTACCCCCCTCGAAATTGCTCCACCAAGAGGCCATAACATATCTTTAGCGGGATACTTTTTTCTAACAACCAGTAAAGCCCCTCCATCATATTCCAGAATTATGTCATGAGACACTTTCACTGTGTTTTTGTGATGGATTGAATATTTTTCTGGTTTTATCCAACCAACCTCAAGATCTTTCAAATTCACCGGGTTTTCATTCTCTTTTACAAGGAACTCTTCACAAAGAAAATCAAATACTTCTGTACCAGAATCTTTCATTTAGTAGAATTCAATATCTATAAATATAAAATAATAGTGTTACATAGTGTTACAAAAGATTGCGGTGATGGGAGAGGATTCCTGCTGATCATCTAATTCTCATTATTAAATCTGGGGAAATTTCGAATTCAGTGTAAATGGTCGCGGGAACATAGAATTGTACAGATTTTATGTTTAAACTTTGTTTTTATGTCTTTTATTTATATTTTTATTTATAATTGGCGTTCATATGCGAGAGTGGGAGAATGAAAGCAATCATAATTAAAGATCTTATATTATTTATTTTAGGTCTCATAATAGGTTTCACTTTTCAAATAAATCCGTTATTGTCCATTTCTTTAATAATAATCTTAATACCAATATTATATGTTATTCTCAGTGAACTTTTCAACATCCCAATCCTAAAAATTTATAATATTATACTTACTTATTATTCGGAAAAAGATCAAGAGAATGTCTTTTTGTCATTAGCAAATAAAAAAATGTATGATTTTTTATATTTTTTATTGAATTCTTATGGAAATAAAATTAGATTCTTCAGAAAAAGAGTTGATGTGGGTGATTTAAACAATACAAAACAAATTGTTTTTTCTTCAACAAAAAAAGATCTTATCGAGTTATCCAAAGAGTTCTTATCAAAATTTAAAGAAAATTATAAAGAGGAAAATAACAATTATTCACTGATAAAAGTCACATTAGGACTTATACCGAAAGCGTGGATAGTAAAATCTTATTCTACCACAATGGAATATTGGCATGTTGGTAACATAAAAATTGAAATACTTGGAGAAGGTGTTAAAGCTACTTATCAAACCTTACGTGACCAATTTACAAATGAAAAGAAATTCACAATGAAAATAAAATCAAAAAATCATTTTGAATTATCAAGAAAAATTGATGGTTATTTTGATTTTAAAATTTCCGTTATTCAAGAGGGCTCATTTATTGACATAATTGTATTTTTTAATGAATTTGGTGGGTTAGAGTTAGTATCATCAACAATAAGCGATTGTAAGGAGTTAATTCAAATCTATAAAACGATAAATCTAATTATTAAAAATATTAAAAAATATCATAAAAAACAAAGATACATTTCAAAATTCAAAGGGACTTATGCCGAGTCAAAATCAAAGAAAAGTGAACAAAAAGCCATCTATAGGATAATTATAGGAAAAATTACTGATGTGGATTTGTAACATAGAAATCAAAGATTTTATTTCTTCTAATTTACTCATATTTAGAGATTTCAACTTAGTTTTAAAAACAAATGTTTAAACAGTTTAGTGTCCCCGTCGTCATTTGAACCCGTATGACCTTAATGATAAATCTATTCTATTACCAAGATCAATTATATCATAGTATGAAAAGGAATGGATGCAGGGATGCCGCTATGGCATCGCTTCTGGTTTTGGGCGTTTTTTTGGGCATGCTGATCGCATCACCCCTTGTTGATTCACAATCCCAGCCTGATCAGCCTCGGATGCAGACGTATTCCATGTTTGAAGGTTTTCTGGATGAGATCAGGCTGTTCTTCACTTACGGGGACGACAGGACGAGCCTTAACCTTGAGATCAGGGGGAAAGAACTGAATTCGGCTATAGCGAACGCGAAAAACGATAATCTGGATGAGGCTGTCCGGAATCTTGAAAATGCGAAGAAAAGGCTCCAGTCGGTCAGGGAAACGGTCTCTTTGGACATGATCGAGGAGGTCAAAAGCAATGTCGAAGAGACCATCGGACTGATCAATAATGAAACCGGCCTCCCCGAACAGTTCGATGATTATATTCTGGAGGAGGAGGGGACGCAGCTTACGGCGGAACTCACCGGGAAGATATTTATTTTCTGCAAAGAGCTCGCCAAGGAGGATTATGCCTTGATGTTGCGGGAAGAGAAATGCAACCCTGAGACAGCGCCTCTGGGACTGCAGAACGAGCTGAAGGAGCTGAAAAGCATACAGGAAAAGTCATTCAACCGGTTAATGCTCGACATAAGGAGCTGCATCGATGACCCCGGGACGTGCAACTGCGACGACGTTTCCGACGAATCCGAAAGGTCTAAATGCCGGAAAATGGTTGCCCTGGCGGTAAGGTGCGAATACGGGGAGGATGAAGGAGCGTGCGGTGAATTAAGTTCCATGAAACCCGTTGCGGAGAGTTTCGTTCCGGATTTCTTAAGAAATTTATTCGAACAGAAATCTGACATGATAGATTACGACATAGAAAAATCCGATGTCCCGCCCGAATGTTATAATGAAAATGACAAACCCGAATGCGAGCAGTACAATTACCTGAAAGAAGGAAGTTCGAAATGCTGGGACGATGAAGGTAATTTTTTGGAAGATGAATGCGGAGGTTCCGGTGATAAAGAACCGACGATGCAGGAGTCTATTCCTCAGTGTTATGACGAAAACAACAGTTTCATGGAAGAAAAATGCGGAAAGATCACGATCGTCAGGGATGAAGAGGGACTGGTGAATTACATCATTGGAAAGGAGATAGATGCGATCGTGGAAAATTTTGAAAACAGCTCCGGGCAAAACACGGTTGATATTAACGGGACAGAGGGACAAACGATGGTTGAAGTGATGAAAGAGGAGATAGAAGGGATGGAGGTACAAATTAAGGAAAGGACTTTTGCAAATGTTACACGGGAAGTCAGGAATGATAATGTGGTGGACGGGGGTAACGGAAACCTGACCACCGAGGTTAGAACAGTCGAAGGTACCGGAGATGGCGGACTTAAACCGGAAGTTAAAAATGAAATAGGTACTGGCGACGGAGGATTGAAACCGGAAATTAGAACGGATGAAGGTACCGGTGATGGGGGCCTGACACCGGTGGTCAGAACGGATGTAAAATCGGATTAACGCTCATTCGCATGAATCAGACGGAAAGATATGCCCCCGCCAGTATATTTCAATGTTTAAATTCTATCGATTATTTCAGTAAAAAATAATTAGTATGAATATCATTAGTTAAGTGGGTAATTTTGATGTCCGAAAGGAAGACTTTCCACGCTAATAGCCGGGAAGAATGGAGAGCATGGCTGGAAAAAAACCACAATAAGGAGAATAAGGTTTATCTTATTAGATACAAAAAACACACCGGAAAGCCTACAATAACCCCTAAAGAAGCAATGGAAGAAGCTATTTGTTTTGGATGGATAGATACCACTGTGAATAGGATAGATGATGAGAGATACGCACAGTGTTTTGTCAGAAGGAATGAAAATAGCAGATGGAGCAACAACACACAGAAATATGCCCGGAGACTCATAAAGGAAGGTAAAATGACTCCGGAAGGATTGAAGATGTACAGAGAGGGTCTGAAAAAGTCCACCATAGATCACGGACTTCCCAGAAATCCAAAGATTCCAGACATACTAGAAAAGGCTCTATCCAAGGACAAGAAGGCAAAGGGAAACTTCGAGAAAATGGCACCATCCTACAGGAGACATTTTATTTATTCTATTGAGAGGGCTGTCAGGGAAGAAACCAAAAATAAGCGAGTAAAAGATATCGTAAGACGTATGAGGAATAACATAAAGTTCGGAACTTAATTACCTGTAATACCTCGTCCAGCCATCTTCCGGGAGACTTTCTGGGCATTCTCCATTGCCGCTGCTTATCTCGATAGTATTGCCGTCGACCAGATGAAGATACACCCAGTCATCGGAAAAGCCCTCATAGCAGACCGATTCCCCGATGCCGACGTCCACTGGAAGGCGGCCGGGCTCATAATCAGTTATCCGCAATAATACGCCCTCCCTCTCTGTTTTGACCACGACGTCGACGAATCCCACTCGTTCCCCGATCAGCGCGTATTCGCCATTGAGATCAGTGGAATCATCGTCCCTGAACCATCCGCCGGATATCGTGTTTTCCACGTCATAAGATATATGCCCGCAGTCATCCGCCTTTACCAATTCTCCGGCATTCACTATCCCGATCTTCTGGTAATATTTCTCCTTCAGGTCATCTTCGTAAAAGTCATACGGGCAGACCGAGTAGAGAGACTGCTCCCATTCCCATCTTTGCGGGTTGATGTAGAAATTCTCGTTTTCTTCGTCAAGTACGAGGAAGTCGAAAGTCCTTGCACCGGGAGTGCCGTCCGTATAGCCCAGCAAAGTTCCTCCTTTGATCGGAACAGAAATACGATCGCTTGTGGCGGTCGACCTTGACGGTTCTTCGGGAGCGTATTCTTTCAGTTCTTCAGATACCGAGTCCAGATGGTCGAGTAGGAATGACACACCGCACCCGGCATCGAAAAGGAACCCGTATTCTCCATGATCAGCTTCAGGTCCGCGATATGCATAAATAACTGAAATCAATGTAGCATCCACTGGAGCATAAACAGGTACATTCTCTCCTTCTTTTATTTCGATATAACTTCTACCACGTGATGCTCCCGTAATTGATCCAATCGACCCGAATGCATTTATTTTTGAAAAATCAGTGAATTCATTAGTAAATATGGGAGGACAATTTGTTTTTTCTATTTTCTCATTGTTAGAATCTCCATTGTTTTCCTCAAAAGAGTTTCCATCGTTATTGACAACTCCGGTTATGTTGTTATTTTCATATCCAGATTCATTATCAAAAGATTTTTCCTGACTTACACAGCCACTCATGAGAATAATCAGAATGAGTATAAAGACAAAATATATTTTCATATTAGTTGAAATTTATCTGTCAGAAAATAAATATGCCCCCGCCGGGAGTTTCATCAGCGAATCTGTAAATCCCTTCTTTTGGGATCTCAAACCTTTTCTTCGGGAAGAAAAGGGCTGATTTTGAACCCGGGTCACCGGCTCGAGAGGCCGGTATCCATAGCCGCTCGCTTTCGCGACTTTGGCCAGCTAGACTACAGGGGCAATGTTACAATAATGTATGCGGTATTTTTAAATAAAAATGGACACGGAAAGGAATAAAAGGTTTATTTTCAACTTTTTATCATGTCATGGCGGAATAATTTAAAAATAAACTGGAAGTCAAGCAACGGGGAAATATTGTCCAAATATTTCATAGAGCGATTCGGAGATCTCGGATATCGCGTTTCTTCCATGAACATGGGGAATGACAAAACCATATATCATTTCGAAAAGCCGCTCTCAGCCGGGGACAGGAAAAAACTGAAAGATAATGTGAGTGAATTTGAAGATGAATCGGATGGATTTTTCAAAGCCGTTGTAAAAAAGGGTTTAGAATAGATTGTAATTTGCCAGATATCTTTTTATATATAAATATCGAAAAGAAGTAAGTAATAATATTAATCTGAGGCATTTTTATGACAACTATCAAGGTCATTGAGAAAGTAAAACTGAACAACGCCATTCTGATCGAGGGTCTTCCGGGAGTCGGAAATATCGGAAGAGTGGCAGTGGGATATTTACTGGAGGAACTTGGAGCGAAAAAATGCGCTGATTTGTATTCCAAGTGGTTCTTCCCGTTCGTCATGCTTCACGACAATTACAAGGTGCATTTGCTGAAGAACGAATTCTATTACGTCAAGGCAAAGAAAAAGGGACAAAGAGACATCGTCTTTCTGGTAGGAGACTGCCAATCGCTTAGTCCGCAGGGCCATTACGAGGTCTGCGAAAAAATACTTGATTTTTCAGAGGAGATCGGCGTAAAGGAAATCATGACCATAGGCGGTCTTGCGACCGGTGAGCTTGAAGGGAAGAAAAAGGTGATCGGGGCCGTGACTGACAAGAGTATCATGAAAAAATACGGGGATCTCGGGATAGACTTCAAGGCGGGCGAGAAGGTAGGATACATTGTCGGAGCGGCGGGGCTGTTACTTGGTTTGTGGAAGGAGAGGGACAAGAACGGGATATGCCTGTTAGGGCAGACCACCGGTTTTCCTATTGTCACCGACCCGAAGGCGGCAGAACATGTTCTTGGAACCGTCATGAAGATACTCAAACTCGATATTGACATGACAAAACTGGAGAAGAAGGTGAAAGAGATGGAGAACTTCATCAGGAAGGTGGAGGCTCTCCAGAAGCGCGCGCTCATGGACATAACCAAGAGCACCCAACAGAAGGGAACCAAGGGAGACGAGCAGCTAAGATACATAGGGTGAATTATTATGGATAAAGGATATACGAGATACGAAAAGGCACGAATAATCTCCACAAGGGCACTTCAGATAGCGCAGGGAGCGCCTGTTCTGGTCAACCTTCCGAAGGGGATGACCGATCCCCAGAAGATCGCTGAGATGGAATGGGAAAAAGAAGTCATTCCGATCGAAATTAAGAAGGAAAAGTGCTGATTTATTTATTCTGCAGAACAATAGAATAAATCATGATAAGAAATGTCAAGCTATATCCCATCTACGATTCTACCGGAGAGATCACAATAAAGGTGAAGGTATGGACCGTTAAAGGATTTTTCACTGCATGCGCCACAGCAGGAACATCCAAGGGAGAGAACGAAGCGAAAAGCCTCAGGTACAACGAGGTCACGAAGGTCTTCCCAAAGATCCGCAATTCGCTGATAGGACTGGACGAGACGGACTGGGTGACCATCGACAAGATTCTACTTCAATTGGACAATTCCAACGATTTTCAAAACATCGGAGGGAACCTCGCTCTCGCCACTTCACTGGCCGTTGCGAGGGCATCGAGCGATGGCGAATTATGGAGACTGGAAGGCCCGAAATCAAGGATGGCCTTCCCCTATCCATTAGGTAATGTCATTGGCGGGGCGAAGCACGGCGGAAAATCGACGTGGCAGGAATTCCTGATCATACCACAAAAAGCCAGAGACCCGGAGCATGCGACAAGGATGAATTTCGAGATGTGGCATACCATAGGCGACGAGCTGAAAAGGAAGGGCATTCTTACGGGAAAGAACATAGAAAACGCCTGGATGTGCAGGTTAGACTGCATAAAGACGCTGGACTTCCTCTCGAACATGGTGGAAGACTGGGATGCGAAGATAGGTATAGATTTCGCGGCTTCCTCTTTCTGGGACGGGAAGAATTACGTCTACAAAGACCTGGGGAAGAAAATAAGCCCGGAGGAGCATTTCGACACCATACTCCAGGTCGCGGAACAGTACAAGCTCTACTTTCTTGAGGATCCGTTCCACGAGAACGATTTCAGGAATTTCGCGGATCTCCGACAGTCCCTGCCGAAAACGCTGGTAGTGGGTGACGATCTGTTCTGCACGAACGCGGAACGGCTGAGGAAGGGGATTGTAAAAGGCTCGGCCAACGGGATAATAATCAAACCCAATCAGATCGGCACGCTTTCACAGGCGTTCCAGACAGCGGAAATGGCCAGGCAGAACGGCATTCACACTATCGCCTCCCACAGGTCAAGGGAAACGTATGATGACTGGCTTTCAGACCTCTCATTATTATGGAAAAGCCCGCTGATCAAGATAGGAAACCTCGGGCCCGACACGATGAAACATAACAGGTTGATAGAATTATGGCACGACATCCCCCATAACAGCATGGCAGAGTTACCGTAAAAATTATAAAGCTTGCTTCTGAAAGTTAAATAAAGTGGTAACATGCAAGTATACATAAACGGGAAGAAGATCGAGTTTGACTCGGGAGAAAGATACTGTACACTGGTACCCAAGCCGTACGAGAATCGTCCTGTTTTTACGCTGAGAGAAGTTGACATGGTACATGCCATGAACAAACTTTCCGACGGAAACGAGGACTGTGCTGTCAGAAAGAAGAAAAACTTCATCAGAAACGTTATTAATCTTTGCGCAGTTGCCCTGATAGGAGACGGTTCAGAGACGGACGAATCCATAAGAAGAATGATTTTTGATGAATACAATCCGGACACATTCACGAGTGACATTGCTGACGTCAGAAAAACCCTTGGAGTCATGAAACTCGCAAGAAAGGCGTACATTGACCAACAAAGCCACTTGGCTGCTTCCAATGTCTAAAATCCGGTTTCTGTTTTATATAACAACATAGCCGAATTGCCATGATTAATAAATAATCTCGAGCGTTTTCGGAGTTCTGATATAGGTTCCTTTTTTTGTAACGACATCTATTGGGGCACAACTATTGCGTTTTCTGATTGCCCAAACCGGATATTTTCCGGTGACGATCCCTACGTCTAAAAGCAAACTGTCAGGGTTGATCTTGAACCCGACCATTAATACATCATCCATAACAAATAATAAAAAAATAAATCTTATAACTGTATATCTTCAATCAAGGCATAGAGACAAACCTTCGTAATTAAGTATATATTTAAATATAAGGGATAAATAATATGGATTACCGTATACTCATTGGTTAGATATAATGAATGTAAAAGAGACAAAGCCGGAAGAGAAGGACATGCTCGCCAGCAGGACGGAATACCTGACATCAGGCGTGCACATAGGGATGAAGATGTGCACAAAATATATGAAAAGGTTCATATACAAGGTCAGGGATGACGGTCTTTCGGTATTCAATATCCAGAAGGTTGACGAAAGGATAAAGACAGCCAGCGATTTCGTGTCAAGATTCGACAAGATAATGGTCGTTTCCAGAAAAAACAACGGGAGAAGGGCAATAGAAAAGTTCTCCGAAGTTGTCGGGGGAGTGGCCGTGGGTGGAAGGTTCAGCCCGGGTACCCTAACGAATCCTTCATTCAGGAAGTTCTACGAACCTGATATAATAATCGTTGTTGATCCCCTGATAGACAGGCAGGCTGTGGAAGAGGCAAAGAAGAAGAGGATTCCGGTGATTGCTTTGTGTGACACGTTCAACGACGCAGTTAATGTTGATTATGCGATTCCGATAAACAACAACGGGAAAAAGGCGATTGCCATTGTTTTCATGCTTATGGCGAGGGAGATTCTCAAGAACAGGAAAAAGATAACGAAAAACGAGGAATTCAAGTACACACTGAAGGATTTCGGTGGTGAGTGATTTTTATGAACGTAAGATCCCAGAAACATCTTGCTTCGAAGGTAATGAAGATAGGCGTTTCCAGAGTCAAAATCAGAAGCGAAAAGGAAGTTGAAGAGGCAATAACAAGGAACGACATCAGAACCCTGATAACCAGGGGTGTTATCTACAAGAAAAAAAAGAAGGGAATAACACGGATAGATGCTGAACACAAAAAAAAGCAAAAGAAAAGAGGCAGGAGAAAGGGAGAAGGGAGAAAAAAAGGTAAGCTGCATTCCAGAAAGCCCAAGAAGACGATATGGATGGAAAAGATTCGTCCTTTGAGGAAACTTCTGAGGGACATGAAAGAAAAGGACAAGCTTGCCGAAGGTAAATACAGGAAATTATATTTAATGGCAAAGGGCGGTTTCTTCAGGAACAAGAAACATTTATTGTACTATCTGAAAGAACACGAACTGTTAAAGACCGACGATAAACCGGAAGCGAATAAAGTAGAAACGATCAAGAAAAAAGAAACTAAAAAACCGGTCAAAAAGGCTGCCGAGAAGAAGGCGGCTCCCAAGAAAACGACGAAGAAGGTAGAAAAAAATGAAAAGAAGTAGAACCAGAGTGATTCCTCACAGAAGGAAAAGAGAAGGGAAAACCGATTACAGGCAGAGGTTGAGTCTTCTGAAATCTGGAAAACACAGGTTAGTCGTGAGGAGATCAAACAATAACATAATCTGCCAGATAATCAACTACGAAACGAATGGTGACAAGGTCATTGTTACATCGGATTCCAAGGAACTTCCAAGATACGGATGGAAAGCACACTGCGGAAATCTTCCTTCGGCCTATCTGACAGGATTCCTGTGCGGGGTGAAAGCAAAGGAAAACGGAGTAAAGGAAGCAATACTTGACATGGGACTTTACTCTTCTACGCAGGGAAACAGGCTGTTTTCGGCTCTTAAGGGAGCGATTGACGGAGGGCTCAATGTTCCGCATTCTGACGAAATCCTTCCAAAACCGGAAAGGTTCTCGGGAACGCACATAGCTAATTTTGCACAGTTACTGAAAAAGAACGAACCGGAGAAATACAAAAAAGTCTTTTCCGCATACATCAAAAACAAGATAGAACCGGAGAACATCCAAAAGCTTTTTGAGGAAACGAAGAAAAAGATAAGTGCCGGTCCGGTGAAAGCCAAAGCAAAGACAGCGCCAAAAAAGCAGGTCAAGGCTCCTGCGAAGAAATGATTTCTTATACCAATTAGACCAAAAAATATAACATGAAAGGATCATTACTGTTATTTTTGATGCTCTGGTTGTTCTGGACCCTTCTGACGGGATTCAATCCGGAGGAAATCATAGCGGGAATTGTTGTATCAGCGGTTATATCGATAGTCGTGGGTTACGGCTTCCTGAGGGAACACAAAGCCAGATACGTGAAAGGCTTCCTTTTCTTCATGCTATACATACCATATTACCTGTATCAGGAAGTGACATCCAACTTGCAGGTGATGTTCTCCATATTGACGGGAAGGATAAATCCCGGAATTTTCGAGGTCCCTCATTCGCACACGCACGAATGGGGAATAACCATGCTCTCGAATTCGATAACCATGACACCCGGAACGCTCACACTGGAGGCTGAACCGGAGAAGCTGTATGTTCATTGTCTCAATTCACCAAAGAACAAGAATCAGGTAGTGAGGAAATTCGAAAGGATGTTAAAAAGGATATGGGATTAGCATGTATGAAATAATCATAATTCTGCTGGTGGCTGCAGGTATTATATCAGCGGTCAGGCTGGTGCTTGGGCCGACATTTTCCGACAGGATCATATCGCTGGATGCAATCGGTTCTCTGGTCGTGGCGGCTATAGTGGTCATGTCCGTGGTTTTCTCTAATCACATGCTGATTGACATAGCGATAGTGTATGCTCTCATATCGTTCACCGGGACCATAGCAATCTCCAAATACATGATGGGGGAGAAGATGTCGGAGGAATAAAATGATAGGAAACGCTCTAATGATTATCGGGGGAATCGTATCGGTAATAGGTTCGATAGGACTCATACGATTTCCTGACGTTTATTCCAGATCCCACGCTCAGACGGTCATGAACGTCGGAGGGGTCTGCCTTATTCTGATCGGCGCCATGATAGACCAGCTCGAAATGTTTTTCTCTGTCAAGATGGTATTTCTGATCATATTAATCTTCATAACTTCCCCCGTTGGAACACATGCTATCACAAAGGCGGCTTACATATCAGGCGTAAAACCGGAAGTAAAGACTGACGAGTGGAAAGGGAAGAAGGTTAAAAATAATAAAGCCAAATAAGATTTTATTAAAGCGAGGTGAATAATGTTTGGTTTCCTCAAGAAAAAACTCTCTGAATCAGTGGATAAGCTCACGGATAAGGTGAAGATTTCGAAGGATGGCGAAGAACCAAAGGAAAATGCAGAGAAATCTCTGGAAATTAAACCTGAGGCAAAGAAGGAAATACCGCCTAAGGTTGTTGAACAAAAAAAAGAAGTAAAGCCTGAACGAAAGAAGGAAAAAAGGATAGAAAAGAAACCTGAACCGAAAAAGGAAGTCAAAGAAGAACATAAAGTCGAAACCCCGTCAGAGATCACTAAAACGAAAGAACCTGAGGTAAATGAGGAGCCTAAAAAACTCCAGAAACCCGATGAAAAGAAAGGATTCCTTTCAAGATTCAAAAAGAAAAAGGAAGAAGTCACTGCCGAAATGGAACCTCCAACGGAAGAAACCAAGCCAGAGAAAAAGAAGGCCGGGTTCAGGGAAAGGGTAAGCGGAAGGGTTTTGGAGAGGAAGATAACCGAAAAGGATATCGATTCACTTTTTGACGAGATGGAACTGGGTCTGATGGAAGCGAACGTCGCTCTGGAGGTCGTGGATTTCCTCAAGAAAAGGATGAAAGATCATCTTATCCAGCATCAGGTAAAAAGAGGAAGCACGGAGGAAATGATCAGGGATACTTTCAAAACCATTCTAAAGGAGATATTCGACCAGGGAAGGATAGATCTGGAAGGGATGCTCAAGAAAAAGAAACCGTTGTGCATGGTTTTTCTCGGTTTCAACGGGTCCGGGAAAACAACATCTATTGCGAAGCTGGCCAAATACCTGATGAAGAACAAACACGGTGTCGTGCTGGCTGCAGGGGACACGTTCCGTGCGGCGGCGATAGACCAACTGGAAGTTCACGGAAACAAACTGGGAATCAGGGTAGTAAAGCATGATTACGGGGCTGACGCGGCAGCGGTCGTGTTCGATGCGATAAAACACGCGGATTCGAAGGGTATGGATTTCGTTCTTGCCGACACCGCCGGACGTTCCCATCAGGACAAGAATCTCATGGACGAACTGAAGAAGGTAATCAGGGTGAACAAACCCGATCTCAAGATAATGGTCATAGATTCCCTCACCGGGAACGATGTCGTGGAGCAGGCAAAGCAATTCGACGAGGCGGTAGGGGTGGACTGCATGGTTTTCACCAAGGTTGACGTCAACAAAAAAGGCGGTTCACTGCTTTCGGCCTGCCATGTGATCAAGAAACCGATCCTGTTCATAGGAAGCGGGCAGAAATACGAAGATATAGAATTATTTGATCCGGAGAAATTCGTAAAGGACTTAATGGCGGGATAAGTTTATTTCCAGAACCTCTTCGTTCTGGCGAATCTTTTTTCCTCTTCCAGTATCGCCGCCAGCAGATCATCGTCTTTGACGTTCTTCCTGATTATTCTTCCAGCGGTCTTTGGACCAACGCCTCTCCCTGCTAGGACGAGCACGGCGTCCTTCCCGTGATTGAGTACCATCGAAGCGGAGTCCATCATCATCTTGTGATGTTTTTTCTCTTCCTTGTCCAAATCCCCTCCTTTTAGGAATTTCTTAACCATCTTGCTCGCTTCCCTGACGTATCTCTGCGGGGCGTATCCTATCAGTTTTGCGGCGCATTGTCTGCATTTTATTTCATCCGGAATGTTTTCTATGGAATAAGAAGAAAAGATTTCTCCGCAGTTCATGCAAACCAGGCCCATTTTTGTGGATAGGAGGCGTTTCTTGAAGAGATCGAATATTTCCCTGTCTGGTTTTTTTGGGGCGACTATTTCGAATTTTCTGGACAATCCGGCTTCACCCAGAGGGGAAAGACCCTGCATTGTTTTTATCTTTATCTTACCATCGTAGATCATTTCCATGATTTCCATCGATTTTTCGACGTCCAGCTTCTCCTGAAATATCTCGTGCAGCGCTTCTAAGTAAGGAGGCTGCTTAAAATAGACCTCTATGATCTTCCTGAAATAAGCCTTCCCGTAATCAGCATTCCTAGCTATAATACCCAGTCTCTGGGAAACGTGGATGAAACGCCATGTGAATATCTCCTCGTTCGGAAGAGAAATTTCGAGAAGTCCCCGAATCTCGGAAGGACCCATCCCCATGAAGGTATTTACCACTTCCTTGTACTGGTATCCCGGGACCTTTATCATTATTCTGTACGGATCAGTTTGCAGACCTACCGAGCCTATTTTATTGGTAAGCAACATTGCCAACACCCTTCCGATAGTCTCGTTTACCAGTGACCCGAAATGCGTATGAAGGACGACATGGTCCTCCCAGTATTCCGCCAGCACGTTTCTGTGATCCGGCACTAATCCGAACTTGAGCTGCTTCGCAATGGATTTGTACATCTTGAGAGCAACGTCGCTGGTTACAGGGTAGTCTTCCGTTATTCTTTTGATGATATTTTTCTGTTCTTCTTTTGAAGTGATCATGTCTGCAATCTCTTTCCTCAGCCTTCCAACTCCCTGCGCGACATCGAAAGGTACCGGAATCAACTCTCCTTCCCATGCCGGTATGGCGGCCTGTATGTTGCTTTCAGGTTCCACCATGATGTCCCTTTCTCCGACATCAATTATTTTCCATGACTGGCCCTTCACTATGAAAGACGTCCCGGGAACTCCGTGCAATGCGATGAATTCTGCGTCCAGCGTCCCGACCGGCTTGTTGGTTACTATGTCGATTATCCTGTAGTTCTTGACGTCAGGGATTGTGGAAAGGTTCTGGTAATAGTAAATCCAGGAGTCCTTCCTTCTGCGGAGCGTGACGCAATCGTCGAATTTTGATCCGACCCAAATATATCCCAGCTTCTGCATGAGTCTGGCAACGTTTATGAATTCGTCTCTGGTAAGGTTCCTGAACGGTATGGCTTTCTTTATGATATTGTATGCTTTGTCCAGAGGGATGTTGTATTCTTCCAGCGCGAGTCCAACTATCTGATGCCCCAGAACGTCGAGAGATTTGCCGTAAATATCGGTATTCTCTATCTTACGTTCCTTCCCCAGTTTCGCTACTATCGTGCTCTCGAAACAGTCCTCGCTGTCCGTTGATATGATTATACCGTTGGTTTCCTTCGTTATCGTGTGGCCGGACCTTCCGACCCTCTGCAAAAGTTTGGAAACCTGCCTCGGCGACATGTACTGGAGAACGAGATCAATCGAACCTATGTCTATCCCTAGTTCCAGAGAACTTGTGCACACCAGCGATTTCAGCTTCTGATTCTTGAATCTGTCTTCTGCCTCTATCCTGACATGCTTGGAAAGGGAAGAATGGTGAGTTTCTATCGAAAGCGATTTGTCCATGACTTTTAACCGGGACGAAAGTACCTCGGCAAACTGGCGGGTATTCGTGAATGTGAGAACGCTGCTATTTTTTTGTATGAGGTCGTTTATCCTCCTCAGGCGGGCGACTGTCTCAGTTGGTACGAATATGTTATCGGAAACCTTCCTGTCATTGGTAACGGGTCTCGGTGATTCGACTTTTATGTCCACTTTTTTGTTCTCTTCCGCATTTATTATCCTGCACTTACCCCCGGCGGTTATGAATTCAGCCACTTTTTCCGGAGATCCCACTGTCGCGGATAATCCCACTATTTGCAGTCCCCGCTTGTTATTCGGTGAGATCAGATTCTTGAGCCGTTCCATCCCTGTTGATAGCTGAACGCCCCTCTTGCTGCTAACAAGTTCGTGGACTTCATCGATCACGATCCATCTCACGTTCCTTAGGTGCTCTCTCATTTTGCTTCCCACGAGTATCGCCTGCAGTGTTTCGGGTGTGGTAATGAACATATCAGCGGGGTTGGCTGCCTGCATCGTCCTTTCGTACTGCGAGGTATCCCCGTGCCTTACTGATACGTCAAAATCCAGCCTTTCAGACCACCACATTATCCTTTTCAGCAAATCGCGGTTGAGGGATTTCAAAGGAGTGATGTAAAGGATGGAAATCGGCTTCAGCTCCCTTTTCTTTCTGTCCTTTACGAACTCGTCAAAAATCGGGAACATAACGCTTTCCGTCTTCCCCACACCGGTCGGAGCGATCAGCAGCGTATTTTCGCCTTTAATGATTGGAGGTATACCCTGACTCTGGATGGACGTGGGTTTATCGAATCCTCTCTCTTTAATGGCGTCCTGCATTTCCTTCGAAAATAATTTCCATACCATTATAACACGTCCAAAACGCGGGATATAGCTTCGTACCTTCGGCGCTATATATAACATACACGAAGATTAAAAAGTTATAAGGAATGATTCAAAAGGGGAAGGGCTTCGTGACAATATCTTTTTTCGGGTCCTATGGGAAGTATTCCAACATCTAGCTTTTTTCCGTATTGGAGATAATAAATAATAGAATCAGTGAATATTCCGTTATATGCAGTTATTATCAATGAATCCGTATCTGCGGGTCTATTGTTGTGTTTGATGTGAGCAATTCTTTGTCTATCCCTTTTTAACGCCTGATCCATTCCAGTAAATGATCTATCCATGTTTGTATAATCCATGATTATGTTCAGCATGAAAAAAACAAGTTGTTAAATTTTTTATCCTCATTTAACTTCCAATAAATCGGATTTCGTGATGATCCCTTTTGTCTTGCCTGCGTCTTCCACGAGTATCGCAGGGTGGAAATCCAACAAAGGCATGAGGATCTCAATGGGATCATTCACATCAACAATAGGGAAAGGTTTGTCCATTATATCATTCACTTTCAGCATCCTCAGGTTCCGATGGGCGTTGTGTATCAGCGTATGCTCGCGTATGCTACCTATCTGCGTTTTGCCCTTCATGACCGGCATCTGAGATATACCGGAAGACTTCATCACTGAGATGATCTTTGTGAGCTGATCTTCGGGGCTCGCGTGGATTATGTGCTCGTTCATTATCTCGCCGCACAGAATCGTACGCTTGTTCTTGCTCAGGACGAACATTATCTTGTTCACCGTCGATAGTCTGGGATCAACATTCCCGTTCTCTATCTTGGCAACGTGCGCCTGAGAGACGCCGGCAAGTTTCGCCAGCTCGGTCTGGGAAAGCCCTGCCTCAATTCTCGTTTTTTTTATCATTTCTCCTGTTATCAACATATTCCTCACAGTTATAATTTTATCAAATAATATATAAATAGTTATATATATAATTTCAACCAATTTTGACTATTATATGATTGACAATTTGATGATAAAGATACAAGTTGTCTAACTAAATCAATTATATGACCATAAGGTGTAGGAGGTTTTACTATGGCGGTGTTGGACGAAAACGAAGTTGAGCAAAAGGCTCATAAAGAAAAGATTCTGCTTACATCCGAATCTGTTACGGCAGGGCATCCTGATAAGATGTGTGATTGCATAAGCGACGCAATACTGGATGCGATATACGCGAAAGATCCTAATGCTAGGGTCGCGTGCGAATGCGGAACTAAAAACGGAGGGGTAATGGTTTTCGGGGAGATCACGACGGATGCATACGTTGACATACCACTGGTGATAAGAGAAACCATCCGGGATATAGGTTATACTAAATCGGAATACGGCATAGAACACGAGACATGCACCGTATGGACACAAATAACAGAACAGTCCCCTGACATATCGCAGGGGGTCTCCGAAGGGCAGGGACTTCACAAAGAACAAGGTGCAGGTGATCAGGGAATGATGTTCGGATACGCGAGTGACGAGTGCCCTGAATTAATGCCTCTCACGATCGTACTTGCACACAAGCTCTGCAAAAAGCTCACTGAAGCAAGGGAACAGAAAATTATAAATTATCTCAGGCCTGACGGAAAGAGTCAGGTAACGGTCGAGTATGACAAAGAAGGCAAACCGCTAAGGGTAGACGCCGTGGTCGTTTCGTCTCAGCATGACGAAGGGATAGAACACGAAAACATCAAAAACGATATTATTGAAAAAGTCATAAGACCCATTTGCGGCCAGTGGATAGACAACGAAACGAAATTCTACGTCAATCCAACCGGTTCATTCGTCCGTGGAGGTCCTTACGCTGACGCCGGTCTGACCGGAAGGAAGATAATAGTGGACACATACGGAGGGATCGGAAGGCACGGAGGAGGAGCGTTCTCCGGAAAAGATCCTTCCAAAGTGGACAGATCAGCAGCATACATGTCAAGATACATAGCCAAGAACATTGTTTCGGCAGGACTTGCGAACAAGTGTGAAATACAATTGGCTTACGCGATAGGATACCCGGAACCGGTTTCCGTCAACGTCAATACTTTCGGAACGGGAAAGGTATCCGATGAGAAGATAATTCAGTTGATCAGAAAGAATTTCCCTTTGACACCTTCAGGAATAATAAACCATCTGGATCTCAGGAGACCGATCTACAGGAAGACAGCGGCATTCGGTCATTTCGGAAGGAACGAACCTGAGTTCACATGGGAAAAGACGGACAAAGCAGAGACGCTTCGTCAGGAAGCGGGAGTATAAACCCCTTCCATTTTTTTTCTATTTTTCTTTTTTATTCGATCAGACAAGATATTATTATGAAGGCCGGACTGAAAGTTCTTCTTTTTGCAGAAGCGTGCTTCACGATAGCGGCAGGGATGCTTGGACCCATATATGCGGTTTTCGTGGATGAGATAGGCGGGAACCTGCTTGACGCCAGCTCCGCATGGGCGGTGTTCATGCTCACCATGGGAATAATAGTGTTCCTGATCGGAAGGTGGGAAGACAGGCTCAAGCACAAGGAAAGGATAATCATACTGGGCTATGCCATAAGAGCTCTGGGTTATCTTGGATACGTTTTCGTTTACAACCAGCCATCACTTCTGGTCGTACAGTTTATATTGGGGTTAGGAGGAGCTCTGAACATCCCCGCCTACGATTCAATGTACACGAGATTCCTGGATAAAGGGAAGGAAGCATCGGAATGGGCCGACTGGGAAGCCATGTATTATATAATGACGGCATTCGCGGCGATATTCGGGGGTATCGTGGCTTCTGTATTCGGGTTCCGGTCGCTGTTTGTGATAATGTTCATATTCTCCCTCATAGGGATGTTCTCTTCGATCAAGCTCATGTACCTGTACAGGAAGGTCCTTGGGATTTTCAGGATATCAACGTGATCTTTTTATTATATCGGCTTCTATACAAATAATATGGATTCAAAGGTTCTGGAAAGCTACAAAAAAGCGGGAAAGATAAACTCCCAGGTAAGGGAGGAAGTTCTCAAAACAATTAAACCGGGAATGAAGATACTTGATCTGGCAGAGTTCATAGAGAAGAAGATAGAGGAACTCGGCGGGAAACCCGCATTCCCTGTGAACATCGGAATAAACGACATAACAGCTCATTACACGCCTTCCTCGAACGACCAGACCGAAATCAAGCCTGGTGATGTTGTCAAGATAGACGTCGGAGTTCAGATTGACGGTTACGTATCAGATCACGCATACACATACTGTTCGGAAAAGAACGGAATGGTCAAGGTAGCGGAAGAGGCGCTGGAAGCCGGAATAAAGGTGATAAAACCCGGAGTAAGGGTGACGGAAATAAGCAAGGCCATCAACGAAGTCGTGGAAAAAGCAGGACTGGGGGTCGTGATCAACCTCACCGGCCATGGTCTGGACCAATACGTAATACACGGACCTCCCAAGATACCTAACGTGGACCATGATTCCGGCGATATATTAGACGAGGGGATGGTCGTAGCTCTTGAACCTTTCGTTCTCGAGAGCAACGGTACGGTAAAGGATTCGGAACCCGTCGAGATATTCTCATTCATGCAACCAAGACCCGTCCGCCTTCAGGAGGCCAGACAAATAATGGAGCTTTCCGCAGACGAATACAACGGGATGCCGTTCTGCAAGAGATGGATAATAAAGAAAGGGTTTTCTCCTTTCAAGACATCATTCGCCATAAAACAGCTGGAAACCGTCGAGGCTTTGAGAGGATATCCGGTTCTCAGGGAAAACAGAGGCAAGCCGGTGGCTCAGGCGGAACACACTGTCATAGTCGGGAATCCTTCTATCGTAACGACGAGGTGATCCAATGGAGTTATCAAGTCTCTGCAGGGCATGCAATGGCGTCGCAATGCCTGCGTTTTCATGTCATTTATGCGGAGCAATAGTATGCAGAAAATGTTTTGATCAGGAAACCGGGTTATGTGTTAACTGCAAATCCAAGGGTAAACAGTTATAAGGATTGTTTTAAGATAATTCTATATCTGCCGAGATGGCTGAACGGTTAAGGCGCTAGCCTGGAAAGCTAGTCCCCTCTCGGGGTTCAGGGTTCGAATCCCTGTCTCGGCGTTTAAAAAAAATAGATTTAATTATGACTATGAGCGAAAACACTATCCCTCTGCCCGAACCATTGCTTTCACTAGTGGGCGGAATAGAGAAAGGAGCGCTCACCAATTTCTACGGACCTCCTGGAGTGGGAAAGACCAACATATGCATTCTCGCTGCTTTGGAATGCATAAAGAACAACGGGAGGGTGCTTTACATAGATACGGAAGGCGGACTTTCGTCAGAACGTATAAAACAGCTCACAAAAGACGAGGACATATTCAAGAAAATCATACTCATGGAGCCGAAGGACTTCAGTGATCAGAGCAAGCTCATCCGATCGTTCGGGGACGAAATACCGGACATGCTCATACTGGATTCCGCTGTCGCGCTATACCGGCTGGAATGCGCTGACCCCACCAAGGAAGCGCTGGAATTAAACAAGGAGCTTTCCATCCAGCTATCTATCCTTTCGAATATAGCCAGAAAGAAAAACATCCCGGTGATCATAACGTCCCATTTGTACAAAAAGAGGGACACCGGGGAAAACCACATAATAGGCGGGGACTCGATCAAATACTGGTCCAAATCGATCGTCCTGATAGAACACACCGGTAAAATGAGCGAGAGGAAAGCCTCGGTAGTGAAGCACCGATCTATCGCCGAAGGAAAGTCAGTCAAATTCATGCTGGTTGAAGACGGTATCAAACCGTCCGGTTTCAAGATATTCTAGAATCAGTCCCTTTTATCGAGTTTTTTGTCCACGTGGACATGATTGACCTTCGCTATGTCTATTCCCTTCGCTTCGAGCGTGTCAACGAATTCCTTGGGTTTGATCTTCGTTGCGAAGCCGCAGCGTACGCAGAGCTTCCATGGCCTCCTGCCCCACTGTTTGACATTGACGAAAAACAGGCCGCAGTTCGGGCATTTCTTCGAGATTGCTTTGGTTTCGCCTCTCTGAGGAAGAGAGAAGCCGTTATTGCATTCGGGATAATTGGTGCATCCCACGAATTTCTTACCGGTTGTCTTGGAATGGATGATCCTTAACTCACCATCGCATTTGTCACATTTACCAACAAGCGTAATCGATTTCTCGAATTCCTGAACGCCCTTCTTGAGTTCGTCGCCTATTTGCTTTTCTTTATTCTTGAAATGATCCAGTATCTTACCGAGCTCCGTCTCCGCTTCTTTTACAACGTCCTTCCATTTCCTTTCCCCTTTCCTGATCTCCTCCATGTAGTCCTCGAACCTGTTGGTAAGATCCACGGAAATGATTTCGGGGCAGTTCTTTTCCAGCGCTTTTATCACGGCTGAACCGAGAGCGGTTACCTGTATCGAATTCTCGCGGATATAATCTCTTTCGTAAAGCGTATTCAATATTGCCGCCCTGGTTGCCTTTGTTCCGAGATTGAGATCCTCCATTATTTTGAGAACTGAAGCCTGGCTGTATCTATTGGGAGGGTTTGTTTTCTTGCTTTCCATGGTTATTTTAGTTTTAGAAATTTCATCTCCCTTCACCATCTTTGGAAGTGTCTGTTCGCTGAATTTGGCATGTTTGCCATAAAATTCTATCCAGTTCGGAACGACTGTCCTCGTGCCGGATGTCCTGAACTTCTCACCGTTAACGTCAATCTTTACGCGTATCTGCTCCCTGACAGCAGCTTCACTGAACACTGATAAAAATCGTCTGACTATGAGATCATAAAGCTTCTTCTGGTATGCACTGATCTTGCTTGGCTTGTTTCCAGTCGGGAATATAGAAGGATGGGCCGGATCGTCTTTTTTTCCTTCGTTTGGCTTAAGTTTAGGCTTATCAAGAAGTTTCTTGCACAGGTCACTGTATTCTAGCTGTTTTCCTATGTTCTCGATTATCTTCTTCAGCCCAAGCTTCGCCGGAAGCTTCTGGCTTGATGTTCTTGGATACGAAATCAGCGCGGCTTCATAAAGACCCTGAGCGATTTCCAGCGTCATCTTAGGTGAATAGCCGAATAATGAATATGATTCCCTCTGAAGGGTCGTGAGATCGAACGGAAACGGTGGATTCTGCTTATGCCGGGAGACGTCAAAGGATTCCACAATCGCTTTTTTGTCTTCGCATTTCTTTAATACCTCATTGGCTTTGCTTTTTTCCCAGAACTTGTCTTCTGCGTGGTTAGCTTCTATCTTCTCTCCGGAAATCTCTCCGTTAAGGTTGATTTCCCAGAACGGCTTCGATACGAATTTCTCTATATCTTTTTCCCTGTCGTAAATTATCTTAAGCGTGGGTCCCTGCACCCTTCCCGTCGAAAGCGTCCAGTATCCTCCGACGTGTTCCAGTCCAAGCGTCAGGGCGCGGGATAGGTTTATGCCCCACAGGAAATCCATGTTATGCCTGGCCAGACCCGCTTCCAGCATCGGGAATACCAGATGGTCTGAAGCGTTGTCGAACGCCTCCTCCAGATCAGATTTCGTAAGCGTGGAGAATTTCATCCTCTTCGCATCTTCCCTCCCGATTATGTGCTTGAGAATGTTATAGAATATTACCTCTCCTTCTATATCGAAGTCGGTCGCACTGTAGAATTCCTTCGCACCCTTGGCGAGCTTCTTTATGTTTTCGTAATATTGCTTAGTGAATTTCCCTCCACGGCTAGCTTCGAAAACAGGTTTCCAGGCCGTCTCGAAAACGGGATATTTCCATTTCGCCCCGGATTCGCGGGCAGAGAGAACGAATAAATGACCAACCGCAGGAACGACTTTGTATTCCTTCCCCTTGCGGGTGAACTCGAACCAGTACGTCTTCCCCACCTTAACGGTTTTAGGTGTTCCTTCGGCAAGCGAGAATGCCACCCTCTTGGCGGCGTTGGGTTTTTCGGTTATGATCAGTGAGTACATATTTAACAAATTAAACAGCCGCAGGTTTAAATATCCGTTGGGTCGCTGGCTCAGCGTCTGCTTGTTTATTATATTACATACAGTATAACATATGGAAAAATACATAACAAAGTCAATCGATTTCGCGGTTTTTCAAGAATCACTCGATTACCCGGAAGACCTGATCCTGCTCCCTGACCCTGTCGGTGACCTTCATTCCAACCGCATCCCCGGCCTTGGCTTTGTCTATGTTCTGGTGCTCCACCTGCATGGAATCAACGTTCTGCTGGAAGTTCGTCGTGGATCCTTCCACGGATATGTTGTCCCCGACCTTCAGATCATCCGAAAGCTCGATCACGGCCACCCCGATCTTCTCGAAATAATGGGTTATCTTCCCGATTAGCTTCTTTTCAGCCATGAATAAATTATGAAATATCGACTAAAAAGATTATCGTGCAGAAATAACGAAATGGTACTCCACTAGCAATGTTTACAAACCGCTTTCTTTTTTACCAATTTGATCAATTTCACTAATTTTTTCTCATTGATGTCCTCAAGTGATCTGATTTTTATATGTCGCATCGTTTTGCCGCTTCCTTCAAACTGTGCGATTTCTTCTTTGGTTAGTCCGTTTATGGCAAATCCAACATGCACTCTCTCCTTCATAGCGGCCACGTAAAAACGATCATCGGCAAAAACCACCACACCCCATCCAACCTTTTCTTTACAGTTTTTTATGGTTTTGAAAAATATTTCCCTAACATTCAATAATATTTCTTTCTGGGGATTTTTTTGTTTGTTGATATATACCTTTACCCCTTCGTTCATATGCGGGGGGTGGGATTCGAACCCGCGAACACATTCCTTGCCATCCGCCTCACGGCAAAAAGCTCTAAGTGAATAGGTCTTGAGCAACGACATCATCTTGAATCAGCGTTCAAAACCATTCTATCGCCTTTAGCCCCTCTGTGCGTTAGAACGCACGAAGACACTTGACCACTTGGCTACCCCCGCGTATCTTGGAAACGCAGCTTACACCTGCGTTGTTCGTTTGTATAATAGAATTAAGGAAATATTTTATATATCTATTGAAGGGATTTCAACTGGCTTCGCAACCTCTCAAGCTGGCCGTAAACATCCTTAACATAGTTGTCTACGGGAGGCTTTTGCGGACCAGCGTCTTCAGGTTTTTCCGCTGATGGGCCAGGAGGAACAGCTCCCTGAACCTTGCCAGGTTTTATGAAAAATGAATCCAGACTGGAAAGATTCTCGTTCAATTCGTCCAGTGTCTTGTGGGCAACCTGAACACCGTTGGATATCTCTTTCTGAACGTCACTCAAAGCATCAAGCGCATCACGAAGATTAAGTACGAATGATTTTGCCTCCATAAGATTCTTGACGACCTCCCTGTATTTCTCTATCTTTATGAAAAGAGGAGGAGAACCGGAAACAGGTGAAGGAGGAGCCATTGTAGGAGGTTCTGCAATCGGCGCAGGTACAGGTCTTGATTGATATCCTCTGGGTATTCCCGGCGGAGGCATTGCTATCGGAGGATGGTTGGATGGTACGGGCATCGGCGGCAAAGATTTTGCCGGTATCCGAGGCATCGGCGGCATTTTGTTTTTTTCGTCTTTTCTAAAAAGTCCCATAGCAGTCATCCCTAAATCAATATTTTTCGAATGACGACTTTATTTATTCGTTTCAAGTCGTCTTGCACTCTATATGTTAATATTTACTCCAAGTTACTATAAAAAACTTTATTTAGAATTCATGCGCTGGCCGGGATTTGAACCCGGGTTACAGGCTTGGCAAGCATACACCATCCATTAATGTCTGTGTCCTACCAGACTAGACTACCAGCGCGAATATTGAAATTTCGTTTATCCGAATATGCTTCCGAAACCGGCGGCAGCGTTCTCTTGCTGTTCTGATATCTTCGCCAAAACATCTTCCTTCTCTTTACCGCTGACCTCTTTTCCGAGGTCACCGATAAGTTCTTTCGCTTTGACTATCGATTCCTCGCTACCGTCAATCTCAAGATAATATCCTTCCTTGTCGAAACCCAAGGCTTTACCTTCTCTGAAGTTCAGAGACTGCCTTGAAACAACATCATCTTCTGAAACCTTGTTTTTTACATTCGAATAATTTTCCGATGGCAGGAAAAACAATGCCTTCATATGATCACTCCTTATCCGTTTTTATACACTATTATATTCCGGATGAGACTCCTGTTCACTCTTTCTTTATGAATTTCTATTAATTGCATATTTGTCTTTATATTAATATTTGTTGGTGCGGCTATAACGGCATAACCACCCTTTTTGAGTATTTTCTCCATTGATTCGACACTCTTCTGGTAAATATCCTGAATTTTCATTCCATTGAGCGATGACAGTCTCCCATAAGGCGGGGCTGTAACAACGCAGTCCATGAATCTTTTTCCGAACTGCTTTTCGAGCTTCGTTGCGTCACCCTCCCTGACATCGCCGTTTATCCGGAAGTGTTTAAGATTCCTTTTAGTACCGTCCACCATCTCTTTGTTTGTATCCGAACCGTACACCCTGAATCCCATCCTTCCGGCCTCTATGAGGATACCACCGGTTCCGCAGAATGGATCAAGCATCCTTCCTCTGGTCTTCCTTGAAAGATTGACCATTGTTCTCGCAATCCGCGGGTCCATTGAAACCGGTTTGAAGTAAGGACGGTTGAGCGGCTTGGAATCCTCGAACTGCTTGTTATCGATATCAATTAGATGGATTCCGCAGAAAACCATTCCGTCAGAAAAGAAGAATTCCAGAGATGTTTTAGGGTTTTTCATGTCGACCTTTGGTTTCTTTCCAGTCTTTTCGAATCTTTTCCAGATCATCCCCCCAATCTCTTTTTCGAGGGATTCAGTCTTCTTTTTCTCGTGAAAGTGAACCCTCACCCTGTAGGGTCTTTCGAAATTCAGCGGGATGGAATTAACGAGTTTTGATATTTTCCCGTCTTCCGAAGACCCGACAAACCGGAGTATCGAACGGGTCATTGATAAACGCTTCTGAATATCCTTCAGAAATCTTCCTCCGGATCTCTTCGTTACGTATACGCAGAAGTTCCCTTCGCTGGCGAGCATCTCGAATTCCGTCAGGTTTCCCAGCACTGATTCCAGTTCAGCGACGGGAAGGGTCTTATGCATTCCGGACAATACGAACATGAAAGCCTTCATGAAAAAGAATTAATCACAATGTTTAAAAATCACTGGAAGCCGGAATATGATTCGGCGTATCCGTCATCCTCGGTTACATGGGATTTCTTGTATATGAAAAACACAACCACAACAACCGCAATGATAATCGGAATAATCACCAGTGTCCAATCGAATCCCCCTGAACTTGGCGAAGGAGTATAATTATTGTTCCCCCCTGTATTACCACTTGTGTTTCCATTGTTATCTCCTCCGTTTCCACCGTCTCCCTGTGCGTTCTTTATTTCATTCCTGAATTTTTCGTATTCATCAATGTCGTCCCCGTAACCGGAATTATTATACGAATTCTTCCATTGATTGAAAGCGTTTTCTATTTCGTTTCGCGTATTCTGATTGGAATTCTCATTTATATTGTCAATGTCCCTCAAGGAATCCGAAAGGAATTCCCCGACAGAAAGATAAGCCGTAAGCAATCGCTCTCCATCCTCTGTCTTTATGTTGAAATATATCTTGTAAAGCCCCTTTTCTTCCGAACCGATCGTTGAGGTAAATCTTATTGTTTTTTCCTCTTCCTCCCCGATCATGACCGAAGTGTTGGAAGGGCTAACGGGAATCGAAGGATCACTCGTTACACCGATCCTAAACTCTTTATCCGCATCATAGTTTGTTACCAGCACCCTGAAATCGGCAGATTGCGTCTTCTTTATGTTTATGTTTCTCGGAATGACGGACGCGGAAAATCCTGAACGTGTGTAATTTTCCCTTACTTTTATTATCGTCTCGGCCTCCTTCCTGCAGAATTCGGACTGGCATCCTACGATTTCACCTATGACCTTGATTGTGTAGTTCCCCTCGCCTTCTGGAATGAGAACCTTGAATCTTTTCATTGATGTTGGATGTTCGGATGACGTAGTGATTGTCTCCGAGGAGAAGTCGGTCTGGAGATTCGTAACCAATCTGAGGTTTATGCTGGTATTAGCGTAAGAGGTCACATAAATTGTCTTGGAAAGCCTTTCACCGGGCTTAACGAATGAGATATCTTCCTTGAACTGTATATCGAAAATATCGGAATTGGAACCCATCATCCTGCAAATATTAGTCGTCTCGTCCGCTTCCACACCTGAATCAACGTCTTCATATCTGGATACGCAGAACCCTCCCTTGACATCGTTCATAAGGTCCAAATCCGGCGAATAAACCTTTATCCTGTAGAAGGTGTGTTGCCCTTCTTCCGACGAAGGGGGATAGAAACATAAAGGATTCTTGTTGATCACCCCCGGGTGTATGGTTACCTTGTTATATGATATTCTCAGCCAGGACGATTCGGCCTCGATTATTGCCTGCTTTGTTTCGTTCACCAAGCTTATACCGAGATCCTGCGGAAGATTTATGCTAATGCATTTCACAGTCTCGTTTGGATCAATCGTAAAATACTGGTTGTTCTCAATGGCTGAAACGACAGGTAAAACAAGCAGTAATATCAACAGCCAAAGAACGATTCTTCTCATAGTTAAAATTTGTCATCCCTCCAATATAAATTATATAAGTCTTATTGTGTATCAACTATTATGGCTGATCAAGACGGGATGGTAACTCAGAGAAGGCTGCCCGCAGTTGAAAAAATGATATCCGAAATCGACGGTAACAGCGTCCGTGTGAGGATCACGGGTATTATCATAGACAAGAAAAACAACACGATAATGATAGACGACGGTTCGGGGAAGATACAGGCCTCGTTCACGGAACCGGTTCCATTCGAGGCGCAAAAACTCGTTAGGGTGTTCGGAAGGGTCATTCCAAACGAGGAAGAATTCGAGTTGCAGGGAGAGATCATACAGGGAATGGAAGGGGTTGACTTGGAAGCCTACAAAAAAATCAGAGAAATCGAAAAGAAGGCAGGAATATGAAAAGGTTATAACATTTATTCTCACAATATTTCAAATGACAAAAACAAGTTTATGTGAAAAATACACTAATCCGAGAATTGAAGAGGGCGGGATGATAGGTTTATGCACTTTATCAAGAAACGAGGTCCCTTGTAATGGATTACACTCAATGTGCGTATACAAAGACAAACACATTGTTAAAAAAGACAGTAATCTGAAAAGGTTATAAAATTAACATACATAAGATAATTAATACAATACGTGGTAACGTGGAGGTGCCAAATATATGTTCAATCTAACTTTAAGCAATACTGATCTGATAAAGAATTCAGTACCGATAATAGCTGAGATACTTGATGAAGGAATATTCAAGGTGGATTCTAACGGTATGAGTTTACTTTCCCCTGACAGGAGCATGATAGCTGTCGTGAATTTCCAGTTGCTTGCTTCAGCGTTTGACGAGTTCAACGCTACCGGGGAGAATCTTCTCGGACTGAATCTCGCTAATCTTGTTGCAATACTGAAAAGAATAAGACCGGAAGACAAGGTCAGGCTATCCAAGGAAGACGACAGCAACTCTCTGAAAATAATTCTTGAAGGAAAGGGGAGAAGGAGCTTCGAGGTTCCATTGCTTGACATCTCCAGTGAGAAGCCTCCTGTTGACCAACTCGAATTCAAGGGAATGATCGAACTGGATTCCAATGTTTTGGAAGAAGGTATCTCCGATGCAGACATCGTTGACGATTCCGTCGTTTTGGAAGCAGGAAGCGAAGGATTCAAGATGTGGGCGAAGGGTGATGTAAGCTCGACGCAGCTCGAACTGAAGAAAGGCGAGAGCGGACTGCTAAAGCTTGACGCCGTCGAAAGCGTACGCGCGAGATATCCGCTGGAATACCTCAAGAAGATGATCAAGGCGGCCAAGCTCGCTAACCAGGTCAGCGTGGAGTTTGGAACGGATTATCCGATGAGGCTGAACTTCAAGGACATAGATAAAGTGAACCTTTCGTTCATTCTGGCGCCTAGAGTTGAGGAGTAACTAGATTAACAATCCTTTCCATTTTTTCCATTCGATATTTTCAAATAAAGAAGCGTCTCCACCCAAATCACCATATCGGGTTAAACGAACTGTTTTCCCACAAAGTAATTTTTGAACATCAGTTCCATTTGCTTGATGAATTTCATTTCCGCTTCCAATTCTAATAAAAATAACATCTGTTTCACCGTGAGGATTACGGTAAAACGAATCACCATCTTTTAATTTGTAATCTAGTCCCATGTTTCAATATTGGGGAAAAAATTAATATCTTTATCTGTTTCCCAAAAAGCAAAATTATAAATGATTCCTCAACATATTCTTATCATGGATAAAGGAAGGATAGCCAAAGCCGGGGCTGTTGCTGGTGTGATTTACGGATTCTTGACAGCAATCGCCGGCATGGTCTACATGGTGATGATGAGGGAGGAAGTCATTTCCTCCATCCGAACGGCTCTTTCCGGTTACGGCAATCTCCCTATCACGGCTGAAGACATATATCCCATGGCGCTCATGGGAGCGATACCCGGCGGCCTGATAAACGGTCTTATAGTAGGAATAATTCTCGCATTCGTATTCGCCGTCCTTTACAACGAACTTATCGGAAAGAACTCAATGATAAAAGGATTATGCTTTTCCGTGCTCATACTTATTGCAGTAGGGATCGGAGAGATGGCAGCACCAAGACTTTCCGCTGGATTAATATTGCTGAATTCGAACTTCCTTCCTTCACTTGCGCTGGGAGTGATATTCTTCCTTGCGTACGGATACCTTCTGGGGATGTTCTATGATAAATTCGGACACCACAAAAAATGAATTTCTTGAAATGATAAAGAACAGGAGAAGTGTTCGTTCTTACATTGACAAGCCAATTCCAAAGGAAGTTCTGGAAGATATCATAGATGCTGGTCGGCTCGCGCCGTCCGCAAGAAACGTCCAGTTGTGGGATTTCGTTGTGGTCACTGACAAAGAGATGCTTTCTAAAATCGCAGAGATCTCCATGCCATTCATCAAGGATGCCGGAGCATGCGTTGTAGTATGCGGATCAACCGAAAACAAAAGATATGTACAGGACTGCTCCGCTGCGGCTGAGAACGTGATTCTCGCGGCAAAATCCTTCGGGATCGGATCTTGCTGGGTCGCCGGAGTGGACAAGGGATACATAGAACCAATCAAGGAGATGCTTAGGATTCCTGAAGGGATGAACATAGTCGTTCTTCTTCCGCTCGGATACTTTGAAAACAATCCTGAACCACATGGAAAGAAACCACTGGAAAGCGTTCTGCACTGGGAGAAGTATTAGGCTTTGTTGAAAAAGTTTTCCATCAAATTGAATGATAATTTTTTCATTTCATTTTCCCTGTTTCTACATTCTTCCACGACCTGTTCAACACTTTTATTTATCATTCTAGGCTCATTCGGATATTTCTTCGCCCATTTGATTGCTTCGTTGGAACCAATCTCCAGATGGAACTGAATGGCAATCGAATTATTGTATCTGAAAACCTGGTTTTTGCAATCATTTCCTTCAACAAGCAGTTTTGCTCCGTTCGGAATACCGAAAGTGTCCCCATGCCAATGGAATACCGGGAATGTTTCATGGAATCCTTTGAAAAATGGATCTTTCTTTCCTTCAGGGGTCAGTTTAACGTCATAACCACCGATCTCCATCACAGGATTTTTTTTAACCTTTGCTCCCAAAAGCATTGCCAATAATTGTCCTCCACAACATATTCCAAAATAAGGTTTGTTCATTTCAACAACTCTTTTAAGATATTCCCACTCTTTTTTCAGAATTTGATGATTAGGGAATTCGTAAGCGGAAACCGGAGTACCACCGACTATGAAAACATCAAATTTTTCTACGGGAGGGAATTCGTCTCCTTTGTACGCATGAAATATTTGATAATTTATTCCGTTTTCTTTCAGATAATTTTCATAATAACCAATGCCTTCCGTCTCACAATTCTGAATAACAAATACTCTCATATTGAGGGTTTTGTCAGAATCAATTTATAAATATCACAATTCACTATTTAGAATAGCATAGCGAGGTGGAGCAGCCTGGAGTGCTCGCTGGGCATTTTGCGGATGCAAAACCAGAACCATAGCGGCTCTAGGTAACCGGACTTATTCCGGTGGGACACCCAGAGAAATTTGGCGAAAGCCAGTTTCGGTGAAAGGTCGATGGTTCAAAGGCTTGAAACAGAAAAAATCTGTTTCATTCTGGAATTCCATCCCTCGCTATTTTTGTTTTTTTTCTTTTCTCATGAATATTTAATTTATTCAGATTTTTTGGGTGTTCAAATCCAATTTTTGAATTCCAGAGAGCAAGTTGTTTTTCTCCATTCAGATAAATTCTATAGGTTGTAATGTTTTTTTCAACTCTTTTATCATAATATGTTCTTTTCTCAAAATACATGGAAAAACCAAAGATTTTCAATTGATTCATAACCTCTCTCATAAAAGATTCACTTTTAGAAACTCCAACAATCACTGGATAATATGGATTCTTTTTACTTCCTTTTTTGAACATTAGACTAAAATCAGTATCAGCAAGACCTCTGATAAATGATGCAACGAATAAATCATTATCTTTAAACAATGATGGGATTTTCAATTTTCCGTATTTCTTTCCTGAAGGAAGTCCTATAATTTCAGTTAGAAATCTTACCAAAGCTCTTGACCATGTACTAAAACCATAAGTAGTTCCTTTGTCATGTAATTTAGGATTAATTTGAATTCCAAAAACTTTCAAGAATTTATCTTTAATGATTTTATCATAATATTCAACCTCATCTTTTGGGTTTCCTACACACTTAATTACATAATCATATTTCCATTTTCTGATATTGATATTACCATCTCCAGCCAACACACCACACAAGTAAGCTAAATCTTCAGATAATTGATCAGGCAGCACCAAACCTTTCTCTTTATCCTTTTTGCTCAATTCAATTTCTGAAAGGAAATTTAATTTCATGTTTGATAATTAATGAGGGTGCATTATATCATTTCAGCGAAGCGACATCGAAGATGAGAAATGATAATATTGCTCCCGAATAAAATTATTTATTTAAAGCATCATTCTCATGAATTATTGGGTGTAAAACTCGCTGTGGGGTGTCTGGTATTCCTGTATTTACGTACAATCTTCTATTGAAAGCTCTGGACAACAAGGGCAGACCTGTAAATGTCGAGGAGATAATGGAACAGGTCTCAAGGAAGTATTTTGTTGTCCCGGAAAACGTGAGAGCGGGGCTGAATTTTCTTGAGCAAAGAGGAATCATTGAAAAAAGGTTCGACTATGATCAGAAGGCTTATATGTTCAACGTCACCCACAGAATGGATTCCAACCAGATAATTGTTGAGCATCCGGAGATTCTGGAAGGTTCGCTTCTTGAATGAAACAATTTTTATTTCATGCTTTCAATTATAATTCATGTTGATTCTAATCTGCGGGTTGCCGGGGACGGGAAAAAGCACCACCGCAAGGTATATCCAGGACAAGATCAATGCACTGGTTCTGAGGACGGACGTGATCAGGAAAGAGATCATAAAATATCCAGAGTATTCCGAAGAAGAAAAAAAGAAAGTGTATGGAGAACTGTTCGTAATGGCTGAAGAGGCTTTGGGTCAAGGGAAGAACGTGATCATTGACGGGACGTTCTTCAGGAAGTCGCTCAGGGAAAGGATTATCCGGATATCTAAGGAAACCGGAAGTGAGCTAAAGATTATCGAATGCGTCTCACCGGAAGAAGTGATCATGAAAAGGATCAGTAACGGTAGGGGTGACGAATCAGACGCGGACTTTTTGGTTTACGAGAAAATAAAGGACCAATGGGAACCCATCGAAGAAGATCACATAGTTCTGGATACGACGGGAAAATGGAAAGAAAAACTGGATGAAATTTTTTAACCAAGGATTTCATTAATTTTTTCCATAAGTAAATCATCGTCAACAATATAACAATTTGGCTTGGTATTAATATCGCTTCCCTCAATGCCAGGTCTCGTGAAAACAACGGGACTTTCATTGTCTTTATCGAGTCTGTTCATAACTTGAATAATAGAAGGATATTCTCTGAAATGCACAATGGTTAAATCGAAATTTTCTATGGTTTCCCTATCAGGCGGGAAGGGTGCCCTCCAAATTTTATATTTATCCGGGCTTTTTGAAAATTCGGTGAAAGCTTTGTTTAGTCCATACGGAATTATTAAAACGTCACCAGTGTAAAGTATTTTTTTCATTGCTTGAATAGAAAAATAAGCTTTTTATTTGTTAAAATTCCTTCGAATACTGGTACGCATACTCGAAATATCTTTTCGCGATTCTTCTTGCCTTTTCTTTTTCCTCGTTCGAAATGTTCTGATCGTCCAGCCGGAATCCGGTAACCTTCCCGCGGACATACGCTCTGTAACACATATAGAAGCCAAGCAGTGTGGTAAGATCTGTGTCCCCGCTCTTCTCTATGTATTTATTAACGAAATGATCAGCAAGATTCTTCTTGCCTCTGAAATCCAGATCCATAGCGAGAAACGCAATGTCATTCGCAACATCGGAGATGGCGAAGCGTTCGTTGAACTCGATCGCGTCGAATATGTTGACCTTGTCGGTCACGAATATGTTTCCTGAATGGAGGTCACCATGACACCATTTCACGAATCCGTCCCTTTGTCTTTTTTGTATCATCTCTTTCTTTCCTTTCATGAACATTTCCACTTTGCTCTTTATCTCATTGAATTCTTTCCTTTCGAGAAGGATGCCGATGTATTTGGATGTCTGCTTGAAGTTTTCGTTCCAGTTGAACTTGACCGTATCTATCCCCCCTTGCGACCATGGATCTCTAAATGCGGTTGTTTTCGAATAGAACTTCTCGAGGATATCTATTATCTGGTCTATCACTTCATTTCCGATTTCGTTCCTCTCGAGGAGAACGTCCATCAGCCTGTCCTGAGGCAGTTGTTTCATCTTTATCAGTACTTCCACGGTTTCTCCAGGCCCGTTTATCTTCAGATCATGGTTGAACCTGTTGACAGGCAATACCCCGAGGTAGAGGTCCGGGGAGAAGAGTTTATTGATTCCCAGCTCCTTGTTGCAGAACATCTTCCTTTTGTCCAGAGTAGAGAAATCCAGGAAGCCGAAGTCTACCGGTTTTTTTATCTTATAAGCATATTTTCCGGTAAGGAACACCCATGAAATATGGGTCTGGATCATATCTATGTGGTTTACCGGCTCGTCGTATGTGTCCGGCTTCTTCATTGCCTCGATCACTTCATTTTTCATAATATTATTTATATCAAAAAACATTAATATCATAACCTAAAATGATTATGTGTTGAGGAGTGATATTTATGGGCAAAGTAAAGGACATGAAACTTGCTTCACAGGGCAAGCTTAAGATCGAGTGGGCTGAAAACCACATGCCGGTTCTTATGAATATTAAGAGTCGTTTTTCGAAATCAAAGCCGCTGAAAGGTTACACAATCGCATGCTGTTTACACGTTACCAAGGAAACCGCGGTTCTCATGAAGACGCTGAAAGCAGGGGGGGCGAACGTATATTTGTGCGGTTCCAACCCGCTGAGCACGCAGGACGACATAGCGGCAGGCCTCGTCAGCGAAGGGATAAACGTCTTCGCATGGAGAGGCGTAAACAACAAGGAATATTACTGGTGTGTTGATCAGGTCCTGAAATCCAGACCCGATATCACCATGGACGACGGCGGAGATCTTGTCACCAGAATACAAACGAAAAGAAAGGATCTCATCAAGAAGGTAATCGGGGGGACGGAAGAAACGACGACCGGAGTCATCCGGTTCCGCGCGATGGAGAAAGACGGCGTACTGAAGTATCCCATTATCGCGGTCAATGACGCGCAATGCAAGAACATGTTCGATAATTTCTACGGCACCGGAGAGAGTTCGCTCCATTCGATAATAAGGGCCACGAATATCCTTATTCCGGGAAAGACCGTCGTCGTGGGCGGTTACGGACATTGCGGCCAGGGAGTCGCAGCCATGTCAAAGGGGATGGGAGCCCATACCATCGTGACGGAGGTTGATCCGGTACTGGCGCTGAAAGCGTATTATGACGGACACGACGTGATGCCGATGGGCGATGCCGCAAAATACGGTGACATATACGTCACGGTAACCGGGTGCAAGAACGTGATAAAGAAAGAGCATTTTTCCAAAATGAAATCGGGCGCCATACTTTCGAATGCCGGCCATTTCGACACCGAGGTCGATGTGAAGGGGCTGAAGAGCATGGCCAAATCCATCAAAAAGGTAAGCGGATGTGTCGAGGAAATAACGCTTAAAAACGGGAAGAAACTGTTCCTTCTGGGAGAAGGGAGGCTCGTTAACCTGGCATGCGCAGAAGGTCATCCAAGCGAGGTGATGGACAATTCCTTCTGTTTACAGGCGCTTTCGGCGGATCACATAATCAAGAACAAGGGAAAGCTGAAAGTGAAGGTCCATGTCGTTCCCAAGGAGATAGACATGACCGTTGCCAGGATGAAACTGAAATCGCTCGGTGTTCAGATAGACACTCTCACAAAAGAACAGAAGGCTTATCTGACCGGATGGCAGGAAGGGACCTGAGGAACCTTTTTAAACCTTCTAATTATTTTTTATTAATGAGTAGTAAATATAGGGCTATTCTTGTTGATGATGAGCCTTGTGTGAGGGAATCTACCAAAATGGCCTTGCTTAGATTCGGTTATTGTCCGGTGGATGATTTTACTGACGGCAGCGATGCTCTGAATAGTTATCGAAACGAACCGGAAACAGTAAAACTCATAATAACCGACATGAGAATGCCTATGGCAAGAATGGACGGAGAACAGCTTCTAATAGGACTGAAAAAAGAAGGATATACCGGAAAAGTAGTCGTTATCAGCGGCATGGATCAAGAAATGACAAGAAGAAAGGTAACGGAACTCGGGGTCGGCACAGAGCTGGAATGGGAAGTGCTTTCCAAGCCTTATGATCTGTTCGGAAATTTCAAAAACGCAGTTACAATGGACAACTAGGTAGTTTTCTGGATAAAGAAACTTTATAAAACATGTGATTAATTATTATTAATGAGTGATTACACTAAATCAACCCCCGGTCAATCAAAATACGCTGTTGTCGCTGATGATGAACCGGTAATCGCAAATTTGGGCGGAAGATATCTTCAGAGATTAGAATTGTTCGGAGAAGGCCAGACCGAAGCATGTGCTAATGGGAAGGAATCTCTGGAATTCTGCCTGAAAAACCCTTTAACGGTCCAATTGTTAATTACGGACTGGAACATGCCTGAAATGGGCGGGGAAGAATTGATATTGGGTCTGAAAGAAAAGGGTCATCCGTTATACGAAAATAAAAAAATAATCGTTCTGACCGGTCAGGCAGAGGAAAAAGCATACAAAGAGGTTATACAAAAGCTTGCCGAATTGGAAATTCCTTACATGTTCCAAAAACCACCTGAATGGCTAGAAATCATGAATAAGGCAAAAGAACTTATTCAAAACGTTTAATTTTAGAATTGGTATATGAACTCAAAATACGATATAAATTTTGAAACAATGTGCCCGTAACAGACCAGAATCATCATAAAGGACATAACCCGTAATTGAATGCTTAATTTCCGTATAATTCTTTTCCTACCCTGTCAAGAATGTCAAATCCCTTCAATTCTTCCTTGAGCAATGGGACGTGTCTTATATTGAATTCCGAGAACATCTTTTCGATCTCCTTCACCCTTCCCTGCTGTATCCTTCGTTTTTCTGTACAAAACGGGCAATCCATATTTTCAGGTATGAGCTGATTGACAATGACGGATTCCACGGGAATGTTGTATTCCTTCAGAACTTGTATTGAACGTTCGGACTCCAGGATGCTCATAGCCTCTGCTATCGTGACCACGTTGTAATGGGTTTTTGAAGGATCGGAAAGGATTTTTTTTGCCTCCGCTATCCGTTCCTTCATGATGTCCAACTGTTCTGTTCCTATTTTTTTATCGCTTTCGCCGGACTCCCCGAACGGAAGGAATTTCTTGAACGTGTCCGCTATCCCGGAAAATCGCATCCGTATCTTGATCATCTTCCCGACCCATGAATCCAGAACGTCCGGAAGCGAGAGGAAACGCAGTGTATGGCCGGTAGGAGCCGTATCGAACACGATAATATCATAATCTTTCGATTGCATATACTGGAGGAACTTGTCGAATGCTGCTATCTCGTCTATGCCAGGAGTCATTCCTGCGATGTCGAAGGTATCGTCCAGTCCCAGTCCCTTGAGGAAGCCCATGTTCTCGATTTTCGGCATTAACCTTTCCTTGTATTCCTGCATCGCCTTCTTGGGATCGATTTCCACCGCGAAAAGGTTCTTTCGCAATTCCTTGACCTCCCCACCTATGTTCGTTTCGAAGGAATCGGAAAGGGAATGGGCAGGATCCGTGGATATGATCAGGGTTTTCTTTCCGCTATTGGCAAAATAAAGAGCGGTAGCTGCCGAAACGCTCGTCTTCCCTACACCCCCTTTACCTGAAAAGAAGTGATAGGTTGTCTCTTTATTCCGCTTGAACATCTAAACCATGTTAAGGAAATATATCCAGCTGATCAGCCAGATTAACACGAATATGGCCCCGCCGTTAGCGAGCCACCATTTTATACCCTTTTTGTTAACAACCTTTTCAGAAACATAACCGGAGATCATCAGAAAAACGATCATTATTCCGATCCCGTAGAGGGCATCCACCGTATGGTAGGAAGCCCATCCGGCCACGACGCCGATAATAACGTGAATTATGACGGATATCCTCGAAAGATTCAGTTCCTTCCTGTCGTCGACCTTTGTTTCTTCTTTCGGCTTTTCCTCGGTCTTTTCTTCTTTTTTCTCTTCTTTGGTCTCTTTCGGCTTTTCTTTTGGTTTTTCCGCCATGATATTAACATTGCAGAGCGGACTTTTATAGTTTGTCTAAAATAAACCGGGATCAATTGGTTCTTTCTTTTTTCTAAAAAACTTAGCTTTTTGTGAATTGGTATAAATAATACTCGTATTGTATTCGGATATCGTGCTTGGTTCGAAACCGAACAGATCGTCCACGCTCATTAGCTTGTTCACGACGTTTTTCGCGTTCTCCCGATTGAATACCGGTCTTTGTTCGGGGTCAATTTTAGTAACATCTATAACATCATGTATGTCTCTTCCATTTAATTGAAATGCAATTCTCCTGAAAAGCCCGTGAATTTGGCTTCTGTTGAGGTTCCAGTCGGCATGGCCGTTCTTATCAGTAAAAATTTCGAAACTGATCGGAAAACTCCTCACACCCAATCCCCTAGATCCGTCTGAATGTTGATGTGCAAAATCTTCATAACATGGAGCACAGAAAAAGGGATTGCTCCCGAGTTCGAACTGAACTCTTCTTCCTTTATCTGCTTTATGATAATCACTTATTCTTTTCTCCCACGGTATCGCCAATTTCGCTGCATTTTCTTTACAATCTCCGTATTTTCCGCAGCATTTGATAAGAACCGGAAATTCCTGAAAAGCTTTGACCACGTGATCTATTTTTTCAACGTCATTAGCGGCAAGAAATTCTCTGTAATTTCCTTCTTTAAGGTACCAGTAGGCATTCCAATTCTGCAAAGGAATCTGCGATAATGATTTATCTTTGTATTTTCCGAATCCAAGAATATATACTGTATCCGTTCTGTATTTTTTTGTCCCTGGTCTACTTTTAGAACGCATTACTATTGTTGTTTTGTGTATTTAAATGATTTTACTATAAAAAAGTGGTCAATTTTGCTTACTTTTTCTTCCTGTGCCTCATCTTCTTCCTTCTCTTCTTGAGTTTGTGCTTCTTGATCTTCTTTCTTTTTCGTTTTCTTCCACAAGGCATAGTAATCATTTATCGCATATGAATTTATATTTGTTTACGGGTTTTGACCTGTTTTAAGCCTCGGGCGAGGATTCCAAACGGGCACCCTCGAGGGTGAACGCTTATTGAACTCGCGACCTTTCGCTTACCAAGCGAACGCTCTAATCAGCGAACTTTTCCCTGGAGGCTTTTGTGACATGTGTCAACGTCCGGAAAAGGCTCCCCACTGAGCTACCGAGGCAGTATTACGAAAGATGACCTGATTATTAAATGCAAGTCATCAGACGTTTCGATTGATTGTTATATGCTGTTGTATACTATTTAGTATCCGCTTGAATTTTTATTGTTTTCCTTGATTTAGAAAAAGGTTTCACTTATTGAAAACCCTGTCAGCCTTTATCTTGCCATCTGATTTCTTTCCGAGGGCTATTATGTTTCCCTCTTCGTCGTATATACCGAACGTTTCATTCCTTCGAAATTCCTCTGATTTTATTACCATTTCCTTACCGACAGGAACGCCGTTCCTGATCTTTTCTACGGCATCGCTGTTAACCACGGCCTTTTTCAGCAGTATCCTTTCGAGAACGCTTTCCAGCGGAACGAGATCACTTTTCCTGATCTTTTCAAGGGGAAATGATTCCTTGATCTGGAACGGTCCTATTGATACTCTTCGGAGATTGGCCATGTGAGCGCCTGTTTTCAGGTGTTCTCCAACGTCATGGACCAACTTACGTATGTAGGTTCCCGCCTCGCATCTGACACTGAACCCGATCTCTCTTCCGTTCTCTTTCAGCAGTTCGAAAGAGTATACCTTCCGTTTCCTCGGTTTTCTTGCTACTCTGGAACGTACCGGAGGCATCTGGGTTATGTTGCCGATGAATTTTTTCATTGCCTTTTTCAGAGAATCGGTAGAAACGTCTTTATGAAGAATCATCTTTCCTTCGTATTCCTTGTCCATTCCCATAAGAACAGGTATCGCTTTCCTGGCTTCGTCCAGAGCGATTATCATCAGGCCAGTCACTTTCGGGTCAAGCGTGCCTGTGTGGCCCGCCTTCTTTACTTTGAATTTCTTTGTCAGTGTTTCGACGCAATCGAAGGATGTAGGACCGCTGGGTTTGTCTACTAAAGCAACAAGTCTCATGTTATTCGTTTGTATTGATAGAATAAAATCATTTCTTTGTTTTTGCAGTTTTCTTTTCAACTTTTTTATCCGGTTTCTTGGTTTCCTTCTTTTCTTTCGTTTCTTTTGGTTTTTCTTCTTTCTTTATCTCTTTTGGCTTTTCGACTACTTCCTTCGGTTTTTCTTCCACTATTTTTGATTCGCCTGCCTTCAGGACCCTTATCTTCTCTATCTCAAAGAACCTGACAGGATAAATCTTGCTCACGGTTTTCTTTATCTGCATCTGGAGCTGGGTGTTGATTATCTTTCTTATTAACTCGTTAATAGTGACCTCGCCCGTGGTTTCGTTGATCATGTCGACCATCATCTTCCTTGCTTTTCTCTGGATGTCTGCGGTTGTTTTCCCGTTAAGTATCGAAAGTGCGGTTATCTTAAGGAGCCACCCGTCTTTAGTGGTTGAATCGAAAATTATCTGGACCTTCATGTTTCTCTTTCTGATCATTCTCATTACATGTTCCCTTACCGATTCGAAGCCGTTGAACCTTGTGTGCGCGTTCTTACCATCAATCCTTTCAACCATGAATTTCATCTTCATGTTATCCCGGTGTCTGTCGCCGGTAATTTCAGAAACCGAGACTTCGATATTTCTTCCCATGATGTTTTTTGGATCGGTGGTGGGTGTCTGAGCAAGGAAAATTCCAGCGAAGTTTTCAGGGGCGATTATGTTGAACCAGTCCTTTCCCTTCCACTTCTTTATGATTATTTTCTTCTCTTCGACATCAGTGGCCGAGGCTTCTTCTACTTTAGCAGTGTCCTTCGTTACCTTCTCTTCTTCCTTGAGTCTCGGCTTGCTTTTCATTCCCATTGTCATTACCTTCTATATCTATCTTCGAGAGGTCAATAGGTTCCCTGCTCTCGAATTCCTTATTTTTGTTGTCATATATTATAAAGTTATCTGTTTTTATTACGTCCTCATCCTTATTAGCTTTATCCGCAGCCTCTTCCTGTTTTTCTTCAGGTTCTTTCGCTTCATTCGTTTCGGATGGTTTGGGTATCAGTTCCTCGGCCATCTGTATGAATTCCTCTTCTTTTCCAGCCGGAATGGTCGCACCGGAAGCTGCCATGTGACCTCCGCCTTCCGTCCCATATTTTGAAGCAATCTTGTTCATTATCTCGTTCAATCGCATTCCTTTATCAACGAGCTCCTTGCTGATCCTTGCCGATATCTTTATTCCCCTCTCTGCGTTAGCAAGACCAAAAATCGGCTTGTCCGGGAGTATTCCGGAATGGCTGACCGTTGAGGTGGCATTCGAGATGAAATGTTCTGAAATAGCATCACCGGCGAGTATGTAAACACCTTTCATTATCTTTACCTTGTCCGTTTTCCCATCTATCTGTCGGTATATCCACGATATCGCTTTCCCTATTTCATTTCTGTATTTCGCGACTACCTTCTTCACCTCTTCAAAGGAATCCGGCCTGTTCAGGCAGACGGAAACCCCTAGGCTTGCGTTGTCCATCTTCCCGCATGCATTCAGTACGGTCGCGAACTCGCTGGCGTCCCTGAATATTCCGGGTTTGTCCAGAAGCTCGTACACATCCCCGAAAACAACGTCAGGATCACTGTGATTGACACGAATCCTCTCTTTTATGATTTCTGTGGCGAGTTTTTTCTGCTGATCAATCGTCAGGTCAGATATCGTGTTCCATTCACCGTCGCTCTTCTTTACAGGAATTCCTATTTCGTTGAGGAACTGGACCGAAGCCGACTCGGAACCGGAAATTCCCGGTATATACGGATCGATGGAATATTGCAACGCCTTGTGTAACGGCCGCGAGTATCTGCCCCATATCCTTAGACCCTTCGAGACGTTGAGCTTCCCTTTTTTTTCCGCATCCTTGACAATCTCCATGTTAAGCCCGTTCAGTCTCCAATCCTTCCCCACGGAATCTATCTGGGAATCCCCTATTGCCCCCACGATCGCCAGCGAGGCGAGATCAATGTTCTCGCTGCTCATCGTTCTTGCCAGAAGATAAGTGACGCCGGCGCCGGAAATGTTGCCATCGATGCCGGATGATACGGAATTTATCTCGGTAACGTTATCGCCGGCTTCCCCGACCGGCTGGTGATGATCGCAAATGATGACGCGGGAATCCTTTATGTGGTTCTTTATGTCATTGAGATATCCCGATCCCAGATCAAGGAATATGATCACCTTCCTCTTCTCCGCGTCCAGCTCCATCAGAATGTCGTCGTTTATCTGCTGGACAAAAGCGAGGTGGAAATCCTTTCCCTTCCGAAGCAACGCCTTAGTCATTATCGCAGCCGAACATATCCCGTCAGCGTCGTAATGTGAAACGACTCTTATCTGGTCAGAACAGGAATCGATAATCTCCTTCGCTCTGGTCGCCTTTCTGATCATATCCTGTAATTGTTCCATCATGAGATCACCCGATTTCGAAGTATCTTTATAGTGAATTGTTATTCTTAAAAAATTGATCTGTTCAGAAAAATGCATTTTCTTCCGGAGTTCTCCCGGAGAATAGATTTTTAACATAATATTCCAAAATATTGGAATGAACGAGAAAAAAGGATTCTATATAACCACGACCATTCCTTACGCCAACGCCCCTCCTCATATAGGCTTTGCTCTAGAAATAATCCAGGCGGACGTATTAGCGCGATTGGAAAGGCTGAAAGGGAGTGATGTATTTTTCCTTACGGGAACCGATGAACACGGAACCAAGAATTACCAGACCGCAAAGAAACAGGGATTAACACCCCAAGCTTTTGTGGACAAAAATTCCGCTTTTTTCCGGGAGCTGACAAAAGCATTGAACATATCCAGTTCATACTTTATTCGCACGACTGATCAGAAGGTCCACTGGCCGGGAGTGCTGGAAATCTGGAAAACACTGGCCGATAAAGGGGATATCTACAAGAAGAAATACGAAGGATTTTACTGTTCCGGGTGCGAGAGATTCATCACGGAAAAAGATCTGGAAGATGGGAAGTGCCCAAATCACCCCAGTCTGGAGATACAGAAGATCGCAGAGGAGAATTATTTTTTCAAGCTTTCCAAATACTCGGACAGGATCAGGGAACTTGTCAAATCTGATCAATTGGAAATTTACCCAGAGAAATGGAAGAATGACTTTTTGGGACTGATCGAAGAAGGACTGACGGACGTGAGCTTTTCGAGGGACAAGAAGCATCTTCCGTGGGGTGTTCCGGTTCCAGGAGATGAGAACCAGGTAATGTATGTTTGGTGCGATGCTTTGACCAATTATCTCACGGGGGTCGGATTCCCGGACAAGAAGTATACGAAGTTCTGGCCAGCGAACATCCATGCGGTTGGAAAGGATATGCTAAGATTCCACGCGGGAATATGGCCAGGCATGTTATTGGGTGCTGGAATACCGCTTCCGAAAAAGATCATAGTCCATGGCTTCCTTACGGTCAACGGACAGAAGATGTCCAAATCGTTGGGTAATGTGATTGATCCGATATATTTGGCAAAGGAATATTCCTCGGACTCATTGAGATACTTCCTCATTAGAAATATTCCGTTCGGGGATGACGGAGATTTCTCGGTGGATGAAATGATAGAAAGGGTGAACAACGAGCTTGTTTCGAACATCGCGAACTTCTGTTACCGGACGCTGTCGTTCGTGAAAAAGACGGGTTCTGAGATAAAGTCTATCAATGCGAGTAAGGATAAGAAAACGATCGATCTCGTCAAGGGTAAGGTAAAGGAAGTTGAAAGCGCCTTCGAAGGGTTGAAACTGGACAAGGCCCTCAGGACCGTTTTGGAGATAGGGGATATAGGGAACGGATACTTCCAGGAAAGCCAGCCATGGGTGCTCGCCAGAAATGACAAGAAAAGATGCGACGAAGTCCTTGCTCTCGCCGCAAACATAGCCAAGAACATCATAATTCTTCTTAAGCCTGTCATCCCGGATTTCTGCGAATCCATCGAGAAGCAGCTGAATCTCAAGGATCTCGGATGTAGTGATCTGGGGAAGGAAATCAAAGATCATAAAATCGGTGAACCTGCCATAGTGTTGAGAAATATCGATAAGAAGGAACCTGAAAAAACAGAAGTGAAGAAAGTAAATTATGAAGTTACTTCTGACGTAAAAAATCTCGGTATCAACTTCCGTGCCGCTTTACTGAAAGATATTAACGTTAGATCAAAGGCGGGAGAACTCGAAAAGATGAAGGATGGCTTTTCCAAGGAGTTCGCCAGCAGAGATCTTTCGAAAGACAAGATCATAAAGGCATACGAGGAACTGTACGCGAAGGTCGGAATAAAGGCAGAAAACCCGATAATGCATCTCCATCAGATAGTGAAGAAGATCGGGAAATTCCCAACGATAAATGCTGTTGTTGACGCATATAACATGATCGCATGCAAACATTCGATAGCGGCAGGAGCTCATGATGTTTCAAAGATCAAGGGCAACGTCCACCTGAAGATAGCGGACGGAAGCGAAAATTACGTTCCTCTCGGAACAAAGGAGAAGGAAAAAATCAACAAAGGGGAATACGTGGTTGTCGATGATCAGAACGTGATGTGCAAACTCGAAGTCAAACAGGGAGAACACACGAAAATAGACAAGGGTTCCAGGAATATATTCCTTTACGTCCAAGGAAACAAGGAAACGAGCGACAAATATTTGGAGGATTCCCTCAGGGCTATGTGCGAACTGATAAAGAAAATCTGCGGGGGTTCGTACGAAATCCTTAAGGAGGAAGAGAACGAAGAACCTTTCTCCTCGCTAGACCTGAAAGTCGCCAAGATTGTTTCGGTGGAAGACCATCCAAACGCAGACAAGTTGTACAAGCTAAAGATAGATATCGGTTCGGAAAAACGCCAGATAGTTGCCAGCATAAAGCCTTATTACAAGAAGGAAGAACTGGAAGGGAAGAAACTTGTTATTCTTTCCAATCTAAAACCTGCGAATTTGCGGGGTGAAGAATCTAATGGTATGCTTCTCGCGGTCGAAGGTGGAGGGAAGATAGGTCTGCTGACCAGCGATTCTAAACCCGGAACGAGCGTTTTTGCGGACGGGATCGATAAAAAACCTTCGAAGGTCGTAGATATCAAGGAATTCTGGAACCTCGAAATACTTGCGAAGAAAGATGGTGTTTTTTACAAGGGAAAGAAACTGAAGACGTCCGAAGGGGATGTTACGGTTGACAACGGTATGGAAGGGAAGGTCTGTTAAATGATAATAGTGGACGTCGAAACCACGGGACTTGATCCGATAAGGAATTCTATTTTGAGCATAGGCGCGATTGACTTCGAAAATCCGGAAAACCAGTTCTACGGAGAGTGTGGGATATGGAAAGGAGCATCCATCAGCAAGACCGCCCTCAAGATCAACGGTTTCAAGATGGAACAAATCAAAAAGAACACCAAAACACCGGGCGAACTCCTTTCTGAATTTTTGGACTGGGCCGGAAAGATCAAATCCCGAAAGCTCGGAGGTTATTACACCAGATTCGATTACTCATTCCTCAAGGCCACCGCGGACAGATTCAAGCTCACTTTCCCGTTTTCCGATGATGTTCTGGATCTCCATGACATTTTCTGCGAAAAGATGGGCATAAACAAATCGATGTATGAAGGCATCCTTTTGTTCAGCCTTAACGAAATAATGATTTCGCTTGGAATGCCACCGGAGCCTGATCCTCACAACGCTCTGAGGGGAGCGAAATACACGGCCGAAGGTATACTCAGGGTTCAGAAAGAAAAAAATCTCCTGAAAGAGTTCAGCAATTACCCAGTATCCGGAAATGATGACGCACAGGTAAAGATTTTAAGTTTTGAATAGAAATTAAAGTGATAACATGTTGATAGGAATCGTGGGCAAGACAAATACTGGTAAAAGTACTTTTTTTAAAGCCACCACATTAGCAAACGTGGAAATATCAAATCGAGTCTTCACGACCATCAAACCAAACCACGCAGTCGGATTTGTCAAGGCGGAATGTCCGGAGAAGAATATTCAAGGGAAATGCAATCCTAATCATGGGTATTGCAAGGATGGAATAAGATTCATTCCAGTCGAGATGCTGGACGTCGCTGGTCTGGTCCCTGGAGCGCATGAAGGGAAAGGTCTTGGACTGCAATTCTTGGACGACCTGAGACAAGCCGATGCATTCATCCACGTTATTGATGTTTCAGGATCAACCAATGATCAAGGCGAATCAGTGGGGAAAGGAACGTATGACCCGGCGAATGACGTGGAATTCCTGGAGACGGAGATAGGTGAATGGTTCTTCGGACTTCTGAAGAAGAACTGGGGAAAGTTCTCGAAGGATGTTGAGATGCAGAAGAAGAAGCTGGTCGAATCACTTACCATCCAGTTCTCAGGGTTGAAGATCACGGAAAGTCAGGTTTCGCAGGCTATAAGAATATCCGGGATGAACGCAGAGACTCCGGCCCAGTGGACGGATGAAGATCTGAGAAGTTTCGCTTTCGAACTCAGGAAGCTCTCGAAGAAAATGATCATTGCGGCAAACAAGATAGACGTTCCGGGTTCTGAGGAGAATCTGAAGCGATTGAAGGAGAAATTCCCTGATTACATAATCATTCCTTGTTCAGCAGAGAGCGAGCTCGCGCTCAAGGAAGCCGCACAACACGAACTGATCGGTTACACGCCCGGTGAGAAGGGTTTCGATGTAAAGAACCAGGACGGTCTGAATGAAAAGCAGAAGATGGGCCTCGATTTCGTTAAGAAGAACGTGCTGGATAAATTCGGGTCAACGGGCGTCCAAGAATGTCTGGACGCAGCGGTGTTCAAGCTTCTGAATTATATAGTTGCCTACCCTGTCGCAAACATCAACCACCTCACGGACAAGAAAGGGAAAGTCCTTCCAGATGCGTTGCTCGTCCCGGACAAGATCACCCTCAAGGAGTTCGCGGGAAAGGTCCACACTGAAATGGCCGACAAGTTCATCGGCGGGATAGACTTCAAGAAAAGAATGAAGATAGGTGCGGATTACCAGCTATCGGATGGAGAGGTAGTTGAGATTCTTTTTGGAAAATAAATCGGATAAAAAATCAACGGTTTCCTATATATTTGCTTACCGGGATACTCAGGTTCACGTATACGTTTTTTCTCTTGTCAGGATATTTTCTTCCGCATACCTCAGCAGACATTCCGTTTTTGAACTTCTTTTTCACACCAGCCCCCCACACATTCTTAAAATTTCCTTCAGTCGTCCTGCTGGAATGATGACGGAACATCCCATTGAACATGTAACCCTTCCCAAGATCAACACCCAGATTAACATGAACCTGGTTCTCTGGATTTCCGGTATCGGTTCCTCCGTCCATCTGTGGATTGGACGACCAAGGATACAAACACATGCTTCCGCTCAGTGGTCCGTATTCAAAGTTTTTGGTTCTGAGACCAAGTCTTGCGAGTATGTCCCCTGATCCCTGATCCCATTCTACTTTCACATTCGGGGAAACGCACATATCCATGAGTTGGCTAACACTGAGATCATGCTCTCCCCACCAGGCATTTGGGGAAATGTCATTGCCGTTTAAATAATGGTCAAGTCTGAGCCCCATTGCGCTGCTCGTACCACCTGCTTTTACTATCGGTCCTTTTATCCAACCATCGCTATTGAATCCTGTCCCTACTGAAACTCCTACGTCGTCGATTATTCTCACTTCTGCGTATTTGGGATTCACGTTCTGGTTTGCTATCTGCTGTGTTGTACCTTGTGGTGATTGCGCGTCCATCATATCATCTCCTTATCCATTTCGATCAAATTATTAAGTTTTTCTCTATATTCCGTAACATCAATACCGCGATTATCTGCTGCGTTAATGCCCAGTGTTATGCTTTTTTGAATAAAATCTTGGAATTCATTACTCCCGATATATTCGGTCCATTTAGCATAATTACTCAGTCCTGACTCGATATAATCTTTTACTTCTTTATTGTGAATACCAGCCAACCATATCCCGCTGCCCAAATTATTTCCCATATAATCACCTCCATATTCAACCACATTCATTTATCTACTTTTTAGTGGTAATTAATCCTTATTTTCTTGTCATATAAATATTTGTAGTCCAATTTTGTACAACACTTTTAAGTTTTCATGTGAAAGAATAATCATGGAAGAGGGAATGGAGAAAGAAGTCTTGGAATTCATTGGCCTGACGGAAAAGGAAGCTAAGGTCTATCTGACCCTTCTTGAGACGGGTTCAACAACAGCGGGAATGATAGCGAAGAAGATAAAATTTCACAGGAGCACTACATACGAGATGATAAGAAGGCTTCTGGAAATGGGAATGGTCAATTATGTGATAAAGGGAGGGAAGAGGTATTTTGAAGCGACTGATCCGGAGAAATTTCTTGATTCAATGAAGGAAAAGGAACAAAGATTAAGAGAAATTCTTCCGCGACTTAAAAAGAAAAAGGATCTTTCGAAAAACAAACAGGAAGCACATGTATACGAAGGGAAAAAAGGTGTCAAAACTGTTTATGAGGATGCAATTAAAACCCTTAACAAGGGAGAGGATTATCTTGTTTTCGGGGCCTCTGAAGAAGCAATGTCTTTCAGGAATTTTTTCAGAAATTATGAAAAGAGGAGGGCGAACAAAGGAATTCCTCTTAAAATAATATTCAGCGAGAACTCAAAAAAATTCATCGATGATTACAAAAAAATCCCGAACACTTCGATCAAAACCATCCCAAAAGAGTACATGACACCGGCTGAAGTCAACATATTCGGGGATAAAACAGCCATAATAGTACACGGAAACAAACCATCTGCTTTTGTCATTGAAAACGAAAATGTCGCGGACTCATTTAGGAAATACTTCGAGGTTTTCTGGAACCAAGACATAAAGGTACACAAGGGCTCAAAACAGGTTTTTGAACTTTTCGAGAGGGAAATGCTAAAAATGAGGAACGGTGAAGAATATTTTGTCCTGGGGGCCAATTATGGGTATGAAAAGATTTCCGGAATGAAGGAATGGTTTATCGAATATCACAAAAAGAGGCTGGAAAGAGGAGTCAAAGTGAAACTGCTTTTTGATCCGAAAAGAAGGAAGGATATAATCAGTGAAATCAGCAAAGCTGGAGATGAAAACTTCAAACTGAGCAAGATAAAATTCATGCCGGAAAATCTTGAAAACCCGGTGCAGATAAACATCTACAAAAACAAGTCTATAATCTTCATATGGGAAAAGGAACCGGCTGCTTTCGAGATCGAAAATAAAAATATAACCAAAGGTTTCTTGAATTATTTCAACACACTGTGGGAAAGAGACACCTACACATTGAAAGGACACGGGGGAATAGTTGATCTTTGTGATGAGGTACTGAAAACCGGGAAGGATATGTATCTCATCGGAGCCAATGGGATTTTAATGAAAAACAATCCTGATTTCTTTAATGAATTCGAAGAAAGGAGAATGAACGCAGGGATCAAAAGATATCATCTGGCAATTGAAAAAACGAGAAAAACCTCTTTCGGCAAACTTCAAAATTTGAATGTCAGGTATCTACCGGAGGAGTTCTCCAGTCCCATGGTTATATGGATATTCAGTGATTACGTCGCTCAGGTTTTATGGGATGATCAGATAGTTTTCATGACTAAAAACCTAAAGGTTGCGAATGATTATAGGAAGTATTTCCATTTTCTCTGGAAGAACGCGAAAAAATAATTACTTTTTTATTCTGTATGTAAATCCTGCAGAAAGAACTGAGCATCCGCCATTTTCATAAGTCCGGAATTTCACATCAAGATATTTGTTCAATTGTCTTATAGCGCTCCTGCTTCCTTGTCCGAAACCCCCGTCCCGCTGGACCATCCATTGCTGACCTTCTTTAATGACATCAATTGATTTTTTCACACTCGTTAAAACCGGAAGTTCATGTTGAGTGCTATCCTCGATCACTCTTACCACGGCCGGAGGATTGAGCAAGTACTGAGAACCTGTTGTTGCGGTCGTATCCTGCGGAGGAGTTGATTGTGGCATATTTTATCACATAAAACTTAATGACTAACCATTATTTGCAAGTTATTTAAAGGGTTCCTAAAAAAGGATTTTTAGCTCTATGCATATTCGCTTTTCGTAACGTATTCACTCTGAACCGAATAGGTTGATTCGTGTGTGACGCTGGTCTCGTGGGAAGAGTATTTTTCCTTCTCCTCTTCGAAGGTTTCTTTGATCTCTGGGGGTTTGAACTCAAAGACCGATTCACTCTCGTATTCGTATTTGTTCGGGTTCAGAGTGGATGTTTGGAATAACCAAAGAAGTTTTCCGTCCGTGGTTATGCAGTGCAAATGGCAATCATAAGAACCGACGTATATTCTACCGTCATCCAGTACAGGCTTTCCGAATATGTGACCATCAGTTTTGTATCTCCATATCTCCTTTCCTGTCTTTGATTCGAGACAATATACGTTGCTGTCAGCCGAACCAAAAATTACATTGGATCCAATTATTATCGCTGTTGATCCGGAATCTTTTTTGCTACCAGTCTTGAATTGCCAAACAGCTCTTTTTGTTAACAAATCTATCGAATAAAAGATTGAATCGTTACCAACAACGAATAAAGCCCCGTCATGAATTATTGGTACAACATTCACATACCCGCCTGTTTTGAATCTCCAGACCTCCTGCCCGTCAGTTATCCTGACCCCGTATATTATTGAATCATCGGATCCGAAGTAAACAATCCCTTCATGCATACAGAATGTGTTCTGGGAGAAGATGTTGCCTCCTGTCTGGAATCTCCATAGCTCCTTCCCTTCTTTAGAAAGGCAGTACATGTTTCCGTCTGAAGACCCAACCAGTATTCTTCCGTCATGTTCAGTGGGGCAGGAACAAGACCATCCACCGGTGCGGAAAGCCCAAATCATTTTTCCGGTTTTCTGATCCAGCGAATAGACGTAGTAATCCCTGGATGTGAAAATGACCATACCATCGATCAAAAGTCCCGATGACCCGTCTATCTTCCCGCCGGACTGGAATCTCCAAACCTCCGTTCCACTCTCCTCATCGATTGCGTAAAAATTATGATCATATGATCCGAGAAATATGAGTCCGTTGCTGAAAACCGGATAAGAATCCGAAAACATGCCACCGGCTTTGAATTTCCATACCTCTTTACCACTCTCTTTGTCGAGTTTGTAGAGATATCCGTCCATGGCGGCGATATATACATGAGGTCCGCGAATTACCGGGGTGGAATTGATCGATCCGCCGCCTTCTTCAATGTGCCATGTCAGGTAGGATTTCTTTCCTTCTGATTTCTTGGCGAAGTCTCCCAGCTCGAAGCCCATGTCTCCGCCCACGGTGGCCATGAACATGTCGTCCATACCAAAGGATTGGATGGAAAACTTAAATTTAAACCAGAATAATCATCTTTATTCATGCTTTATCTGATCGGACTTGGAATATGGGACGAGAAAGACATCTCCGTCAAAGGGTTAGAGATATGCAAAAAAGTGGATGATGTTTACTGCGAATTATATACAGCGGCATGGGGCGGTTCGCTGGGAAAGCTGGGTAAGATGATAGGGAAGGAGATCGGAATAGTGGAGAGGAAGGACGTGGAAAACGATTCCGGCGTGTTTCTGGAGAAGGCGAAAGCCAAGGACATCGTTCTTCTGGTTCCGGGCGATCCGCTGGTTGCGACGACCCATCTGCATCTACTTGACGAGGCGAAAAGGGAAGGCATTCCCTTCCAAGTGGTTCACTCTTCTTCAATTCTCACGGTTATCGGGAGGACCGGACTCCAACTTTACAAATTCGGCAGGGTGGTCACGATCCCGTCGCCGAAGGAGAACTACAGCCCGGATTCGTTCTATGAAATGATCAGAAAGAATCTGGAAAATGGATTGCATTCTTTGCTGCTACTGGACATTGAGATGGGAACGAAAAAAGCGATGGAAATCCTGAAGAGGATAGACGGAGACAAGGGTGGCATATTGAAAGGGAAAAAGATGGTCATATGCTCGAAACTGGGATCAGACAAAGAAATGATTGTTTATGGGAAGGAGACAAATCTCCCGCCTCCGGCAGTGATCATTATACCGGGAGATCTCCATTTTTCGGAAGAGGAATATCTCGAAAAATTCTGATTCTATCTAGGCTGGTATACCGCGTCCATCGAGAAAGCGGCTAAGGGCACGAGTATGATTATCAGAAGAATGACCAGTCCGGCCAATAGGATTCCGATTTCCTGCTGGGTAACCAGGAACAGGATCGCTAAAAGAAGGATGAATATTATCAGTATGGAAAACGTGACCATCATCCTTGTTCTCCACCCGAACTTCATTCCCATTGGCCATATGTTGGTTTTCATTCGATCACCCGTTCCAACCGTAATGATAGAATGCAGTATCAATCGAAAATATCGTGATCGGAATCAGCACGATTGTAACTATTATCAGGACTATCATTAACAGTGGATTATCCCCCGTATGTAAAAGATACGAGATTGCATATATCAGAAGGGTGAATATTATTGCGAAACCGATCAGAACAATGGCTTTCACCCTCCACGGTTGCTTGGTTTTATGGGATTCCTCTTCCCCTTTAAGAGTCATATTTAGATTTGGTGAAATTGATTAATAAACGCAATTTCCAGGCGAGGGATTTATAAAAACGCTTAAATATTAATAAGTTTAATAGTATAATTCGTTTAACTATACAGGACGATCAAAATGCAGGTAAACGTATACGATATGAATGGGAAGGAAAAAGGCAAGGTCAGCCTTCCGAAGGCATTCCAGGAAAAGGTCAGGGCAGACCTGATAAAAAGGGCTGTTCTGGCTGAACGAAGCTGGAAAAGACAGAGCTATGGTGCTGATCCGTTAGCGGGACAGAGAAGCTCTGCTCATTACCACGGAAGGCGAGGCATAAAGCACAGCATGATGAACAGGGAAATGTCAAGGATGAGAAGGATCCATAATTCAGGATTCCTCAATCTTACCGCAAGGATCGAGCCCTATGCGAGAAAAGGACGGAAAGCCCACCCACCGAAAGCCGAAAAGATATGGGACCTCAAGATAAACAGGAAGGAATGGAAAAAGGCTCTCAATTCGGCCGTCGCTGCCTCAGCTGACAAGGATCTCGTTTCGAAAAGGCACAGAACAAAAGACATTATTGTTCCGCTGGTCTTCGAGGATACGTTCGAAGGCATCAAGAAAACCAAGGAAGTGGTTTCCCTTCTTTTGAGCATCGGATTAAAAGACGAACTGGACAGATGTTCGGAAAAGAAGGTAAGATCAGGAAGGGGGAAAACGAGGGGAAGGAAGTATAAAAAAAGGAAGGGTCCTCTGATAATATTTAATGATGATAAAGGAATAGAAAAAGCCGCTAAGGGAATTCCGGGAATCGATGTTGCAAAAGCCAGCGAGCTTACAGCCGAGCTTCTTGCGCCCGGAACACAGCCCGGAAGGATGACGATATGGTCCAAAACCGCAATCACGGAATTCGGAAAAAAGAAAGAGGTAAAGAATGACGGAAAAGAAAAAGAGTAAACCAAAACCCGAGACGAAGGGGATTGATCCGTGGAGTGTTATCGTTTATCCCCATCTGACGGAAAAATCCATGAACATGGTAGAGATGGAGAACAAACTCGTATTCATAGTTAACAGGAAAGCAACGAAGACAACAATAAAAGAAGCGGTTGAGAAAGAATTCGAAGTAAAGGTCGAATATGTAAAAACCGAGATCAGCCGGAAAGGATATAAAAAAGCTTACGTTAAATTAAACCCAGAGTTTTCGGCCGCGGACGTTGCGTCGAAACTCGGTATGATATAATACAGGTAAAATATTATGGGAAGACGACTAAGATCGCAGAGAAGGGGAAGAGGAACTCCTACTTACAGGTCTCCAAAAAAGCGACTAAAGATCAGTATCCTCTACAAAAACCTTCAGGGAAAGGTAGTCGACATAATAAACGATCCCAAGAGGAACACACCCGTAGCAAAAATCCGTTATTCTGACGGTAGTAATTCTTATCTATTAGCTCCTCTGGGAATCAAGACAGGTGATGATTCATCATTTGTATCCACACTCGCAAACACTCCGGTAGGGACTTCAGTCTTTGCGATAGAGTCCTCACCCAATTCAGGCCCCAAATTGTGCAGGACATCCGGATCATTCGGGACACTGATATCCAAGGCCGGCAAGAAATGCGTGATACAGATGCCTTCAAAACAGAAGAAAACCCTTCACGCAGAATGCAGGACAAGCATCGGCATTCCGGCAGGTGGGGGACAGCAAGAAAAACCATTTCTGAAGGCAGGGAAGAAGTGGATAGCCATGCACAGGAGAGGGAAATTATACCCAAGAACATCTGGCGTGGCCATGAACGCGGTTGACCATCCTTTCGGAGGTCCGACAAAACCAGGTAAACCGACTACCGTAAGCAAGCACGCTCCACCCGGAGCAAAGGTAGGTTCATGGGGAGCCAAGAGAACAGGATATAAAAAGGGTAAAAGGAAGTGATGATTATGGCAGAATTCAATTACAGGAAAAAGGGCCTTGAAGAAATAAAGGAGATGAGCATAGATGAATTCTCCAAGATGCTCCCTTCCAGGATGAGGAGATCACTAACAAGGGGACTGACGGAAACCCAGAAAAAGTTCCTCGGTAAAATAAGGGATAAGCCTGAAAAGTTCCACAAGACCACGTGCAGGGAAATGATCATACTTCCGGAAATGCTCGGGAAAAGGATCGGGGTTCACAACGGGAAGGAATATGTGGCTCTCGAAATATCACCCGAGATGCTCGGGCACAGGCTTGGCGAGTTCGCCGCTACGAGGAAAAGAGTACAACATTCATCTCCTGGTTTCGGTGCAACGAGATCAAGCAAGTTCGTGCCCCTGAAGTAAGGTGGATAAATGGATCAATACGCATTAAAACTGAACCCGAAGAAGTCGGCAAAGGTCTACGGGAGAGCCCTTAGAATATCGACAAAGAGTTCAGTGACTGTATGCAAGGCGATAAGCAAGAAAAACCTTCAGAAAGGGAAGATTCTCCTTCAGGATATAATGTTAAAGAAAAGGAGTCTCAATGGCAAGTATTATACCAACACGACAAAGGAAATCCTTTCATTGTTAGGCTCTGCGGAAGCGAATGCTGAATTCAAGGGGCTGGATACCAGCAGGATGATTATTTACGCTTCGGCTCACAAAGGTTTCGGTTTCATGAGGCCGAGAAGACTGAAATTAAGGGGGATGAGAAGGAAGATGACCAACGTACAGGTTGTCCTCATTCAGAAATGATTGATATGTTACTGAAAAACTTCTTCGTGAATTACAGCACAAGGAAAATGCAAATAGAGGATTTCATCCGTAAGAATTTCCCGAACGAAAACTATTCCGATATCGAACTGGAGAGAACCCCTCTTGGAGTGAAAATCGTAATTTATACGGACAGGCCGGGAAGAATAATCGGTGCAGGCGGGAGAAAGATAAACGAAATGACTGACGTACTAAAGACCGAGTTCAAGCTTGAAAATCCACAGATCGATGTAAAGAGCATACGCTCCGCCGATCTGGACGCAAACATAGTGGCAAAAAAGATCGCCACGGCATTGGAAAGCGGATACAACTACAAGAAAATCGGAAACGTGATGCTCAAGAGGGTAATGGGCGCCGGAGCGATTGGCTGTGAAATAATAGTGGCCGGAAAGCTCGGCGGTTCCAAGGGGCGAATGGGAAAATTCAATGATGGTTACCTGAAACACTGCGGACAACCGGCAAAGGAACTCGTGAATCACGGATTCAAGGAAGCGAGCACGAGACCGGGAAAGATCGGGATAAAGGTAAAAATAATGATGAAAGCGCCTATTATCGCCGAGGACATTCCGCAGGAAGAGAAAAAAACGGATAAAAAGAAGGAAACGAAAAATAAAACAGAAAAAAGTGATAAATGATGGCCATACTCCGAATGAAGGATATCAGAAAAATGGACGAGAAGGAGATGGGGAAGCATATGAAAGAGATGAGGCTGGAGATGAGCAAAGAAAAGGCCAACATCCACATAGGCGCTTCTGTGATATCTCCGGGAAGGATAAAAGAGATTCGGAGAACGATAGCGAGGATACTTACGGTAAAAGGGGAAAAGAAGTGAAAATGACATATTCCATTCCCGCACGAGAGAGAAATTCTTTTTTTAAAACGGAGGGTGAGTTCAAGAGATGAGCGAAATCTGTAAAAAATGCGGTCTTGACAAGAGCATATGCGTATGCGACATCGTCGCTAAAGAAGAGGAAAAGATACGCGTCAGCCACGACCGAAAGAGATACGGAAAACACATAACACTAATTTCTGGGATCAGCAAGGAAATTGACCTGAAAGATATCATGAAACAGCTGAAAAACAAGCTTGCGTGTGGTGGAACCCTTAAAGGCGATGTGATCGAACTTCAGGGTGACCACAGGAGAAGGATCAAAGACATACTTGTCAAGCTCGGATTCCCGGAAGAGAACATCGAAGTGCTCTGAGGTTCAGGACCGTAGTGTGAAAGGAAGCGTTTTTAATACAGTTATCAAGATATTTCTATGATCACGCCTGAAAACATAGTCCGTCATGAACTGATTGGACTGAAGATCGAAGTGAAAGAATCATCCAACCCCAAATCAATCGGTATCCGCGGGAAAGTGATCAACGAGACCAGGAACACCTTCATTATCGAGAAAACCGACAAGAAGGAGATCACCCTATCCAAAGACGATTGTACGTTTGTTTTTACCCTGCCGGACAAGACAAAGGTCATAATAGACGGTAACATCCTCGTCTCACGGCCAGAGGATCGGATCAAGAAGAAATTCAGGAAGTGGTAAACATGACACATATGCACAAGAACACAGAATATTACTCTAATACCGAATGGACTGTCAGCAAGGTCAGGGAAGAGATAAACGATGGCCTTTCGCTTCTGAACAAGGTTGACAAAAAGATAATCACGATATTCGGTTCACATCGGGTAAAACCGGATAACAGGTACTACGAACACTGTAAAAAGACCGCGAAAGAACTCGGAAAGAAAGGATATGCGATAATCAGCGGTGGTGGTCCAGGTATAATGCACGCCGCAAATTCCGGAGCGAAAGAGGCAGGCGCTCCTTCTATCGGACTCAAAGCAGAGCTTCTAAAAGGCGAAAAAGTCAATGATCCCATCTTCACCGACGAGATGTCATTCCATTTCATGTTCGTGAGGAGATTCATAATGTCGATAAAAAGTGAAGCTCTTATATTCTATCCGGGTGGTTTCGGGGCACTCAACGAACTCTTTGAGTATCTCGTCCTCATGCAGACAGGCATCGTGGACACAGTCCCTATAATATGCGTGAACAGGAAATACTGGCAGGGACTTTTCGAATGGCTGAAAAACAATCCCCTGAAAGAGGATTTCCTGATAAATGACGAGAAAGACATGGGACTCATCCATTTCGCCGACAGTCCGGAAGAGATTATTGAAATAATAGAGAAATAGCTATCTCGCCGGTCCGTCCATTCTTTCTACCGTTATGTATTTCGCCAGTAGTGGGTGCACTCTCTCTAGTTCATCATATACCTGGCAGGCGATCTTTCGGTAGGATTCGTGTCCCTCCTTCCCCGAACGCAGGCGAATGAACCAGAATAACTCCCTTAGGTTCCATGTGAACAGTGTACGCTTCTTAAAGGCGAGAGGGACCAGATACTGGGCCTCCTTCGGGAATTCCTTGGAGATCTCCTCGAACGTCTCTTTCGCTTTCTCCATCAGTTCAACGTATTGATCCCTGAGACCGGTTTCTTCCATCTCTTTCGGTATCGAATAACCGAGCCTCGTGGTAAGATCCTGGTTGGTCTGCGTACACATGCGATGGCGCTGAATGTCACGGAACGCTCCATAATCCACCAGAATATCGAAGGTGTAATAAACGTGCTCCAGTTCCCTCATGGGGATGTCATGTTTTCCCATCTTTCCGAGGAATCCGTCCATTACCTTCGCTTTCTCCTCGGTTCCCATCGATTCGACTTCCTTCTTTATTTGTTCATAAGGTTTCTCTGAATAGCGGTAAAGTATGGATGCTATCAGCTTGTTTTCCGCTTCCTGATCATATTCGACCAGCGACACAGGCTTCTGGTCATCCGAATGGCCGTTATTCGAAAGGTATTGCATGGATTGGTTCGTTTCCGTGATGTATTCGTTCCTGTCAGCGTATTTGACTAATGTAGGAATGATCTTAGTGACCTCCTCTTTCATACTGGTCCCGATATTGTTCATTTCTTCCAGCGGATGTGATAACAGCTTGAGTATCGCATGCTCAAGAGCACGTGCGTTTATTGTCATTCCCAGATTAGTCAGCGTTGCGGCAGGAAGGGCATATCTCATAACATCACAAGCTCTTGCATTTGAAATTGAATCATAAAGACGTTCACTCATTCCTTCCGGCATCGGATGTTTTGATCTCACGAATTCCATCATTTTAGGCATGTTTTCGGTGTAAAAATCGAATAGAGAATTAACGAAGTCCTCGTATCTTTTACCCTGATCAGAATTCATGAGCCTGGATGGCTTGTAGTAGCGATTACGATCGAATACCTGATATCTTGTTGATTTCTCGGTGTATGAGGCGAGACGATTATCCTCGATCACCTTGGTAGCAAGGATGGAGACGTTCTCGATGGCTATGCTTGCAAAAGCGTGTTCAGCAACACTCGAGTGGCCGTACCCTACGACCCATTTCTCGTGGAATTCCTTCGCCTTTCGCCTGGCTTCTTCGAACTCATTCCCTTTGTCACGGAACGTGGTTATTAGCTCGCCCATATCCAGATCCTTGTTTTTGATCAGTTTGAGAAGGTTATCCTTGAAGCTGGCGGGCGAACGTGAGACGTATGCAAAAAGGACCGCCACAACCTCCGGAGGGAGGTTGTATAATGCGTATATATCGCTGTCTACGTTCGTAACGTGCTTTTCCAGAATCTTCCTGTCATCTTCCGAGAACACCATGATCAAAACCCCAAGATTATCGGTAGTTTAGAATAGGAATGAATTCTTTTAAA
>CAYUSU010000002.1:0-23261 GCA_964447525.1 uncultured archaeon | reverse complement strand
ATCAGACCCTCGTCCTTCAGCATCTGCTTGTGATCATATGCCAGTTCGATGTCCCGGATTTCCTCCGGGGAGAACCACCTGACCTCTGCGACCTCTTCCGGTGTGGCTACGTGCGGCTCTCCGCTGGATATTTTGCAGATATGAGGGAGGCAGATAACGGTTTTGGTCGGATGCCTCCCGGGTCGGTCGTAATATCTCCCGGTAAACCTGACTATCTCGATATCCACGCCCGCTTCCTCTTTTGCTTCTCGCTTGAGGGCATCCTCGATGGATTCCCCTGCTTCCACATCACCTGAAACCAGGTTCCACATACCAGGGAAGGTTTTTGCGTTTTCAGATCGTCTGGCTAAAAGGATTTCACCTTCATCGTTTATGATAATATTGTCCACTCCGATGTATGCGCGATCCCCATTTTCCATCGATTTCGCCTTTTTTGCCTCAGAAAGTACTTAAATATTTAACCCTTCTAATATATAATTCGTTTAATTAACTATAGGGTATTTAAATAAGGTGGACAATGGAATTAGTATGAAAAAAGATATCGGACTTGGTTTGAAGCCGCCCCAAGGGGAATGTGAAGATCCCAAGTGCCCATGGCACGGGAAAATGCCAGTCAGGGGAAGGGTATTCGAGGGCATAGTCAAGTCCGCAAAGACCCACAACACCGTACGAGTGGAATGGGGATTTCATGATTTTATTACGAAATACCAGAGATACGAAAAGAAAAAATCCAAGGTCTCTGCCCACAATCCTCCCTGCATAAAAGCAAGGGAAGGCGAAAAGGTCGTTATTGCCGAGTGCAGATCTCTTTCCAAGACGAAACATTTCGTCGTGGTACAGAAAAAAGGTGAAAAATAATGAAGGCAATATCGTCCAGGATTGTGAAAACGCTGATGCCAAAAACAAGGCTGAAATGCATTGACAACTCCGGGGCGAAGATGCTGGAAATAATCGCCGTCAAGGGTTTCAAGGGTAACCGAAGGGCAAAGCCAATAGCAGGAGTAGCTTCTCTGGTTTTCTGCAAAGTCAGGGTAGGAACCGAAAAGGTCAGGCATGAGGTTCTGAGGGCCGTAATTGTTCGACAGAGGAAGGAATACAAGAGGCCTGACGGGATTCATATTCAGTTCGAGGAGAATGCCGCAGTCGTAGTAGACGAAAAGGGCGATCCGAAGGGTACCCAGATCAAGGGACCGATTGCCAAAGAGGTCGTAGAGCGATTCCCCACCATAGGGAAGATCGCAAGCATAGTGGTTTAAATGAAACAGGAATGGTCAAACAAATGGAACTCGAGCGTGCAGCCGAGGAAGCAAAGAAAATTCAGGCACAACGCTCCGATGCACGTAAAACAGAAGTTCGTCAGCGCCCACCTCTCTGAAACACTCAGGAGTCGTTTTGAAAGGCGATCCCTTCCTTTAAGGGTAGGGGACGAGGTAAAGGTCATGCGCGGGACTTCGAAGGGTTTTAAGGGGAAGATAGACAAGATAGACCTCAAACGAACCAAGGTATTCATAGAGGGGTTAAACGTAAAGAAGGTTGATGGTTCAGAAGTACTCAAGCCCGTAAATCCATCTAATCTGATCATTGTCGAGCCGAAAATGGAAGACAAGAGGAGACAGATGATAATCGAGAGGGCAAAAAAGGAGAAGGGTTGATATGCATTTAAAGCGATACAGCATCCCGTCATATTGGAAAGTTCCAAAGAAAGAGAAGGAATTCGTTACCAGGCCAAACCCTGGTCCGCATCCGATCAAAAGGTGCATTCCTCTTCTTGTGCTCGTAAGGAACGTTCTTCAGCTGGCTGACAACGCGAAGGAAGCCAGCAAAATCATAAAGAACGGCAGTATACTGGTAGACAAGACCGAGAAGAAGGATCCTAACTTCCCGGTAGGGCTCATGGACGTCATAGAGATCCCGGCCATGAAAAAGGCGTACAGGATCAGCGTCGATTCGAAAGGGCTCGTTATCGAGGAAACAAAAAACGTTGATCAGAAGATATGCAGGATAAACAACAAGGTCCTGATCAGGGGCGGAAAGACACAGCTTAACCTCCATGATGGCAGGAACATAATCGTAGATAAGGGGAATTACAAGACCAGCGACTCTGTCATAATCAAGCTTCCGGAACAAAAGATACTGAAGCACCTAAAATTTGAGAAAGGGACAGATTGCATGATTATTTCTGGTAAGAACCCGGGCGCGAAGGGAAAGATCAAGGAGATATTTGAGAAGAAAAGCATGCTCGGCACGAACAGGATAGTCGTAAAGACAGACGATAAGGAAATCGAAACTGTCAAGGATTACATTCTCATAGGTGAATTCAAATGAACGCAATGAAAGAAATACGACTGGAGAAGGTCACGATCAACATCGGGGCAGGGGAAGCCGGTCCGAAGCTGGAAAACGCAAAAAGGCTGGTTTCCAAACTTTCAGGTGAAAAGATAGTGGTCACCAAAACCTACAAAAGGACGACATTCGGCGGGGCCAAGGGAAGGCCTATAGGGGTGAAGGTTACCATGAGGGGAACCAAGGCGAAAGATTTTATCGTGAACGTGTTAAAGGGTCTGGAAAACAAGCTTCCGGCAAAAAGCTTTGATAAAAACGGTAACTTTTCCATGGGCGTCAAGGAATACATACATCTACCAGGTATCAAATACGACCCGGACATAGGGATAATGGGAATGGATGTATGCGCCACACTAGAAAGAAGGGGTTACAGGATAAAGAAAAGGATGATAAGACCAAAGAAGGTCGGAAAGGGGCAAATGATAAAACCGGAGGAAGCGATGGAATGGGTTAAAAAGGAGTTTAATGTTGAAATAGTTAAAAATACAAAGGGATAAAGATTACTATGACTTACGAAAACGCGAAACACCAGATAGAGAACAAGAAGATAAAGCTGGCCAGGTTTCTGAAGTTCAACAAACAGAAGGACAGAAAACACGGGAGAAACATGACTCCATGCAGGAAATGCGGTAAAACCGAGGGAGTGATAAACAAGTACGGACTCCGTTATTGCAGGCAGTGCTTCAGGGAAGTCGCGGAGGATCTGGGTTTTAGCAAGTTCAGTTAGGGATATTATGAGACACGATATACTGGCGGATATGTTCGTTACGCTGAAGAACGCGGAAATGATAGGTAAAAGAATGTGCATAACCCCCGCAACAAAGCTCATAAAGGAGATTCTCGAAATAATGCAGAAAAACAACTACATCGGCAAATTCGAGTTCATAGAGGATGGGAAGAGCGGGAAATTCAAGATAGAGCTGGTCGGGAGGATAAACAACTGCAAGGTTGTCCGTCCGAGGTTCGAGATAGGGAAGAATGACATAATCAGGTGGGAAAAGAGATATCTTCCATCAGTGAACGTCGGTCTGATGCTAATTTCCACGTCTAATGGATTAATGAGCCATTCGCAGGCGAAGGAAGAAGGGATCGGCGGCGTGCTTTTGGGTTATATTTACTAGAGTGATACTATGGAAACAAAAGAAATCATAAAGGCTGCAATGAAGGAAAAAAAGATCGTGCTTGGATTAAAACAGGTCGAGGCAATGACCAAGAATTCGGAATTAAATGTGGTGATATATGCCTCAAACATACCGGAAAGTACGAAAAGGGATTTAAACTACTACAATAAAAACTTTGGTATCGAGGTAAAGATGTTCACTGGAAACTCCCGGCAGTTAGGGGAGTTCTGCGGTAAACCTTTCAACATAGTAACGCTGGGGATAAAAAAGTGAAATTATGGGAGTAAAACTGGGAACCGAACACATACGCGCAGTAGCGACATTTGAGGAAATAACAGGCGTTCATGTAAGGGACTGCCTGATAGACGAGATGTGCGCTTATTTCCTTATTGAGCCCGGGAAAATGGGACTCGCAATAGGCAAGAACGGCGCAACCATAAAATCCGTCGAGAGAGCGATGGGAAAGACGATAAAAATATTCGAATATGCGGATACTGCGGAGGGATTGCTGAGGAGCATGGTTCCGAGTATCAAGACGCTAGACATGAGTGATGATTCAATCGTGATCACCATTCCTTCCAGTGAGAGATCGACGGTAATCGGAAGGAACGGAAGGAACATAAAGGCCATCAGGGAATTCCTGAAAAGGCATTTCGAGATCAACAACCTGAAGCTTAAGTGATAACATGACGGGACATTTTTCCGCAAGGAATCTGAAGAGGAAGAGGAAGAAGTTCAGATGGAACTCCGACCAGTACAAACGAAAGAAGCTCAAGCTCTGGGGGAAGATGCCTCTGAGAGGAGCTCCGCTTGCGAGGGCGCTGGTCCTGAAGAAGAAAGGAATCGAACAAAAGCAGCCTCATTCAGGTATAATCAAGGCAGTTCGCTGTCAGATAATAAAAAACGGCATACAGGTCACGGCTTTCGTGCCTAAAACCGGCGCTATCAAACACATAGACGAACATGACGAAGTGACCATAACCGGTCTTGGCGGTTCCCAGGGCGGAGCTGTCGGATCAATGCACGGCATCAAATACAAGGTCATAGCCGTTAACGGCATTTCTCTCAAGGAAATATTAAAGGGAAAGAAGCAGAAGAAGAAGGAATGATAGAATGGATAAAATACTCTTGTTCAACAGGTGGGACCTTTCCGAAGTGAAGGTGAATGACGCCGGTCTGAGGAGATACATCAATCTCCGTCCGATTATTGTTCCCAAGTCATCAGGAAAGCTCAACAGGCCATCCATCCACAAGGCCGACATGTGCATAGTGGAGAGGTTCATAAACAAGCTCCGCGTCCCGGGTCACAAGGGTAAGAAGCACAAACTCTCTTCAGGGCATGTCACGGGAAGTTACATAAACGTGTATCTGGCGGTAAAGGAAAGCTTCGAGATAATCCACAACAAAACGAAAAAGAACCCCGTGCAGGTTCTGGTAGAGGCGATAGAGAACAGTGCTCTTCTTGAGGAAGTTATGGGTTACAGGCTCGGTGGCATAATCGCCCGAAAATCCGTGGTCACGACCCCTCAAAGAAGGCTGGACATCGCACTTAAGCTTATCGCACAGGACATATTCCAGTCATCCTTCCGGAAAAGGAAAAGGCTTCCGGGTATCATGGCTGACGAACTGATCGCTATATCAACAGGCGACCAGAGGAACAGCGTGATCCAGGAAAAGAACAGGATAGAGAGGGAAGCGGAAGGGGCAAGATAAAATCTTCTTTCTTGTGCGGATTGATAACATTTATATATATTACTACCAAATTAAAGAAATTGTGATTCAATATGGCAAAGGCTGATCTGACAAGCATCGTAACGGAACTCATGAGGAAACCGGAGCAAATCCGGAACATAGGTATAGTCGCCCATATTGATCACGGTAAAACCACGCTTTCCGACAACCTGCTCTCAGGGGCAGGAATGATCTCCGAGGAGCTCGCAGGCAAACAGCTTGCTATGGATTTCGTCGAGCAGGAACAGGAAAGAGGAATCACGATTTATTCCGCTAACGTTTCAATGGTTCACGATTGGGAAGGACAGAAATTCCTGATCAATCTCATCGACACTCCCGGTCACGTAGACTTCGGAGGAGACGTCACACGTGCCATGAGGGCAGTCGACGGAGTAGTAGTCGTGACTGATGCTGTCGAAGGGTGCATGCCTCAGACAGAGACGGTCATTCGTCAGGCACTCAAGGAACGAGTGAAGCCGGTTCTTTTCATCAACAAAGTTGACAGGCTGTTAAAGGAACTCAAGCTCACTCCCGAACAGATGCAGGAAAAGTTCAAGAGGATAATCACAGAAGTCAACATGCTTATTCAGAAATACGCTGAAAAGGAATACAAGGACAAATGGATCGTTAGCGTAAACGACGGCGGCGTTGCCTTCGGTTCAGCCGTAAAGAACTGGGCAATGTCCATACCGTTCATGCAGAAGAGCGGGATGAAGTTCAGCGACGTCATCGACCTTACGGACAAGGGCCCGGAGGGGGAGAAGGAACTCGCACAGAAAGCGCCTCTGCACAAGATCGTCCTTGACATGGTCATCAAGCATCTTCCAAACCCGTTGCAGGCGCAGCCTTACCGTATCCCGAAGATATGGCCGGGGGATAAAGAATCGCAAGTGGGTAAGGATATGGCCATATGCGATCCTGAAGGAAAGCTTGCTGGCGTTGTTACTAAACTTTACCCTGATCCGCACGCAGGCTATGTGGCCACCGTCCGTCTGTTCTCCGGCAGCATGAAAACCGGGCAGGAAGTCCTTCTCGTCGGCAGCCAGAAACTACAGAAACTACAGCAGGTCTCCGTATACAAGGGGCAGCAGCGGGTCAACATGGAAAAGGTTGTGGCTGGAAACATAGTCGGTATAGTAGGCCTGAAGGAATCGTCTTCAGGCGAAACGGTAAGCGATCCGGACAGTGAAATGCCCGGTTTCGAGTCAATAACTCATATTTTCGAGCCAGTTGTGACGAAGGCTATCGAACCGAAAAGTCCGCAACAGCTAACCAAACTCATCGATTTCCTGAGAAGGACCGCTAAAGAGGATCCTACTCTCAGGGTAAAGATCAACGAGGAGACAGGCGAATACTTGGTTTCCGGGTTAGGTGAACTTCATATCGACGCAAAGATCGAACGTCCGCTGAAGGACGAGGAAATAGACGTGGATGTTTCGCCTCCAATCGTTATTTACAGGGAATCCGTAAGATCCGTCACCCCCGAGGCGGTCGAAGGGAAATCCCCGAACAAGCACAACAGGTTCTACGTGATAGCGGAACCCCTCGAGCCCAAGGTCTACCAGGCAATGGTCAGAGGAGAGATACAAGACATGGAAGTCAAGAAGAAGATGGTTGAACTCCAGGATCAGCTCGTGGAACTGGGATTCGACAGGGACGAATCAAAAAAGGTGAAACTCATACACAACAAATGCATGCTCATTGACATGACCAGGGGGGTTCACGCGATCCTTGAAGTGATGGAGATGCTGAAGCAGGCATTTACCGAGGCAACGGGCGAAGGTCCTCTCGCAAGGGAACCGTGCAGCGGAGTCAAGATAAAAATTGTCGACGCAAAACTCCACGAGGACGCCATACACCGAGGACCCGCGCAGATAATACCTGCAGTAAGGTCCGCTGTCAGGGATGCCATGATCGGAGCCGGGGCATACGTCCTCGAGCCGAAACAGATTATCAGGATTGATGTCCCGACGGAACAGGTAAGCGGTGCCATGAAAGAGGTCCAAAACAGGAGAGGACAGATACTCGACATGACCGAAGAAAGGGGAACCACTACCATACAGGCAAAGCTTCCGGTGGCGGAGATGTTCGGTTTCAACTCTTCACTGAAGTCGTCCACATCAGGACTTGGTTTCTATTGGCTCGTGGATGTGATGTACGAGCCGTTGCCAAGGGAACTGGAGCAGAAAGTGATAGGACAGATCAAAACCAGAAAGGGTATTGAATAAAACATTTTTTAAAAAAAATATTTTTTAATAGTGGTATATATCCCACCGTGTTAATACAATAATCCTATAAAAGGGGATGCCAATGGGCGAAGTTATGACCGATAATGAGTTCATGCGTACGCTGTTTCTCAATGGCGGACTTTTTCTGATATCATTCACAGCTTTGGTGAGCGTTGTTCTTCTCATCAGGGGATTTGTTTAAAAAGAAAAGAAATGGGGTTACTGAGATTTCCAACGGAAGCCGGCACGCCGGCTTCAATCACTTTTGAACTCAGGTCTGAAGCCCCCGAAGCTCCAATGCTAGACCAAGCTACACCATAACCCCATTGTTATCAATTCCTTTATTCTTATCTTTAAATTTATAAAGTAATACCGGTTTATCTGGAAAGCATTTATTCGGTTATATTACATATATTATTATGCTGTGGATATTCTCCCTGATAATCGGGATTGCCGGTTTTATAGCGGGAAGCTACTGGGATCTGAGATATACGGAATTCCCGGACTGGCTGCCGTATTCGATGATCATCGCAGGCGTCGGACTGAGGGGTGTGTTTGCTTTCATTTATTCCGATATATGGATTCTTGGCAATTCTATCATGATAGGATGCATATTCCTGGCGCTTGGTTATGTATTCTATTTCACCAAACAGTGGGGGGACGGAGACGCATGGCTTCTCGGGGCAATGGGGTTCATATTCCCGGACACGGGCGGATTCGCTATACATACATTATTCTCCTTCCCGATAACGCTTCTCCTGAACTTCCTGTTCGTTTCCCTCATATACCTGATAGCATATTCACTGTTCCTGGGATACAGGAGCAAGGATGTCAGGAAATCCTTTTTGAAAGACCTGAACAGCAACTCGAGAAGGTACCTGATGTTCATACTGATATTCTTCGTGGTTTCATACACCAGCGTTTTCTACCTTTCATTCACATACAATGTCCCGCTCTCATCTATGCCGACCATGCTCTTCCTTCCTTTCCTCCTGACATTCATTCTGATATTTACCAATTACGCCAGAATCATTGAGAAGGACATGTTCAAGAAGAAAATACCGGTATCCAGACTGAGGGTGGGAGACGTTATCCTTGAGGACAAATGGAGGGGACTGAAGGAGGAAGACATCAAAAAATTAAAGAAAACGAGGAAAACCGTCTGGATAAAAGAAGGGGTGCGCTTCGCGCCCGTATTTTTACTCACAATAGCTATAAGTTTTTTAATAGGAGATCTTGTAATAATATTGATTTAAAATCTTTTTTATAGTCTAAAAACGTTTTTAAAGTATTTTGGAACAATTAAAACGATTAAATATGTTATTTGAAACTATTTAAAATGTATTACAAGTTTTTTTAATTTTCGATATAACTGTTTCACTTAAGATATATATACCCCCTCCGACCAAGAGAGTATTACTAGAGAGCCCAAACGGGCTCACTATATATTATAGGAGGAGATATGAAATGAAAATCAAACAATTGATCGCAGGAGGTTTAGCAACAATGGCAGCAGGAGCAACATTGGCTTTCGGTGCTTTCGCAGTGACAACTTTGGACCAGGGGCTTTCCCCATACGTTACTGCCGATGCAGCAACCCAGACACTTACATCACCCGCCATCGTCGTAGGACCTGGTGTAGACACAACAGACGTTTTGGGTGCAGCTGATTTGGCAGCTAGCTTGGTTTCAAACTACGCTGTAGTAACGAAGTCAATCCCATCAGCAGCAGGAGAAACAGCAGTTACGGACGGTATTCTTTTGAAGAGTGCCAGCGATTATCCCTATCTTAACGTGGGATTCTCAAGCATCAAGCCCACACTGACTGACAGCGACATGCCGACAATGCTCGCAAAGGGCACTGTACAGACATCACCAGCCGTGAACTATCTTCAGGTAGTCACTCTCGGAGCCCACAAAGCTTTGTACAACGAGGATCCGGACGACTGGGATGATCCGGTGCTTAACGTGAAGTTCGACACCTCAACAGTATACAAATTAAAGGTGATCTTCCTTGGCGGCCTTGACCCGACAAAGATTGAGAACAAGAAGGTAAACATCTTCGGTTCTGAATACAAGTTCGGTCCGAGTCCGACAAACACATCGCTTGTTTTGTACGCAGCTACGGGCGCACAGACCGTAACGCTTACAGGCGCAGGTGATGAGGAAACAGTCACCGTAGACGGTGTTGACTACACAATGACACTTGTCGGTTGGGACACAGCAGGAACAACAGCATACGTTCAGGTAAACGGAGCAAACCCGCCAACATATGGTTGGGTATCTGGTAGCTCATACACATTGGCATCTGGCATAGACACAACAGTTTACGCAAGCCAGGTAAGCCTTGTATACACGGGAGCACAGGAAGCATCCGGTTCGGTCGAGTTGTTCATCGGAACAGATAAATTAGAATTGTCCGATACAACAAACGTGATCGAAAAGAACGACGTGTTGCTTACGAGTTCCACAGTGGACTTTGTACAGGGAGGAACCGGAAACGCCAAGATTAACTCGATAGAATTCTCTGTCGCGCCAGAAGACACTGTCTATCTTATAGACGGTTCAACGCACACTGACCCGTTATTCGGGAATTTCAAGTATGCGCTTGACGGCATGACGCCGGGTATTATGGCAGACGCAAGAGATCAGGTTATCCTGGCAAAGGACGGAACCACGAAGGCAAAGCTGACCTTCACGAACGACGACGGAACCAAATACGCGCAGAACGTGTTCTATTACAGCGGAGGCTGGACACTCGGTGACGGTTCGAAGACATTCCACGTCTTGGAGCCTAACGCATCAGTTCCGGGAGACGCTGACTGGATCGCAAGGTACGACTACTTCGCACTCAGAAACAACGACAACGGCGAGAAATCGTACATCCTGAGGTTCGCATCGTACGACGACACCAACAAGATCCTTAAATTCACGGATCTTGGAAGCGGTGACGAGTACGAGGTCGCATACTCGGGAACGAACCCGTTCGACGGAACACTTATCGTAGGCGCATCTTCGTTCACTTTGAAGTATAACAGCACCGGACACAAGGTGGCAGTTGACCTTAACGGAAACGGGTCGATAGTCAACAACGAAAAGGTACTGTTAATGACAAAGGAAGGCGCTTCGATCGACCTTAGTGCAGCTGGTAACATGACATTAACAGAGAACAAGCTGTACACAATCGGTTCCTATGAACCAGCAGGAGTTGCGCTTCTGTTCGTCGTGAACTGGGACGCAAGCCTGACGGAGATAGGTTCCATAACAGCACCAACAGCCAGCTTGACGGGCGGTCAGGTCGGTTCTGAGAAGATGTATCACTACATCTCGAGCTACGGTACGTACATTACTCATGACACAGATTCAGACAAAGAGACAATCTACTACCCTGGTAACAGGCCAGCCTACGCAAACGTTGCCATAGGAACGAATCCGGTCATATCAACCACTGGCGGAACCGCCGGCGGAACATACAATGAAGCTGTTCCGATAACGAACCCTGTTGCGAAATTCCCGAGCGAGATCACGCAGACAAGTTCGCTTAACAAGGATCTTATCCTTGTCGGTGGACCTTGCGCAAACGCTCTGGTAAAGACATTGCTTAACGAGAAGTGGAACGTCAGCGACTCATGCACGGCATGGTTCGAGGATGCGGCACTTAAGACGGCAGGCAATGGTCTTCTTTCAGTAGTTGAAAACGTATTCAGCTCCGGTAAGAAGGCACTGATCGTAGCAGGTAACCAGGCGGCAGACACAAGAAACCTTATTGCAAACTATGCAATCAAGCCAGCCAAAATGGCAACCTTGTCAGGTGCAGAGTACAAGGGCGCTGTAGTTTAAGTCCATTGAAATGAGGGATTGAAAAATCCCCACCTTTTTCTTTTTTTTAACCGAACAGAAGTTGGTATATCGAAGGGTGTAGAGCGCAACGAGGAAAATTCACTCATTTCTGAAAACAAGACAATAACTATGATCATACCCGTAACCATACTCACAGCCATGTGCATATGAATCGTTGCCTTTCCAACCTACAACTATTTCTCCTTCAAATTTGAAAATTCTTGATACTTGTTTGGCTATATCCCAAGCAAGTGTTGTAACTTCTTTGCCCTTTAGATTTGAAACTTCAATAACTACAAAAGAATCCTTTTTCATTTTCTGTTTTAATTGAAGAAATATCATATTTATGTCTCTCAAATACTGATCATAATTTCCTTCTTCTTTATTCCCTGAAAGAGGATTTTCAGTTTCGTCTTTGGACATATAGGGAGGAGAAGTAAAACAAAAATCAAATTTAGGAAATTTAGGAAATTTATATGAGTTTAATTTTAGAGAATTTCCTTTGATAAAATTATTTTTGTTTTTTATATGGGATTTTATAAACTCTGCTCTCCTACTATCGAATTCGATTCCATATGGAATTCTTCCCAATTCCTCCGATACAACTAGAGTGGTACCAAGACCTGCAAAGGGATCAAAAACTTTATTCCCTTTCTTTGTAAATTCATTCAGAAAAAAACGGACTAATTCTTCAGGATTTCTATTATCATTTGATTTAAATTCATCGGGAATTTTTCTTTCTTTTTTGTTATCAAAAATCAAAAATGTCTTCATATATCAACTTTTATCAAATTACTATATTAAGCCTCACTATTGCATCTAATAAGGCATTAATGAAATTATCACTGCTCACAGAAAGAAAGATTCCTGTTCACCGCGCAGAATATGACCATCAATTCCTCTTTCGTACGGAAGTCCTCGAATCGGTTGCCATCCACAATTATTGTCGGGGCTTTCGTGATGTCGTATGCCTCCACGAGTATCTGTATCGCTGGTTCATCAATATCCTTGTCCAGGGCGAATATCCGGAGGTTGTTCTCTTCATCTTTCTCCACCAGATAGTCCAGAACGTATCCCTGCGACTGGCAAATATCAGAGTCCTTCTCGAAGAAATAAAGCACGTTTACCCGGTTTGTTTCGCATCTCTCGCTCAGTTCGTTAGAAAACAGCCAGTCCTCTATCAATGAAATGGAATACCTTCTCGCGAGAATATCGAAATATCTTTCGTTTATGCCCTCGGGGTTGACAAGCTTGTTACCGAGTTCCCACGTCTTCTTGTCTATGTATTCTATCCTACCGTTGAGGTATGAACACAATTTCTCCCCATCCCCCAGTTTGTCCAGCAAAGTGAGTTCGAGGTTTATGTTCTTGAGTTCCAGTTCGTTTCTGTCCATCTCCAGCCTCAGGTCCTCCAGCTGTACGTCCAGCATGGCGAAACCTACCAGAAAACCGAGTATGAATATCACGAATGATACCACGCCTGCTAAAACATAAGGGCTTTTTTTGTTCTTTACCATTTGTATTCACTTCTTCTGATTTCATGGTAGAATACGCACATCCATACCATTATGTTCACCACGGGATAAAGAGGTATGTAGAGTATGTATTCGAGCTTGTTTATTTTCTCATTGATTTGTTTACTGCCAAGTTTTATAAGAATTGCCAGTGCCACCAGCGTCACGAGGAACAGGGATATGTTGAAAAAATTGAAGTTCAGGCTGATGGGATGGGAAAGTATGTAAGGGACATCGAACCCTATGAGCGAGTAATTGACAACCGATCTGTAGGTGGAATTTAAAACATCAAAAAAACCGTATATGAAAACGGGTATCGCGAGCAATATGACTATGTACTGTGTAGGGAGAACAAACCATCCAAGATGACCGAAGCTCTTGCCGAAGAACATATGAGTATATTTCCTTGAATTGTACACGAATCCCCTAGCCCATCGTATCCTCTGATTCCAGAACTTGGAAAATGAGGCGGGCGTGTTAGTCTTGACTGCTGCGTTCATCGACATCTCTATCTTGTAGCCCCTGCTCTGGAGTCTTAGCCCCATCTCGAGATCCTCGGTGAAGTTGTCTTCGTCCCATCCGCCGAGTTCTCTCACGAGTTTAGTCCTGTAAAGACCGAATGCGGGCGTCATATACAACGCGCCCAAGAACGTCAAAAGTTTCCGCACGAGCGCGGTGAACGTGTATTCGATCCTCTGGAGTTTCTGCGAAAATGTATGCGTGTCCATCGGCTTGATGGTAGCGATCACGCTTCCCGTTCGTTTGTTCCTGAAATACCCTATCGAGCGGATGAGAGCGTCCCTTTCTTCGAGGATCGTGTCGGCATCGATGAAACCGACCAGTTCGGTGGTCACGTGTTTAAGGCCTGTGTTGGTTGCCGCGGCCTTCCTCTTGTTCTTCCTGTGCCTTAAAAACCGAACATTTGCAAACTTTCTTGCGTATTCTCTCCCAATGTTAGCCGTCCCGTCCGTGGAGGCATCATCGACTATTATCACTTTAAGCTTATTTTTGGGGTATTCCTGACCAAGAACGGAATCCACGGTTTTCCTGAGGGTTTTTTCTTCGTTATATGCGGGGATTATCATGGTCAGGCCCGGGGTTATTTTCAGATTCGCAGGGTCTTTCGTCATCTTGTCCCTTTTATCGAAGAATATCATGAACCAGAACACCGATATGAAAAGAGTTACGTATATCAGAATGTAATACAACGCATTGAACAAAACGTCTCCAAGCATGGTTATTCCTTAGATTTTAAGGATTAAATCGTTAAAAAACTAGTATTTCCCTGAAATCACGATTTTCAGCGGGTCTTTTTCGATCGGATAACCGTATTCGGCGAATATGGATTCGTTCAGGTACTCATGGTATGTCCTGTTAATGACGTATGGTTCCATGCATACGTTCTCGTCACCTATCATCACGTAATTGTCCCCTTCCCCGATTACCGGAAATCCCCTCAGGAAACTGATGTTCCGGGCGTAATCCGGCTCCTGATCATTGAAAATTATTATCCTATAACCTCTTTCCACGTATTCGCTAACTCTTGATTTCCTCGGATTTGGCGCAGCTGGTATGCCTAAATAGTTGAAATAAACCCATCTGTTTGTGCTCAGCATGCATTCGCCGTCATAAACCGAGTACACGGAAGGGTTGGGGAGACTTATTTCCGGGATCGTCGCGTTAGACGTCGCCATAAAGAACAGCAGAAAGGATCCCATAACAACAGCGGATAGGGCGGCAAACAAAGGCCTGATCCTGTATCTGGAGAGAGCGAAAGAGGAAAAGTAGGCCATCGGAAGGATTAGATTGAAAAGGAACCTGGGGTGTTTTACAGGGATCCTGTAATAGGATACCAGAGCAACCGCGATGATCAGCACCATTAACCAGTCCTTCCTTTCGAATGACCTTTTCCTTATTTTCAAAAACAGCCCGAAAAGGAACAGCGGTATAAGATAATTCCCTGCGACGAAAAGGTGGAACATTTCGAATGGTGCTATTATGTCCGCCCGCGTCGTGACGGTCAGGATGAAGGAATCAAGCATGCTCATCAGCGGATGTCCGTAATTCAGATGGTTATAAACAAGCCACGGAACGAAAGTTATTGCCATAGTTATCGAGAATATTATGATCACTTTCAGGTTCTTCGAAAAAATGATCAGAGGGGCGAACACCAGATTTGTGTATCTCACAAGAGAGCACATTCCCAAAGACAGACCGGACTTCATTCCGTCTTTCTTCAATAAATAATGTACGAACAGTTGGAGGAGAGCGAGGGAAAGGAGTTCCGTTCCCACGGAAAGACCGTAAACGAGAACGAACGGGTTTAGTGAAATCGCGTAAAAGAGCCTTTTGTCTATCCCCAATGTCTTCGAAACCCTAACGCATGAAAAAAGGTACAGGGAAGAAACGAATATTATGTACATATATTCCGAAGCGACCCACCCGAAAACGCTGAATATCCCCAGAAGCACGGGCATGAGGGGAGGGCGGAGGAGCTCGAAATAGAATCCGTCTCCGAAAAGATATTTCGCGTTCAGCACGTAAGAAGCGAAGTCCCATGATATACCGGTAGTGTGCTGAAAAAGGAAGAATAACGTGGAAAAAACGAACAGGAAAGAAATCAGTCTGTTTTCGTTCACAATATCATAAATTCTTCTGACATGTGTCCGGATTTTATCCATTTTTATAGTGGGTTTCTCCGGATTTAAATCCTAATGGAATTATGTTATTATGAAAAAAGAAATAGCGATCATAATTATTATTATCGCAGGACTGGCGGTACTCACTCTCATGCCAAACACGAACAGTTATGAAGCAGACCCGCACGGAAAGGGGTATGATTTTTCATTCGTTTTAAAAGCTACAGGTTCCGATCAGGATTCGTTCATCGGAAATCTCACCAATCTGTTCGAAGAAGACATAAGCAATTTCGCTAAGGGGGACATTCTCCTCATTCTCGGCAGGCTAAAAAACGATTCCTCAATTATATGCGAGTCCGTTCCTTACTATGAGAATTCGCTTTCAGGTGATCCGGAGCAGGACGCAGTCATACATGAAACCATCGCTTCGCTGGACTGCGGAAACGATGTGAAAGGGCACTTAATGAAAGCGTCTGAACTATGGAATTCGATAGGCAATACGTTCCGTTCGGAAATGGACAGATCATTAGCCCTTAATGAGACCATGGAGATGGAAACGGACACCAGAGAACTGCCTGAATTCACTCTTTCCATTCCTGCTAATTCAACTACAATGATCATAGGAAATTCTATGATCAATATAGGGAAGCATGACATCCTAGTTTCGCAGACCGACCGGGTGACAAGGGACTGGCTCAGCTACCAGATATTCAGCAGCCCGTTCCACGATTCCGGACCCGGCGAACTGCTGACGGAATATGAACTGAACAGAAAGTCCCTCCTCACAACATTCTCGGAAAGGCTAACATATGACGACGATGAACTACTCCCGGAAATCGGATGGCATGAAGGTTCTCGTATTCGAGAGATAAGAGACGTCGGACTTGTTCACAAGACGGCCAGCGGGACCATTGTTTTCGAATACGAGGGAAAATGGTACGCTCCCGACGATAAAGGGGTTTTCCGGTTCGAGGTTCCAATAGATAAAGTATTGTATCCTACAACCCGCTTTCTTAGAAACGACATAGCGATAATAATCGATACCCACGGGATCAACATGATCGTGGAGCAGGCGATAAGGAACAACGCTTCCGTTGTCGTGGGATGCTGCGACAACCCGGGAAAGATCAAGGCGGCAATGTATCTCGGCGTCAAAGGCATCAAAACCATCTGCTTCACGGACAAGTACCTTCCCCTGATCATAGGCAGCGGCTTCGACATACTCGGATCACCGCCCATACGGAAGGATGGTGACATCATGGTCATCGGTGACAGGCCGTTAGAATTCCGGACGGATGAAAAGTTCATAGTGATGGGAACGAATGGAACGAAATTCGCATTAAGCTATTACGACACGCCGAAAATATATTTTGATCAGCTTTCGAAATCGATTGACATAGACGTTGAATATGTGTTTATAGATGATTTCGACCAGATGAACAGGATAATCGAAAAGGCGGAAGAATCCGGTTCGGAGGCGATCGCTGTTCGCGTTTTCACTTCGGAAGATTACCGGGACGTGAAGGGATGGTTAGAGATGGATGAAGAAAGGAGAGCCATCCTTTTCCACTCGGTTTCCTATCCATACGGATACAAACTGATGAATGAGTTCCCCGGACAAACAACGTTCGACGACATCAATCCGTTGTTTTCGTGATCTTGTATATGTATTTCGTTTCTTCGTACGTCTTATTGAAATACAGTTCATTCCTCTCAATCTTCTCGAACAGTCCCTTCCGAAGGGTTTCACATTCATCATCAAAGCACGGGAATGGGTTGAAGCTGAACACAACGTAATCGCTGTTCTCCACGTTAGCATCGTAAACGGAATGAGCGTCGGTTATGTTGTTGTAATAAGGAATCATCAGTATGTCGGAATAGGCGACGTGTACCGGATCGCTGGTCAATACCGTTCCATCGAAGCCGTCGAAATACATGTAGTACTCGTCCACCATCGCCGGTTTTTCCGAAGGGAAGGAATTGAATTCGTGGTAATCATTATATAGCGAACTTAACGAGGCAAGAATCACCAGCAAGGAAAAGATGATAAACAATATCTTACCCCTTTTGAGGCTGATCACGTACTCCCTCATTCTCAGCAACCCGAAGGACGCCAGAATGGACAGGAACGGAAGGAAGGTCAGTCCAAAACGTAACTGCTTGTTCGGGATGAGTGTAAAGGTGGCAAGATATATCAATGTGATGATCATGATGGATCTCACGTTCTTATTTTCACCGACGAAGATCAATGAGAACAGTGCGAAAGCGAGCAGCATATTATCCCAGAAAAACGCGGAAGGATAATAAAGCGCGTTTGCCAGCGGATCGTTTATGGCGTGGACTGGGTTATAGGAATGCTGGCCTGCCAATGAGAGCGAATGCAAAGCGTTGCCGTAGTAATACTGATTTGAAAAAAGATACGGGGAAATTATTACGGAGAAACCTACCAATAAAAATAAGATATTTTTGATCATTTTTTTAGGACTTTTGTAAGATTCCAGAAACATCAATACAATAATTACCGGGAATAATATCCCGTTGGTAAACTTAAACATTACGGCCAGTCCCGCACTTATTCCGGATGATATAGGCCTCTTTTCAGTGTACAGGTAAACAGCAAACAACACGAAGAACGCCGAAGGGATCTCTGTCATTATCCTGAAGGAGTTGTAAAGGAAGACCGGAGTTATCGCAAGTATCGCGGCGGAAACCAGCCCTTCTCTTTCCCCGAACATTCCCTTTGCGATCAGGTAGACAAGATAGATGTTCCCCAGTGAAAAGAGCGTTATCAGGACATCGTAAACGACCACATTACCGGCACCGAAAAACCACAGCATCCCAAGTATCATCGGAAGTCCGAGCGGCCGGATGACCTCGAACAATCCAACGCTCCCCGAAGAGAAAAGAAACTTCCCTATCCCGATGTACACGGCCTCATCCCAGAGAATGAAATGGAACCTGGTGATCATATGAACAATGCTCACCAAAAGGAAGGCCAGAAGTATCAGGTGGATTTTTTCAATCTTCATTTTCCCTCCTGTTTTCTTTCACAAGTAACCACGATATAACCGCCAGGATTGCAATCAGAGGAATCAAAGAGAACCATCCAGGCAGTCCAAGCAGGCTGCCGAAGTTTATTCCCAGTTCACCGGTGACAACGCGAGGAAGGGTGTGCTGGAACAGGGGATGGAATGTCTTTTCCGGAAGGTTGGGATCGGTTACCGTGACCGCGGATATCATTAAAACCGATAAACCGCCAAGCGCCAGAGCGGCCCTCTCCCTCCATACATCGAATTCCCTCGAATAGAGCATTATGGTGACCATCATGAACGGAATGACGGGAACGAGGTGTCTCGGCCCCGGCGCCCATCCTCCCCACCATACCGAATACGCTGAGTTCCACGCAATGAATCCTACCACTGACAGGAAGAACAGCCAGAACTCCTTCCTCAAACGATGGTTCCTGTAAAAATGGTAGAACCCCGGAATACACAGCAAAAGGAAAGGGGAAAAGAAGAATAGCCCTCTGTACGGGGAGAAAAGTATGTTAAAACATGCCAGCGGATCCGGGAGGGATATTCCAAGGAATCCCTGGGATTGGAACTGTACGGAGTCCTGAAATACCAGATGTGAATATCCGCTCACCAGCGGACTGCCGAAACACATGAAATTGTATGTAAACAGTAATATCAGAGGCGGGATCACTCCTATAATGAAGAAGGATACGTGTTCCCTGCTGTCAAGCGTTTTCAGGACGTAGAAGAACATGAGGAAGGATATTATCGCCACGGAGAATTCTATTATCGTGGCCATTCCCATCATCAGACCAGCGAAGAAAAGGTGTTCATGCGTCAGTCTTTTCTGATTTTTAAAAATTAGATAGAACGACGAAAACACCAGAACGCTCGCTATCTGATGGCCGTAGAACATTATAGAATACGGGAGAGCGAGGGTCCCGAGACCGTATACTATCGTGATCAGCAAACGGTGTTTCTCCTTTTTCGTGAACTCCCCGGAAATCCTGTACAGCAGTAAACAGAGAAACGCCGACGGAAGGGATACCACAAAGAAGCGGATGAGGTATTCGGCCGTACCCGTGTCCTGGAGCAGCGGATAGAAGATCACATAAGGAACCGCTCCGAGAAACGAGGAACCGGGCGCCTTGTCTGAATAATAATGATCCTCGAAATATGACTTGTCCTGCGTGTTCTCGTGGTAGGAATCTATCCACAGCGTCCCCCCGGTCATCGAATAGATCAGATCGAATCTGCTGTTCTCGTTCCATCCCCCCGGAACGTAAAAGTAGGAAAAGCACACCAGAAATATCAAAAAGATCAGGATTTCCCTTCTCGAAAAAAACCGGTCCATATTATCTATTTATTTTAAACCAATATAATTTGATCAAATGGTACAGGTAACGGATATCCTCGAATAACGTGAGCTTGCTTTCCCCGAATTTTCTGTCCCTGAAAACGAAAGGGATTTCCTTTATCGACGATGGATTCCCTTTCACCATTATTTCCAGCCCTATCTTGTATCCGGTCGGATTCAATTCTGTCCCCTTTATCACATTTTTGTTGAAGAAGAAGAAACCAGACATCGGGTCCTTAACGCTAACCAGCGGTCTCGCGAGCAAACCAGCTCCCCATGATATGACCTTTCTCGTCAGCGGCCATTCCTCTGTCCTTCCTTCACCAATCTTCCTGCTGCCGACGGCCATGCCATTCCCTTTGATTATCTCCTTCACGAGTTCCGGTATCTTCTCAGGTGGATGGGATAAATCGGCATCCATAACCCCTATCACGTCTCCTTTGGCATGTTTCAGTCCGTCCACTACAGCCGATCCAAGTCCCCGCTTGTTCTTCCTCCTGATCACCTTGAGCTTGTACATCTTTTCCATCTTCTCCGCGACCTTCCATGTCCCGTCCGGAGAATCGTCGTCGACTATTATCACTTCTCCTTTGATGTTGTTCCCGGAAAACGTAAGGAATATTTCAGGGATGAGTGTCTCTATGTTCTCCCTTTCGTTATACGTAGGGATCACTATCGAGATCAGGGGATTCTTCCCTACCGGAGCAAGCTTCTTTTTCGTCAGACGGAAGGTCCACTTTCTGTTAGCGAAATAGTTCCATGCAAAAACGATGAATATCGCTATCACATTCGAAATCAGGTAGTATATCCCGAAAAACGTAGTGAACGTGTAGAGAAGAATCACATTGAAAACCATCCCGACCAGCGAGACCGCATTGAACCTGACAAACCTCTTTCTCACGCTTCCAGTCGTTCTGTCGCCGAATGTCCAGATATTGTTAAGAAAGAAATTTGTTATTATCGCGATCTCTATCGCTATCACAGATGAAACCAGAAAATAAAATCCAGCAATATCGGTAAAAAGCCAGAGAAAGAGCTCGTTCACCAGTATCCCGCTTGCCCCGACCAAAGCGAATTTTCCTATTCTCACTTCATCACCTTATCGACAACGACGGTCGCGTACGCCCCTTTATGGATTTCGAACTTCAGCGTACACTTCATCCTTCCTGCATTGAATTCGTCTTCCCCGAATTCACATTCCATCCCTTTCGGATGGATCAATCGCTCCCGTTCGTCCCCCTCGCTCGCGAGCTCCGGCATCGACGGCATTCGGAAGTCGTCCTGTTTAATCCCCTCTTTTTTGAGTATTTTCTCTATTTCTTTTCCCGACTTATATTTCGAGAGATCGGTGTCATATCCGACCAAAGGGATGACTTTCTCTTTCGACGTCTTCGCGACCTCGTTCCATAGATATGACTGGTAAGCATGAACCAGCATCTTCCGGAAGCCTTTAGGAATCCTTCTCAGCGCACCTGCGAAATCATTCCCTTCTTTCGAAAGGTATTCCAAAAGTATCCTCTCATTTCTGAGATGTCTCGGACATTCCTTCAGAGCCGTCGAGAAGTCTCTGGTCATCTTCAGGTTCTTCCGGAACGCTCTGGACTCTTCGTTGATCTCCTCGCCGTGGGTCAGATATATCCACACGGCTTCCTCCAGATTATTCTTGAGCATCTCCTTCCCGACCAGATGAGTATTCTTTCGTATTCCGAATCTCTGCTCACCGTAAAGGTTGATCACTCCGTTCTTTTTGATTTTCTCGATATTCTTCTCCATCCGTCCCTTTTCCTTCGGATCAATGTCCCGAACAACAATCTCGAATTCATTACCTTTCAGATCACCCAGATTGATTCGTTCCCGTTTCTCCTCGAAACCGGATAGTTCAATGTCCTTTAACCGTACGGCTTCCAGCCGTTCGAGAGGGACCTTCCACACAGAAACCCTCTGATAGGTCACGGCCCGTTTGTCTTTCGTACCGGCATAACCAAATCGCTTGATCGACACCCCGAGCTTCCGGGAGATCATGTTCAGAGCCCGGAACATGTCCCAGTTCGTCTTCTTCAACGTGAACCAGATGTAAGGACTGTCCTCTGTACGATGGCCTTCTTTCACCGGCTGCTTCTCAAACACTTCCCTCACAATGAAGTCTTCAGGAATCCGTTTTATCTCCATAGGTATAACTTCCCATCCATTTTTAAAAATTAGTTGTCAATCCTATTCATGGCAGGATCAGTATTATGCAGTTATTGTGAAAAAACAATTCAAGGGATTTCATGGAAACACGGAAATAATCATTTACATCCTTGTGATGAGAATTCCACCAGTAAATCTTGCCATACGGAATACATAAAAAAATTTTCAAGTATATATGATTCTTTCATATTCGAGGAATTCGATCTAAATAATTTATCCCCAACAGGAAAGACGTTCGAAGTGAAGTGCAGGATAATGATGTCCAGCGCGGACCTTTAATTTCTTAGAGCGAATAAATTTGTTACTAATAAGTAATTAATAAACGATATCTTTATATATGAGTAAATTAAATAAGCTTCATTAGGTGTTCATATATGACGAAGACTTATCGAAACACGTATGGGAATCAAGGCTTAAATCGATTTTATCTGTTTCAGAATTGCGAACCACATGATCTTACGGTAGCAGAAGGGAAAATATCATTAGATGTTTTCATGACCCCTGAATTATGCATGGTACAAGATGCGATAATTGAACAATCAAAAAAAATAGTCAATGTGCCCAGTGATTTTGGATATCTTGATGATGTTAATACCGGAAACGTAATATTGCGAAATTATTTCCGAAATGCTTTTGATGGGCTTAGACCCAACAGAAAAATTATTGATTTAATACAAAACAACAAAAGTTGCCTTATCAGTGGCCCCGGAAATTATAATCATGAAAATGAATGGGTTGTTTCTTTTGGAAATTTTTGTGAAGAGAATGTTCATAATTTAGTTAATGAAACACTTAAAAATAATTATAATGTTGTTGTTCTAGATGTTGATAACAAAAGAAAACATGAATTATCTCCCGCCTCAGATGGAATTGTGATATTTCCTAAGGGTGCTGTGAAACAAAAAACAATTTTAAGTGACATGGGTAGTATGGTAATATTGCCAGATGTATAATTTCTTTTTACTTTATCCCAATCTAATTCAGATTTTAATTTCTTATATCCAACTTCTAATCATGGACGGATTCGACTTCACCGAGGACTTCGACATCGAGATCACCGATCAATTCCTCGACCAGGCGTGGATGGTCATTACCGTTTCATTATCGTTCATAACGCCTAAAAAACCGTACCGACTATTGGTCATGGCGACGATTGAATCCAGAATTTGGTTACAAATCATTTTCAGCGAACCGTTTTCAAAGGTGGTGATTTTTTTAAACAATTCCAGGGTTTTATTTCTTTGCAGATACTTTAATTCATTTAACTTATTCTCCGTAATGTCC
>CAYUSU010000001.1:15255-112591 GCA_964447525.1 uncultured archaeon | reverse complement strand
CCGCACCCAATGCCAACGTGACCTTCTGGGTCAATCATAATCTCACCAGCATGGCCGCCGGACTGAAGAACGCGACCAACACGAGCGGTTATTCCAACTACTATTTCAACCCGGACTGCAACTATTCTGCCGGCAACTGGGAATGGATTGCAGGAACCACTGATTCGTATTACCAGGACCTCAACGCAACCACTTTCAACGTCACGATCAAGGAGAACATAAACACGGAGATACTCTCTCCTCTCGGTACCGAGCACACCAGGGGGGACAACATCACCATACAGTTCAGGCTCTACGATTCCTGCGGCAGGAACATAACCGGCGTGACAGACATCAACATCTCCATGGAAAGCGAATATACATCCGAGACCTTCACATGCACGGGAATACAGGAAGAAGGGAACGGGATATACAACTGCACCTTCAACACGTCCGCCAACCCCGGCCAGATGCCGGCGAGGGGATATGATTTCTGGATCACTTCCGGCAAGCAATATTACAACAGCGACAACAAGACCCAGAATTACTTGGGAGGAACAACCGGATTCTTCATAGAAACCGAACCGATACTGAATGCTCCGGTTGTCAACTCCAGCCAGAACGGGGACAACACCGGTTCGTGGTCGGAAACATGGAACTTCACCGTAAATGTGACGGATGATGACGGCGATTCCGTATCGGTGACGCTGTGGAAGAGGAAGTTCACCCCTGGATCCGGGTGGGGAGCATGGACGGACGTAAACACGAAGTCATGCTCCTCGAACTGCAACAACACCCTGATATACATAGAAGATTCCGGGACTTACACCGCTCCCGCCAGCCTTGGCAACTGGTCATTCAAGTTCAACTGCACGGACAACGAGGACCTCCCGACCTTCGGGGGAGCGGAATACTCCGACGAGATATACGGATACAACTACACGATAGAGAAGGACGACATGAAGATATATTATTATTACGGAACCGGGCAGGACCTTGACAGGAACGGGTCGGCGTCTCTGGTGCTTTCGGTAAAGGTCGAAGACATAGACCAGAACAGGAACCTTTCGGGAGGTGAAGCTAACGGGAAGATATGGATAACCAGAAATGGAACCGATTATGAGGAGGAGAATGACGTCACGACACAGGATGAGGGCTACATAAATTATTCTTTCAACCCTGGTTGTCCTTATGATGTCGGTGTTCAGTACTGGAAATTTGGTCTTCTGGGAAACGACGCTTACAAGGACACCAATTCCTCGGTGTACAACATAACATTACATGCTCCCCTGAACGGGACGATAGATTACCCGACCGGGCAGACATTCCCGCAGGGTGACCCGATACCGACGTGGTTCACTGTTTACGAAGATGATTGTATCACGCAATACGTAGAGAATGTGGATTCGAAAACCTTGGTATATAATACAACAGACGGGGCGTCCACCTATACAATCCCTGGGACTAATATATACGACTGGAACAACGGGACGTACAATTACACCCTGGATTCAAGCAGTCGTGCCACTAAGACCTACAACATCATTGCTAGGATAATAAACCAGTATTATTACCCGGTCAATATCACCGGTTATAACAGATTCACACTCACGACCGCTCCGGAGATACAGTCCCCGAATTATTACGCCACCTCCGACGGTGGTTGGGGCGAAACCCACACCTTCCAGATCAACTGCAGGGACAGGGACGGGGACAACGTTACAGTATACTTATGGTACAGGCAAAACCCCTCCAGCAACTGGGAACTCCTCGGACAGCAGACATGCCAGGGTCTCAACTACCAGACATACACATTCCAGAAATCCGATTACGGTTGTTCCGACATAACCCCTTCCGGGACTAACAGCCAGTATATGTTCAACGCTTCGGATTCGTACAACTTCACCGACGACATATTACCACAGAACTTCACCATAAAGAAGGACAACGTTACAGTCACTTACAAATCAGGTTACGGTCTCGACATCAGCAGGGAGGGTGTCAATACAGGGCTATTCCTGTTCGAGGTGAACGATTCAGATAGGAGCAACGTTGGAGTTGGAAACGGGGTGTCAGGAAGATATTACGTGACAACGGACGGAACGAATTACAACACGCTTTATACAAATAATACAGCTTCCGATTCCAGGCTCAGGCTTAATTTCGATCCGAACTGTTCTCATAGCTATGGCGACCAGTACTGGATAGGAGGGACGTTCAATGATACATGTTATTTCGACAAGAACATGACCGGATCTGCCAGGCTGTTCACGGTTTACGGTCAGCTGAAGAACGACATAATCACTCCCTATTACCAGCAGATATTCAACGTGACGCAAAACATCACATTCCGTTTCAACACGAGTTCAGACTGCTCCTCTGAGGGAATGATCTCAGGGTCTTACACGACCATCCATTTAACTGCCCCGAACGGAAGCGAATATGACTGTACCCCGGTAAACAACGAATCATCCCCATCCGGCTATTACAACTGCACGTGGGATTCCAGCGACATGAAAGAGGGTAACTGGACGATCGAACTTAACTCAACTAGGGAAGATTTCGACGATAATTCCACCATCCTTAGCAACTGGTTCTGGCTCGAGAACCTCAATGGTAGCCTCACGAGCATAGTAGTGACACCGGCGGCGGACGGCTGGACGAGATCGTACAATTACAGCACCCAGGTAAACGACTCTGACTCCGACGTGATCAATTGTTCATTGTATATAGATAAGCTGGACAGTAACGGCTGGATATACAAGGGAACCCACGTACTCTCCAATCCGACCGGGATCATTGACCAAACATGCTACATAATTGTCCATGATTTCACAGGTGAAGACATCGGACCCAATGAATACAAGTTCGAGATAAAGAACGGTGAGCCGGCGAACTATTTCAACACGAGCAATTATTCCGGCCCGACCTTACAGGAATCGAACGTGGACATAGGACATTACACAGGTAATGATTCCGACGTGAACATAAGCAACTCCGAACCGGGCAGCACTTTGCTCCTTTCAGTGGAAGTTAACGATACCGACAACCTGACATTCGCTCCGAATGTGAACACGACGTTCTGGGTCTATTACAACGGGACAGAGATGGCTCCCGGAGTAGAGAACCAGACTAACTCTACGGGTATTGCAGACTACTATTTCAATCCCAACTGCAACTATTATCCCGGGGAATGGGTATGGTATGCAGGTACTGTGGATTCCTATTACGAGGACAAGAACACGAGCAATCTTACAGTGAGAATGATCGAGACGCTGAATACTCACGTGCTTTATCCGTCAGGGGAAGAGATATTGAGAGGATCGAACCTGACAATCCAGTTCAAGATAAACGACAGCTGCGGCAGGAACGTTACCGGACTGACAAACATCAACATCACAATGGTCAGCGAACTCACGAGCGATGTTTTCAGTTGTTCAAACGTGATGGAAGAAGGAAACGGGATATACAACTGCACCTTCAATACATCCGTCAACCCCGGCCAGATGCCGGCGAGGGGATATGATTTCTGGATAAGTACGAGCGAACAATATTACAACAGCGACAACGAGACCCAGAATTACGTGGCCGGGACTTCAGGGTTCTTCATAGAAACAGAACCAATCCTCACGAACCCGAGACTGAACACCACCGCTTACGACGGGGACGACGGACCGAACGGTTCATGGTCCGAATCGAGGTATTTCTCCTTCAGAATAACGGACGAAGATAATGATCAGGTCACCATAAAATTATGGAAGAGTCACTGGAACGAGAGCGCGAGCGACTGGGGCAGCTGGGCTGAAGTGGGGACTGCTTACTGCAATTCGGATTGCAACAACAGCCTTTTATACGTCAATGAAAGCGGCGGAACTGGTTCACCTTACCAGCCACCACTGGACCTTGGAACCTGGAGATACAAGTTCAACGCCACTGATGACCAGACATACCCGCAGGTTGGAGGAGCCGCCTATTCTGACCAGACGGGTGAATTCAATTACACCGTAGAGAAGGACGACATGCTCATATACTATTACGCTGGTCACAACGAGACGATATGGAGGAATTCCACAGATACGGTCGTGCTGTCCACCAAGACCCACAGCATCGACCAGAACAACAACAAGTCCAGCGTCGATTCCAAGCTATGGATAACGAAGAATCATACTGATTTCGAGTGGGTTATAGACATCCCGTCAGTTACGGGAGGTTTCGTGAACTATACTTTTGATCCCAACGGGGCATGCGATTACGATGTGGGTATACAGAAATGGAAGATGGGTTCCGTCGACAACGTCGAATACAAGGACCAGAATTCCAGCGAGTTCAATATAACCATAATCACTTTGCTGAATTCAACCATAACATCACCTGCAGGTGAACCTTACGAGAGGGGACAGGACGTCCCGATCAATTTCACGGCATTCGATGAGTGCGGGAACGGCGTCACCGGTGCAACCGCGAAGATATTCCTGGACTCGGATGACGATTTCTATATTGTTACCAGCGGGATAACCGATCACGGCGACGGTAACTATTCGTACGACTGGTCGACTATCCTCCCCGACAAGGACCTAAGCCCGGAGTATAACATTACGGTAGAGGTTTCCAAGACTTACTACGCGACATACAACGCAACGAAGACCTCTGCATTCTCGCTTGGCCTGGGTCCGGAACTCCAGCTCCCGTCCATACTTTCAGGAGACGGTTGGGGCGAATCATGGTCATTCCGCGTGCAGGTCAGGGACGAGGAAGGTGACGAGTTCAACGTGTCGCTATGGAAGAGATTCAATTCCTCGTCGCCATGGGAGCACATCGAAACGAAGAACCTTACCACGGCTTCATGGCAATACGTGACATTTACCTCCACTTCGTACTTCGACTGTGCGGACGTCAACCTGGATGAATACAGCCAGTTCAAGTTCAACATCAGCGACCAGTGGGATCTCGGGGAGGAAACCACGCCGGCAGACTTCACCATCAACAAGGATAATGTTTCCATAGAACTGGTAGCGGGTGACGTGTTCGACATAGACAGAGAAGGCACGAGTCCGGAACTATTGGCGATCATAATAAACGACACCGACAGGGGCGGAACGCCCGGTGTCGGAACGAATACGTCCGGAATATTCTACATAACCACCAACAATTCAGAGTATGATACGTTCTATTACAACGACACTGCATCGGATTCCATACTCAGGTATACTTACGATCCGAACTGTACTTACAGCTACGGTCCGCAGAAATGGATTGCAGGTACATATAATGATTCATGCTACCACAGCAAGAATTCCACTGTCTACGGTTTCAACGTGATCGGCCAGCTGAAGAACAACATAATCCTGCCGACTTACCAGCAGATATTCAACGTTACGCAGAACGTGACGATAAGATTCAATACTACCACTGACTGTTCGGCTGAAGCTTCATTGCCGGTTGACGCGAGAAGCATAAGACTCAACGCACCAAACGGGACATGGTATTCCTGCACCCCGGTAAACAACGAATCATCCCCATCCGGCTATTACAACTGCACGTGGGATTCCAGCGACATGAAGGAGGGCAACTGGACCATCGAACTGAATTCCTCCAAGGGATATTTCAACGCCAATTCCACCACCCTCAGTGACTGGTTCTGGCTGGAGAACCTCAACGCGACCTTAGCTAGTCCTTCCGTCGTACCGTCCCAGGACGGGTGGACCATGCTGTACAATTATACCATCAATGTGACAGACCCGGACTCCGACGTGATCAATTGTTCATTGTATATAGATAAGCTGGACGGTAACGGCTGGATATACAAGGGCACTCATGTGCTGACTGATCCGACCGGAGTGAAAGGTCAGATATGTTCAATTACCGTGCATGACTTCACCGGTGAAGACATCGGAGGGAACGAATACCTGTTCGAGATAAAGAACGGGGAACCGGCTAACTATTATAATACTACCAATTATTCCGGTCCGGTGCTAGAGGAATCGAATGTCAGCATAATCTACGTCGCGGGTAACAATTCCTACGTCAACATCAGCGATTCCAACCCCGGAAGCATAAGAGTGCTTTCACTGAGGGTAAACGATACTGACAATGCCAGTTTCCCGTCCGGGGTTAACACGACGGTTTGGATAATGTTCAACGATACCCATTATGATGGCGGGAATTTCACACAGACCCTCAGCGAAGGTTACATGAACATATCATTCAACCCGACTTGTTCATACCTTCCCGGGTACAGGGGATGGATCGGCGGGACGACCGATTCATACTACGAGAACGAGAACATGACCAACCTTTTCATAAATATAATCGGTGATCTCAACAACACAGTTTCCCAGCCGGACGGGGAGGTTTTCCTCAGGAATTCGAACGTTACCATAAACGTTACGCTTACCGACCTTTGCGGTAACAATCTGACCAACGCTTCATCCAACATTTCACTGAGAATGGAAAGCGTCAAAACGGGCAATTCCACGTCTTGTGATGACATAATAGAGCTTGGAAACGGCAGCTACAGCTGTACTTTCAATACGAGTGGAATGGCTGCACAATATTATAATGTAATAATGAATACATCCAGGGATTTCCACAATTCCCAGACACTCAACAAAACCAATGCCTTCTTCATAGAAACCATACCCGTCCTGTACGGGGAGAACGTGACCGCATCCGGCGACGGCGGGTGGGGAGAGGACTGGACTTTCACGGTTAATGCGACGGACGAGGACGGGGACACGCTGACAGTGTATCTCTGGGTAAACAAGAGCCTTGGCTGGGATCTCGCGGCCAGTAACTCCACGGTTGTCGGGGAGAACGTCACGGTAAGCTTCCTCAAATCCAATTACTTTGCCGGCGGGGACGTCGGGACGAGGCAGTTCAAGTTCAACGTGACGGATGACCCGAACGACCCTTTGCCGGGAGGAAACACGAGGTCGGACGAGACGAACATTACTAATTTCACTTTAGATAAGGATGACATAGCGGCAGTCCTTACCACTGGTGATGGCGAAATAGTGGACAGGACCAGCCCTGATCTGGAATTCAAGGTAACATTCTGGGACGTGGACAAGGTCCCGAACGTCACGATAGGGAACGGAAGAACCGGGAGGTTCTGGTGGACCAACGACAACGTGACATGGCACCAGTCCGGCCTGAAAACCACGTATCAGGGAGCGATCACACTGACGGAATCGGACGTTGGGGTTGACTGCACTTACACGATAGGGCCGCAACAGTGGTTCGCCGGGACCGTGAACAACGTGTTCTACAAAGACATAAATTCCTCGGTGTTCGACTGGACGATCGTGACGGACAATCTGAGTGTGGGCATAGAAATGCCGGATTACGAATCTTATCTCGCCGGCATCGACCCGATACCGATGAGAGGTAACGTCACGGACGACTGCGGACTGGTGACCGGCGCAACCGTGGTTTTCCGCGTCCCGGAAATCCCTTACACCTGCAGCCCGACGACCCAGGAAGGAACCGGATGGTACAACTGTACAATCCCTTCGTCGCATCACAGCGGATGGAGCACTCAGTTCTACAACGTCTCTATGGAAGCTCAAAAGACATTCTACAATGGAACAACCAAGGTGAAAGAAGATGCATTCTATCTGGCAACGAGACCTCAGTTCTCCGGGCTTTCTGTTCTTTCTGAAGAAGGTTCTTCAACGGGAGGATGGGGAGAAGACTGGACATTCTCCGTTAATGTAAGGGATCAGGACGGTAACAACATTACAGTATATCTATGGATAAACAGGACAGGTGTATGGGAGCTTTACAACCAGACCGTTCTGACAGCAAGCGATTACACGCCTGTGATATTTGAAAACATTGATTTCGTCTGTAGCGACCTGAATTCCCTTACCCAGAGGACGCTTCAGTTCAAGTTCAATGCGAGCGACGACTGGGGATACAACGCCAGCGTCGGCAGCACATTCACAATTGAAAGGGATGACGTAAACATAGACTACGTTTCAGGTATTGGTGAAAAGGTGGACAGGGAAGGCAGCGATACATCCATGTTCAGGCTCAATGTTCTTGATCTGGACAGGGATCTGACACCCGTAGGATCAGGAGTTAACGCAATATTCTACGTGGAAACGGACGGATCTACATATGATTGGGGCAATACGACGGTCACGGACGCAGACAGTAATATAACGTACAACTTTGATCCTAACTGTTCGTATGGGGTAGGGTTCCAGAACTGGAAGGGAGGGACTTTCAACGATTCATGCTATATGGACAATGTTCCTGATCCTGGATCGTATCTGGTGAACATCACGGGCCAGCTCAAGAACTTCCTTGAGCTCCCGGCACAGAACAACGTCACTCCGGTAGGCAACAACCTGACACTCAGAGCCAACATTACTTCAGAATGTATGGATCTCCAACCTAATGCAACCGTGTCCATCGAGATCATATCACCGTCCAACATCTCCGAGACATGCAGCGTGATAAATGAGAGTTATTCTAACGGGACGAGAACTGGGTGGTACAACTGCACCGTCGATACGTCGATGACGTTTTATGAGGGCGGTTGGTGGGATGCAAGGGTGAATTCAAGCAAACTCTATTATTACGGAAATACGACCAAATGGGACGAGAGGTTCTACCTCAACAACACCCCGCCGGAGGTAGGCAACTTTACTGTAAGTCCGGGAGAGGATGGGTGGGGCATCACCTATACATATACTGCAGACATCTGGGATCTTCAGAAAGACAACGTGACGTGCTCACTGTTCGTGAAGACCGCCAATTACGGAGGAGCCTGGATGCAGAAGAACTCGACCGTAGTTTACGGTGGAAGGGATACGTGCAACCTGACGGTAAGCGACTTTGAATGCGGAGATATAGGAACGAATAATTATTATCTGTTCATGATAGACGACGGGACTGATCTCAACCTTTTCAACACAACAAATGTTTCAGGCCCGAACATCACTGTCGAATCCATCAGTATATCGTATGTTTCCGGAAATGACACTTGGGTGAATAGGAGCGGAAACCAGAACCGCTTGCTTATGGTTCAGGTCAATGACACGGACAAGAACATCACCGCTCCTGTTGGGGTGAACATAAGCTTCTGGATCACGCTCGATGCTAGCAATCCGGGTTCATGGTACAGTCCTTACTTTAATCAGACCGTTTCCGGGGGGGATGTCTATTATTACTTTGATCCAGGATGTGCGCCTTTCTACACTGTCGGTGTTCACAAGTGGATATCGGGAGTTACGGACTCATGCTACCAGAACCTGAACATCAGCGAGAACATGACGGTGAAAATCAAGGGGGACCTGAGGAATGAGATATTAACGTCCCCGCCGTCCGCCCAGGCAGGGGAACAGATACTCAGGGGTAACAACGTGACCATACAGGGGGAGATACAAAGCGACTGCGACGGTGATTATATTTCGGATGCGAATGTCACATTCAAGCTGTACAATGAGATGTATGGAAACAGCTACACGTGGAATTACACCAACGAGGGAGGTGGTCTTTACCAGATGAAGAGGGACTCGAGCGACATGAAAGCAAGATGGTACACCAGTATAATGAATTCCAGCAGGGGATGGTACAACCCCAACGAAACCCAGCTCGACCAGCACTTCTTCATAGAAACCGAACCGATCCTTTACAACTCCTCTATAATTGTCAACCCCGGTGGCTGGGGTGAGATATTCCCGTTCGAAGTAACCGTCACCGACGAGGACCTGGACAATGTCACACTCAGGTTATACAGGGTCTGCATACAGGACTGTACCGGCGAAATGAGTTGGTCGATGAAAAATTCCACTATACTGGAAGGACCATTAAACCAGAGTGTTGTTCTTTCGATGAATTTCGATATGATCGGATGTCCGGCCATAGGAACATGGCAGTACAAGTTTGAGGTAACCGATGACAGGGGTTACGATGATTCGACAGAGAACATGACTGATAAGAACTTCACGGTAGACAAGGACGATGTCACACTGGCCCCCTTCTCCGGACACGACAACCCGGACGTCTGGAGGAACGGGACCGCTTCCACACTGCTCAGTTTGATAGCCACTGATTCGGACAAGAACGAGACGATGGAAAACGGAAACGCCAAGTTCTGGGTGACAATGAACGCTTCAGACCCTGACGACTGGGATATAGGACAGGTCTCAGGGGTAAACGGGAGCGGAGGTTACATGAATCTCAACTTCCTGAGCCCGGGAGAGACCCCGATAGGGGAATGCAATTACAGCGTGGGTATCCACAGATGGAAAGGTGGGGTATTCGAAGATACGTGTTACAAAGACACGAATTCTACCGAATACAACGTGACCGTCAATTCGGACCTCAGACCGAAAATATTCTATCCGAAGGGAGTGGGTTTCATACGGGGAGACCCTGTCCCCATGATGGGATGGCTGGAAGACGACTGCTCCGGCGAACTTGGATGGATAGAGAACGCGACCACGATATACATGATGAAGAGGAACACTAACATCAGATACTGCAAGCCGGGAGAACCGACAACCATGGACTGGGACGAAAACCTTGGCTGGTACAACTGCACTTGGGATTCCACCCAACAGCAAAGGTACTGGTGGAACCTGACCATGCTGGTCTCCAAGCAGTTTTACGGGAATAACCAGACCCTTTACGTAGATTCTTTCTTCCTCGGAGAGGTACCTGTACTGACATACCCATCGATATATCCAACTAAAGAAGGATGGGGAAGGAACTACACATTCTCCGTGATGTTCAGGGACGACGATTACAATTTCAACAATCTCACGACATGGCACAGCCTGAATAACGCGACATGGGAAATGATAAACTGGACCAATATAAGCGGAAGGGGTGAGGTTTTCCAGTACAGCCAAAAGTTCACCTGCGCCGATTCCCAACCGGCTCCGGGAATGGTGAACTACTACAAGTTCCATACAGTGGATCCATTCAACTTTTCGGATGAGACCAGTCCGCTGACGTTCAACCTGACCGAGGACAACGTGACCCTCGCGAAAAGTTCCACCAGCAATGACACGGTGAGGAGGATAGGAAACGACCAGGCGCTCTTCAACTTCACGATATACGACTCGGACTGGGGAAGTTTCCCGGGTGCATATCCTGACGGGGCCTCGGGGGTCATATGGGTAACAGAAAACGGGGCTGATTTCAATCTTTCATACCAGTGCTTATCATCGGACGGCGCATGCATTAAATATTATGATCCGAACTGCACTTCAGATGTGGGGATACAGTACTGGAGGGGCGGAACCAACGACAGCTGCTACGAATACGAGAACACGAGCAACTTCGGACTCACCGTATACGGTCAGCTATACGATAACATAATCAACCCGGTGAACAGCATAATACTGAACAGGAACACTACCGTGTATTTCAATGCGACCGTAAACGACGAATGTTCCAATGAAGTTAACGACACGACCGTGGAATGGTACGACAATATCTGGACCAATCTGGCAACCGGATACAATACTACCTGGTTCATTCCTTACAATTACGAACTGGGTCCGGAAGTCATCCATGCCAACACGACCAGACAATATTTTGACCAGAACACCAATTCCACTAACGTCGTAATATACGGGTGGAGCGAACTCGACATGATCCTGCCAGAGAACGAAAGCTCTTACATGGCCGGCCCGACCATAAGCGTGAAATGCCACGTAAGGGATGCCAACACTCTCGTGAATCTGGAAAACTACACGGTTAACCTTTATTATGACGGGAACCTCACCGATACGATGAACACCTCATCAAACGGAAACGCGACTTTCTACTGGAGCACAAACAGGCTCCCGGGATTGCATAACCTCACATGCGCAATAGGGAACGATTCGGAAAAATATTACAACGCTTCCACGCCAAACATGACCACTTGGATAATGATCACGAGGCCGCTGGTGATCAAGCAGATATCCGTCTCCGATCCGACAATACACAGGAACGACACCTGCATCAGGTGCGATCCGTTCACTACAAACATAACCGTAAAGATAGAAGACGCTGGTTTGGAGGTAGCGATAGAGAACGCAACGGTGAACTTCTACAACTCCACGAACTGGCTCGGTAACTGCACCACCAACTCGACCGGATGGTGCCAGGATCCTTTCACTTATAATCCCCACGAAACTATCACTCCAGGAGTCAAGACAATATACATAAACGCCACGAAGCCGTCCACGAACGAGGACTCAATCACTAACACGACCAACGTCAACGTGAACGGCGTGCTCATAGTCAACATCACAATCCCTTCCAACGGAACCAATTACGGGAAAGGAGACAACATACATTTCAAAGCGGACGTTTGGGATGAGAACGGAAACAACTGGAACGGAATCGAAACCGTCGAATGGTACAACGAATCGCTATTCCTCACCCAGACCACCGCCGGTCAGGAGGAACTGTACGATTCCAGCGGTCAACAGACAGGGAACAGGAATATGACCGCACAGTCCTCAAGGTCTTTCTACGATACCGGGGAAGACTCTGTGATAGTGGTCATAACCGGTTGGGCCGATGTGATATGGTCAGCTCCGCCTGACGAAAGCATAATCCAGTATCCTTATTCATTCCTTCGAACCTGTTTGGTTCAGGATTACATATCCGGGGCGGGTGTCGAAGGTTATGATGTGAACTTCTCGTATTGGAATCAGTCCAGTAGTTCATGGGTATACAACGGAACATACCAGACCAATTCATCAGGTTATGCGAATGCGACGTGGTACCCGCTGGACAAGGGCAACGTAACATTCGCGTGCAACATAACAGATGATCTTGGAAAGCTTTACACCGCAAGAACGCCGAGTGATCAAGCAAAGATATGGGTAAAGGACCTTGTTGCCCCGGTAATACACAATTCATCCATACTTCCCAACCAGAGCATAGAGGCATGGCTGGATTACATCAATATCTCTGCTTATGTAACGGATGATTACGGCATTCCGGCGAACGGGGTATGGGCGAACATAGCACTTCCGAACGGGAGTTATGAGAACCTCACTCTCACTAATCAGGGTAACAATACATACAGATCGGAATATCTTCCGAAGTCCGACGGTACGTATAATGTTACAATATATGCAAAGGACATGGCACCGGAATACAACACCAATTCCTCATTCGCCGGATACATATACGTATGGGGTAAGGTGACAGGTTTCGTGAACCAAACGGAAGAGATAGAGGCGATTAACATCACCCAGACGCAAGGTTTTGTATTCAACCTCACGATCAATTTCACGAATAACGGGCCTGCATACGCCTACAATGTCAATGTGACGGTATACGACGACAGGGACCCGCATGTTATCATTCCCAACGAGACCTATCATGATTGTGGTAATATGACGCCGAACTCGAACTGTTCATGGACGGTCGAACTCACAGTGCAGGCTAAAACCCCGCCCGGACTGATAAGATTATACGGGAACGCAACGTGGATGAACCCAGACAGAACGTGGAATTCCACAACCAACATGACCAATGTCATTGTAATATCAAACCCCGTTCTGAATATAGCTGAACTTTTCGTGAACAAGACTTTACCACACGACAAAGAGACATACATAGGAAACATAACAATCGTATCCCAAGGTAACGACGGATTGACATTCATAACAGTCGCTCTTATCGGCGGGAACCTTTCAACACAATGTCCGGGATGCGACATCGACATTGTACCATACTCATATGATTATCTGGCAGCCGGCGATAACTTCACAACCGACATAACGGTAGACGTGCCGGCAGGGCAGGATCCGGGACTCTACTGGACATTCATAAGAGCAACACCATCCAACGCCAATTTCGACCAAGCGACCATGAATCTTAACGTTTCCCTAAATTCGTCATGGGTGTTCACTCCGCCAACTTTCGGAACCCTTCTAACACCACCCAACACGGCAGGAGAGGTCGGCCTGATAAACATAACTAATATCGGAAATGTTGATCTCACGTTCAGAATTTATGAGCAGGGTAACGGAACGGACATGGTACTGGAGAATCCGTCCTTCTTTACCTTGAGCAAGCAGGCAAAGAGATCAGTCAACGTTACCTACACCGTTTCACCTTCGAAAACGGCTGATCTTTATTACGTAAACCTGCTGATAAGGGATGACACTTCGCTTGCTAACCCATCCGAAAATTCGACGGATATGTTCCTTAATGTAACCGACATCCCTCCAACAATAGAAGATATCAATGTAACTCCTCAGGTATTCGAGATAATATTCGAAAACGTAACTATCAACGCCACGATCAAGGATAACTTCGACGTTGACTATGCATGGATAAATGTATCAAGAATCGTATCGGCCAACTTTACCAATGCTTCCAAAGTGATACATAACGCCGCTTCCGATCAGGGATTCAACTACACGGAGGATATGAATGTCAGCGGTTCGCTGCAGAATTTCAACGTTACGGTTTACAATTCCAACAGCAACACAACGGTATATGTGAATCTTACTGTTAACGGCCTGATGATATCGTCGAATCAGTCAGTTGTCAATTTGTCCAACTTTACGATAGACGCAGTAATGTCCGGGGCGAATTTCACCGTTCCTGACAACCAAACCATAAACATTACCGTCTTCAACGTTAGCGGTGATCTGATCAGCTGGAACTACACAATGTGGCTGGATTATTCCGTCATCACATATTCAGGAGAGACTCCGTTCATAAAACTGATGAGCAGGAACGGATCATTCTTCAACACAACTTACAATACCAACGTGTCCGGTCAGTACTCGTTAAAGATATGCGCAAACGACACCCTTTCATTATACAGCTGTTCATCACCGGTCTACTTGACAGCGGCTGGAGAAACCCCGGTATCAATCAGCCCGAACGTGAGTTCGGTTAACATCACTAATATTACTATATATAACGGGGAGAACGCTTCGATATTGTTCAACCTTTCCAACACCGGATATGCGAGGGCATATAATCTCACGACGAACGTAACCCTTCCAACGGGCTGGATATCCATTCCAGAGGATTTCACATTCGGTACATTGCTTAGAAACACAACGATAAACGACACGGTGAAGATAACAGTCGTCAATGGCACACCTCCCGGATTGTATTACGTGAACCTGATAGCGAACTGGACCAACCTCAACGGATCGAACGGCAGCGGCATGGAAACGATAAATTTCACCGTGCTTCCGAATCCGATAATCGAAATAGTTGAATCTAACGTAACCATGATAACAGCATCCGGGCTGACGAAGAACGTGAGTTTCACCATAAGGTCGGCCGGTAACTCCAACGTCACGAACATACAATTCATATGCCAGAACGGGACGGTTTGCCAGAACTTCACATGGTGGTTCTCTCCACCCACCATCGCCGCCCTTCCGTCCGGCTGGACGAATCCAGTCTATCTTAGTATAACCGTTCCGGACATGTTCCCTGCAGGCAATTACAACGGAACACTGAACGTTTCTGCGGACGGAACTGACGACACGGCTGATATATATGTAAAAATACCGGTAAATCTATCATGGGACCAGAGTCCGAGCGACATCAACGTCGATGTCGTTCAGGGAACTTCTGGTAATTTGGGGATGATCATGATACAGAACGTGGGGAACGTGCTGATTCTTCTGAACATAATAGAATACGGCCTGATCGCTCCGCTGATAACGCCTAACATGACTGACATGACGATAGGCATAGGAGATACGGATTACATAGGAATCAACTACACCGCACCATCCTTCGATACATTTAGATCTTATCATGGTTATATACGTACGCAAAATTATACAGCTGATCCCACTACCAGGGAAACCTCCATAACGATGAACATACATCCGTTATTCGTGAATATTTTGCAACCAACCCAATCGTCACCTTATTTGAAGGTTTCTCCGGGTGAAAACATCACAACCAATGTGAGTGTGGTGTATTCCAATTCCAACGTGACCTTTGGATTGCTGTGGAATGTTACTCTATCGAATGAGACGTTCTCGACGACCGCCAACATCAATAGTTATAGTTATTATGCGCCGGGGGGATACTGGATAGTCAATTTCACCGCCCCGAACATAAGCAAGGAAAGGGGGTATGACCTGACGGTGAATGCGATATACCCGATATACGGCATAAGCCTGACGGACAAGGAGCAAAAGGCTATTATATACATAGACGAGACCCCGCCAAACGTTGATATAGACATGGCCGACAGGGTTCCGGTAAATGATACCGCATGGATAAAAGTCAACGTCACAGATGCGGGAGGCGCGCAGAATGCGACCATAACCATCTTAACTCCATCCAATTACACAACCAATGCGAATATGACCTTCGTTTCCAAGACGGGCGACCTTTACGTGTTCGAATTTAATTACACGAACACGTCGGAATCGGGAATGTATTTCGTAAACGTTACTGCGTGCGACTTGAGCGGCAACTGCAACACCAGCAACAAGACCTTCGAAATCTACCCGGCGGTGTTCTTCGCAGGTAAGAGCATAGACATCAGTCCAGTAACGAATGACGCAGTGGACATAAACTTCCTGCTTTACGGGAACCTTACATCTGGACTGCTATTCTTCAACATATCTACCGATCCTTCGGACGGGACGTATAATGAAACGATCGATGCGAGGAATTATGATATTGTTGCCAATGTGTGGAACGAATCAGTCCAGCTTCTAGGTTCACCATTATTCCAAAACATGTACAATCCGATCCTTTTCGGAAACCTTCCCACGCAATATCTTGGATCAGGTGCACTTAGGGGATTCGCGATAAACAACAGCTTCAACTACACGATGGCAAAACTCATCCTTGATTATTCGGCATATCAAAGCGCTTCCGTGACCAGTCTCGGCATATATCACTGCGAAGTCGACTGGTACACAAACAATTCCATCCAACTTTTGAACATATGCAACGACACATGGGACAGGACGAACGTCAGCGAGATAATCATCAACACGACCGATTCCACGCTCATATACAATACGACAGATCTTGATGGTATTTACATATTGGCCCAGTTCATATGCGGTGATGGGAGGTGTGACACGGATTACGGTGAATCGACCGCAAGCTGTCCGCAGGACTGCCCAACAGGACCGGGGCAGGAGGAAGAGCCGGGAACGGGAGGCGGACCGACCGGTGCGGGGGCAGGCACCGGGGCGGGAGCAGGAGCTGCTATAGCTCCGCCACCAAGCCAAGCAGGAGCCGCGGCCGTACCAGTGGAGATAAAATCCACTCTCATATTCGTGACGCTCAAACCAGGCGAACACGAAATCCATTCGATAGACATAACCAATAACCTGGGAAGCGACGTGGAGGTCGTAGCAACTGTTGAAGGGAATGTCTGGGAACTGGTCCAGATAGAACAACCGGTATTCACAGTTGAAGGAAAATCCACAAATGTCGTGAAGGTGAAGCTGTATGCTCTTCCCACCACACAGGAAGGCATATACACAGGCGATATCATAATGAGAGTGAAAGACAGAAACATCACTCACGTAACACCGGTAACAATAAAGATTGAGAAGCCTCCGGAACCACTGATGGATGTAGAGGTCAAAACACTTACAAAATCAGTCGAACCCGGAGGTAATCTGAAATTCGAGGTCACCCTTTTGAACATGGGGCCAACAGCTACTGTGGAAGATATAGTGGTAAATTATGAGGTAAGGGGACTGGAAAGCGAGACGCTTATAATTAAGAACACCGAAACCCTCGCCGTCGAGAGCGTCAAGTCTTTCACCAAGAAGATATTCATACCGGAGGAGACTCCGCAGGACAGGTATGTGGTGGAGGTCAATGTAAGTTATTGGTACGGAAGAAAGTCCGCTTATGCGGTGGATTCGTTTGATGTGCTGAGGATCCCGGCACCTGTGCAACTACTAAGAACGATATTCATGAGCTGGATTACATATGCGATCGCCTTCATAGCGATACCCGCATTATATTTCGGAAGAAGGTTCTGGATAATGTACAGGCTCAAGAAAAAGAAGAAGACGAAGTATATATTCCCGCTGGACATCAAGAAGCTTCCGCAGAAGAGTCCTCACTCTGTTCCAATCGGTAAGATAGCAGAAACCGATGTTAATGCGTTCTTCGACACGCGAGCGTTAATGATGCATTCCATCGCGGCCGGAGCAACGGGTGCTGGTAAATCTGTTTCGGCAATGGTCATAACAGAGGAGTTGCTTAAACGAAAGGTTCCGATCATAGTGTTCGATCCGACCGCGCAGTGGACCGGGTTCATAAAGAGATGTACCGACAAACGGATGTTCGATCTGTATCCAAAGTTCGGAATAAACCCGGACGATGCGACAGGCTTCAAGACAAATATCATATTAGTGACAGACCCGAACATGGAGGTGGATATCCAGAAATACAGGAAACCCGGCGAAATCACGGTGTTCGTGATGAACAAGCTTGAACCGAAATACCTTGACAGTTTCGTAAGGAAAACCATCAATGCCGTGTTCAAGGCATCTCTTCCGGAAGAAAAGGAACTGAAGCTCCTGCTCGTATACGACGAGGTCCACAGGCTGCTTCCAAAGTACGGAGGTAAGGGCGGTTACGTTGCGATAGAGAGGGCGTGCCGAGAGTTCCGTAAGTGGGGAATCGGCGTATTCATGATATCACAGGTACTTATGGATTTCAGGGGAGCCATCCGGGCAAACATAGCAACCGAGATACAACTCAGAACGAAGTACGAAGGGGACATAGACAGGGTAAAGCAGAAGTACGGAATGGACTACGCATCCAAGGTCGTTAAACTGACGACGGGAACATGTCTCATACAGAACCCGGCATACAACGAAGGTAAACCGTACTTCGTCGCTCTCAGGCCGCTTCTTCACGACACGGGAAGGCTTACCGACAAGGAGATACAAAATTATGTTGAAGTCAACGAGGTTATTGAAAAGATAGACAAGATGGTAGAAAGCATGAAGGCGAGGAACGTGGACACGACTGACATAGAGCTTGAACTGAATCTTGCAAAGGACAAGATGAAATCCGGACAGTTCGACATGGCAAAGAGCTACACGGACACTCTGAAAAACAGGCTTAACATGAAATAAGTCAGGCGTAATGGCCAGAAAACCTGAATAGAATATAAGAAAAGGGGGATAAATATCAATATGGCAGGGGTGGAAAGGGGTGAAAAGCCCGGGGATAAAACAATCGTAAAAAAAGCTCTGGAAGAGACACCGGCAAAAGGAATCGAAGGTCTGAAGAAGGAAAAGGAAGAAATACAGAGCCTTTTATCCTCTCTTGAAGACGCATATTACGAAGCGACAATTCTTGAGGAAGATTACAACGACATCAAGGCAAAGAACAAAAAAAGACTAGAAGATATAGACAACAAAATTAAAGCGATGGAAAAGGAACATGTGAAGAAAATATCCGAAGAGAGAGAAAAGGTAATGAAGGAAATGAAAAAGGAACCGGAAAAAACAATCGCTTCTCCCGAAAAACCGGAGCCGTCAGCCACACCGATTATTTCTGAGAAACCCCCTGCAAAGGCAAAACCAGAGATTGATGTAGAGCAGCTCGAAGAAGAAATGTCAAACAGGTTCAAGGAGATTGTTTCCGGCCTGAGCGCAAAGATAGGCGACAGCGACGTTGCGGAGATAACAAAAAAACTGGAGAGATACAACATAGATATAGAAAGGATGAAAGCAGTGGTAGAGAGCGTAAAGGAGATGAGAAAGGTCGACGGGGAGAAGGTTCAGAGAGCAAACGAGAATATCGCGGAACTGAGATCGATAGTTTTCCAGAGAGAGGTCATGATGAAGGATTACGAGACTAAAATACAGAAGATGACCGATATCGTTTCCCAGATAGACCCGGAAAAGATAATAATGGAGATGGGAAAGAAGGACCGTGAAATCTCGAGTCAGGCACTGAAGATAGACAAACTGGAGGGAAAGTTCCAGACCATAGACGAGATTCTAAAGAGGTTAAGGAACGTTATAACCAACATCGGCAGTCTGGAGAACATGATAAACATGAGCAAGGAAAGCACGGAAAAACTCATGGAAATGAAGAACGTCCAGGCAAACATACAGAAGCTCTCTGACAAGATCCACGGACTATACGCTGAGATGACAAGCAGGCTTGAAGAGTTTGACATATACAAGAGGAAACAGGACAGGTACGAGTCCCTCGTTGACAGCCTAATGAACAACATAGATGATCTCAACAAGAAGACGGAAGGATTCGCGACCAAGGATGATCTTGAAGCGATGGGAACGGCCAGACCTGTTACTGCGGTAGGCGGAGGAGGAACACCATCCGGAACGGAAGAACTCACAGAGGAAAAGGAAGAACTGGAAGGTCTTCTCAAATCACTGGAAGAAGGATATGCCGCTGCGGTGATTCCGAAAAAGGAATATGAAAAAACAAGAAAGATCAATCTCGCAAAACTTGAAAAGATAGAAAAGGAACTGCAGGTTTCTCCCGTAAGCACGCAAAGTGCTCCCGCTGCTGCCACCGAACCGGCCAAGGGAAATCAACACAAAGGCCTGGAAGATGCTTTCAAGAACGGTCTGATATCAAAAAAATCATACGAAAAGGCAAAAAAAATACTGTCGAAAAAGTGATAGCGTGGAGAGAAAAGGTGTATTAGCGGCATTGGTATTTTTATCAGTCATAACTACGTTCATGTTCGTTTCCATATTTTCACAGCAGGGCGGTTTCGATTGGTGGGACACCGAATGGGTGTACAGGGTGGGTATTGAAATAAATTCGACCGGATATGGTAGATATTACTGGCCCGTCGAACACTACATAAATTTCACCGATCTTTTCGGGGATTATAACGATACCGGCACATTCGATATAAACAGCACAAGGGTTATCGAATATGACTCCAATGGTTCGATAATAGATGAGGTCGCATTCCAGTTCGATCAGGTATCCAATTTCAATGTGTCGAACAATGCGGCAGGTACCATCGTTTTTCTGATGAACGGAACGACCATCGCTGACGAGAGCAGGTATTATTTCGTTTATTTCGACAAGACCGAAAACGGGCCGAAGAATACGACCAGCTTTACATCGGACCTGAAAATCAATTACACGTCATATAATGAATTCAATGTCAACAACTCGGTACTGAGATTCTTCGTGGACACGGAAAGAGGAGAAAACACGTCCGGTCTTTACAGGGTACAGGGAGCTTCTCCTCCGGCTTACAACGATATAATTGGTGTTCCGGGATCAGGTGAGAGGACGATAGAATACGTAAAATATTCCAACGGTACATACAATTTCTCATTCGATTTCAGGAACAACTTCACCGTCCTTTACGAAGGTCCGATCAGGATCGTGGTCGAGATGGAAGGTAACGAAACATATTGGAATGATGCAAACAACCAGACCGGCGAAGGGAAGATGATAAAAACGTATACGTTCTATTCTAATCTTTCATGGATAAGAGTGGAACAGAATTTCACCAACATCGGCGGTTCCAACATCACACGTCAGTCACCGAATCCCGGCGCCCTCACATTGGATGCGGAGAGGGCACTTGGCGGAGGCTATCTCAACCAACAAAATACGACAGACCCTGGTTCATGGGCATGGGCCGCCGAATCTTCAGCAAGCTGGGATTTCGGGGTTATAAACGTCAACGAAAGCATTCCCAATTTTTATGCAGGCAGCTTCCCTTCAGCGAAGCAAATAGGTGTTGTTCTCAATCCGGTAAACATAACACCCGGAGGTTACATATACCAGCATGCAGTACTTCGATTCAACGACACGCAGGGTGACGAGAACTTCGTTAAGGATTTAAGCCAGAGACTTGTCACTCCAATGAATATCACGCAGATGGAAACAGAAAGGATAACTGTACAGCTGGAAGGGAAAGGATATTACAACGATGCGAATGTAACGTATTTCAACCGTAACGAAACCGTCGTGATAGCAACAAACATAACATCCGATCCTTACAACCTCACTAAAAAAATCAATGCCACCGTAGACAAGGGCACGGCCGGGATTGGTGATGATCTGACTTTGATAATGTATGACGACGGGACGCATTACGACAACCAATCCGGAGACGGAATGTATACGAATTATTTCAACTTATCCAATTCCGATGTGGTCGGACCATGGAACATAACCCTAACCGCTTACGATGACAACTGGCTCACACTAAATGAGGAGATATTCACTCTACAAATCACGGATAAATATTACATCAACACTACCGTCCTGAACCAGTACGGCCTCACCAACAGGTTGGTTAACGCGACCGTCGAAGTAAAGAATTACAGACAAGACATTCTCATTCCGGGGGCATTTGTTAATTGTACTGTAAATTCACCTTATGTGGACGACATAAACGTGAGTGACAACGGTGACGGGACGTATGACGTCAACTTCACCGCCCCTCCTAACGCATCGTCTTACATCCTGAATTGCAGCGCATCCAAGAACAACAACACCGGTTACGGAACCGACCAGTTCACCTGCGAATCCCCGTACACCTACATATCCATCACATCCGATCCGAACAATTACACCGTCACGAAGGTAACGTGGATATACAACGAGAGCTTCAACGTAACGGTAAACGCCACGAACCTGATGAACGGGAGCGCGTTCAACGTAAACATCTCGCTTGGATTCCCGGACAACAACTTCACCGCGGATTCCCAAAACAAGTCCTGCGGAAATGTACTAATATCGAATTACTGCGAAAAGAATTTCACCGTAACCGCCCTCGGAGGGACTCCGGCGGGCAATTATTCGATAAACGTTTCCGTGGACTGGGACAATTACGATTCTACCAAAGGTAACAACAACACATGGATCAATGTGACTGTAAACGACAATGTTAGCCTTTCATTATCGCATTACAATCTCACCGGAAAAATCGGACGCGGAAAAACACTCGCAAATTCGAATAATTTCACAGTTTATGCGAGCGGGAACGCCCCTCTTACGGATATCAACTACACAGTATCCGGATTCGATTCGAACTTTTCGTTTGATTTTGATCCGACAGGCATTTCATCAATAAGCCAGGGAAACGGTTATACAGTAATGTTGCTGGCCAACGTGACGTCAGGACATTCTCCGGGATTCTACAACGGGATCATAAACGTGACTTCAGGTAATGACGGATATAAAACAATAAACGTGACTATGGTCGTGTCAGGAACTAACATGAGCATAAACGTCAGCCAGACCAATTTCACTGCCGACAACATTTCCTACTACAACGATCAGAATTTTTCCGTATACGTGTTCACGGAGAACCTCGGAAACGTGACGGCATATTTCTCCAACATAACTTTGGCGTATTCTTCAACCAACATAACGGCAAATACGAGTTCTCATGATTGTGGCAACGTAACGAAAGGTTCTAACTGCTCGACCTCGTTCAAGCTAATAGTAACCGAGGGGACGCCACCGGGTGATTATTATGTGAACGTGACGTCATACTGGACTGATCCCGGTGATGGGATAAAATCTAACATGAGCCAGATTTACATAAACGTGACATCCAGGCCAATGTACAATCTAATGCAGAGTTCCGTAAGCGGCAACGTCACGCACGGACAGGATAATTATCTTGGTTTCTTCCTCCTTAACAACACCGGCAATTATTACGTCTACAACATCACTTTCAACGTCACCAACATCACCAGTGATTTTAATATCACTTTCGACGCTCCAAGCATCGCAACGCTCAACCCCGGAGAGGTCACGGGAGTTGACATAAACGTTTCCGTGCCTCTCGGATACGAAACGGGTGTACATACAGGTATCATAAATGTCACCAGTGATAATGCCGGTTATCATGAAATTAATCTGACGATAACCGTTTCCAACATCAGAACATGGACGATGAGCCCGGTATTTTGCGAAAAGGTCATGACCCCTCTTGTTGGTAACGTGTGCAACGTTACCATAAACAACACCGGAAACGTTCCCATTAATTTCACTATCATCCCGCAGACAGGCCCAACAAATATGGCCGGATACACGTGGACGAATGTCACGAATTTCGAGGTAAAGAACCTTTCATCGTATGTGTTCGCTCTCAACTACAATGCGACAGGCGCTCCGTTGGTGTTTTATTATACCAATTACACTATATCCGGAGACCAGCCGGAATCCGATCCATCGTCGAGGATATTGCAATCAGTCCTCAACCCGTTCGTAAAGCCGGACATTTCGTATGAAATAACCCCGAACATAACAGAACAGACGGGGGATGTTATGATTTATGCTAACGTCACGGATCATTCGGCAGTCGGAATAAAAACCATGTACGTAAACATAACCACTCCGGAAAACATCACACTTCAGAGGGACATGAACAATCTTGGTTTCATAATCAACGGTTCGAAATACGTATTCTTTTACCAGATAGAATATCCGAATGACATCACTCACGGAACGTGGGGCAACACCACTGTCACAGGAAGTTACAACATCACCTTCCATGCGATAGATAATCAGAACAGATTCAAGATACTCAGTGATGAAATGATAGTTTACAACAACCTCTTCACGGACGTCTCTGTCGGTGATTATTATCAGGGAGATATAGGTTCCATACTTTTCTACAGCCATGAATATTTCGGATACCCTCTGGGAGGAACAGAAGTAAACGTTACGCTGGAAGATCCTCTGGGTAATGATGTTACTCACTACCTTTGGACGGGGAGTTCCACAACGACGGCTTCAAATGGATACGGTGGACTCATGCTACTGATACCGTCGGATGCGAACGAAGGTAATTACACGCTGACCAAGAATTCATCATACATGGATGAGTACGTAAATTTCAGCGTATACAATTCGTCCATAGAACAGTTCGAAGTCAGAGGGGAAAGCGAGATAACGGCTAAGGTCGATATTCAGGATATGACAATCAAGAATGGATTCATGACAGCCAGCGTTATAATGCTTGACCACGGCAACTACACCGATCCGGACGAGATTGATCTTACCATATATTATACTTCCGGATATTCCCCGACCGTCTGGAGAAGCCTGACGAAGAATGACATGAACCAATCATACCCTGGATTCTGGTCATATACTGAATTCATAGGAGACGCTGTAGCGACCGGACCATATCTTGCAATATTGAGAACCAAGTATGACGGAAAGGAATCATGGGACATGAAAGCATTCCGAATCGTTTCCGGCGGTCCTTATCATGTAAGCGTTGATATGTTGGAATACGAAGTGTGTCAGGCAGACATGGCCGACTTCATCATAACCATGACCAACGAGGGAGAAGCTGCAACGGAAAATCTTGTTGAGTTCTGGGTGTCCGATGGTAACACCACATGGGCTTACAGTTCTATTTCAGAGGAAGTGGAAGGTGGAATGACGGAAAATCACACGGAAAGCCTTCCTATCGTTTCTTACCAGCCACTAGGACAATACACGCTGAACGTGAGGCTTACTTATGATTCCAACAATACTCTTTTCGCAACAGCTAATGATACGTTCTATGTTGTCGAGTGCGCACCGGGGCCAGGCCCTGGACCAGAACCCGGTCCTGAAGGTCCTGGAGGGGCTGCCCCTGCCGGACCGGCTCCTTCCGGACAAGTTCCAACAGGAACGCCGCGAATAGAAATCATAAATTATCCGCAGGAAATGGGAATAGAAGCAGGCCAGACAAAATATCCAACAGTAACTGTGAAGAACACAGGAAACGTCACCGTATACAACATCTCACTTAAATTTAGAAGACTTCCGACTCCATGGTTTGAAATAACTCCGGGAGAGATCAGCGAATTAAAGAGGGGGGAAGAAACGACATTCTCGATCAAGATCACCATGCCGGTAAACGCGGAAGCGAAAGAATACATAGGAAATCTTCTTGCCATTGCGGCAAACCAGACAAGCGACGAGAAGACCATGTCAGTAACGGTTTTCGGTTCGAGAGCGGAATTGATAGAGTGGGAAGTAGAAAGACTGAAGAAAGCTCTTCAGGAACTGGAGATAGATGTTGAAAACGCGAAGGAAATAGGAAAAGACGTGTCGGAGATAGAGCCGCTTCTGGATAATGTCAGGGAATCCATACGTGATGCTGAAAGGTATCTTTCTGAAAAAAGATATGATGATTCTTTAGAAGCGGTGTTCGTCGGATGGAAATTCATAGAGAGAGCCAAGTATCTTCTTGCCGAAGCACCGTTCCTTGATATTCTTTTGGTCACAACCTTCCCTCCGTGGCTTATCGTTCTTCTGACAGTACTTATTTGCGCAGTGGTAGTGATGCTGATATTTATGAAGAGGATGAGGGGAGCCGCTGAGAAATTATTCAAGTTCCAGGCATCCGGCGTACCTCGCCCGACAACGGTAACGGTCAAGAAGATAGAAGAGAAGGGTTCCCTCACTAAAGAGACCGAGAACGTAAAGAGGGTACTCACTCTCATCGAAAAGGAATACCAGGAAGGAATCATATCAGAGAAGGCATATAACGACCTGAAGAGCAGGAACGAAAAGAAATTAAAATCAATAGAGTCAACAATGAATAAACTGTGAAAATTTATATGCTATAAATAGTACAAACATATAATTTTTTTAGCTAAAAAAAATCGATTATAACATACGTCTAATGTTCATTTTTGGGGGTAAGGTGTCTTTCTTCGAAAATTTTTAGTACAAACGTAAACTCTCATATTATCGATACGCATAGCCACGAAGAAGAAACACTTATAAATCCGTTAATAGTATATTCATACAAGAAATACTGATCATTTATGACAAGGTCGAAGCTTACCGGTTATAAAAACTTCTGGTTGATATGGTTAAATTGCGCCGGAAGCGAGAAAGGGGTCTCTTTGTTTAGCATACAGAACGAGTGGAACATAAAAACCAACTACCTTTACCACAATGAATCGAGTCTCGGAAAGCCACTTTTCAGATGTATGATAAACGAAGGATACCTCACGAAATCGGGAAAACACCTAAAACCCAGGTTCGAATGGATTCCTAGCTTCATAAACGAAAAATACAGGCCTTTGGAGGTACTGGAAGCGCCCGGACAGTGGATGCCTAACAATCTGATAAGGGAAAAATGGAATATAGTGCAAAAATTCGTCCAGAAATACCATAACGTTCTTTTTGACATAAAGAAAATAAAGCTTCTTTACAAGGGAGATAAACACATAGTGGGAAGAAGCGGGCAGAACATATTTTCAGACATATTCATGTTCGTGCTATTTTCCAACATAATGTCTTTCACTAGGAAATATAAGGCAGACGTGGTGTTGAGAATAATATCCACTCTGATATCGCTTTCGTCTGAAAAAAACATGATAAATTACATGTTCAAGCTAAACTCTGAGTTCAAAAACGCAAAGGATTTCCCGATGGTTGTCCGTAACGAGAACGAACTTTCGAGAATATTGTGCAGTATTAAGTGGCAATAAACCAATATAATAAATTGGGAAACAAAATATTCATTGGGTGTTATAATGACCAGGGTCATTGGAATCGTGTCGGGGAAAGGCGGAGTCGGTAAGACTACGACCGTGGCGAATCTAGGTTCCATTCTCGCTTCACACTACAAAAAAGATGTAGTGATTATTGATACGAACATTTCAACATCGCATCTCGGTCTTTATCTCGGGATGTATTATTGCCCTGTCACGCTGAACCAGGTTCTGAAAGACGAAGTGAAGATACACGATGCAATGTATGATTATCACATACCGGGTCTAAGGGTTATACCGGCTTCCCTTTCGTACAATGACCTGAAGGGAGTGGACATAGCCAAACTCAAACACGTGATAAAGGATCTTTTCGGTAAGACTGACATAATTCTTCTCGACTCAGCGCCGGGCCTCGGGAGGGATGCAATGGCGACACTCCAGGCAAGCGATGAAGTGATTTTCATAAATACGCCTTTCGTTCCGTCTACAATGGACATAATAAAATGCCATCAGGTTGCGAATGACATAGGAACCAAAGCACTCGGTGTCGTATTGAACATGGTAGGTAAAGAGAAATACGAACTTAGTTCTCAGGAGATCGAACAACTTGTTGAACTCCCGATAATATCCACGGTCCCCATGGACAAGAATATTCTCAAAAGCCTTGCGCTTAAGGTACCAGTCGTGCTTTACAATCCGAATTCCCCTTCTGGTAAAGAATATAAAAAACTGGCCGGAAAACTTCTTGGGATAGAATACAAACCACAAGGATTTTTTACATCATTCCTGAAATTATTCGGTGTTGGGCGGGAGAAACAGCAAAGGGAACTGATAACAAAAGACGAGATAAAGAAAATGATATAATCTAAGTGAAGAATTTTATATGTTTTTTGTCCACGTCGTCCAGTGTTTATTTCGAATGACGACTCACATGTTTTGTTCAAGTTTTCCAGAGTTATTTATAAATCATGCAAGTTTACATTAAGTATAAATTGTACAATATATATAGTACTTTTGTACAATAAACAAGAACTGCAGATAATATTGATCGAACCAAGCTGTCATACGAAACCAGCGCAAGACAGCTCATAAGGATTGAGCCAAGCTGTCATACGAAATACGAGGGGGGTGTCCATGGCTGATCAAGAAAAAGGTCTTGAAGGTATCAATGATCTAGACGAGGAAATAGAAAAGGCTTCTGGTAAAGACGATGCGAAAAATGAACTTGAAGAACAAAAGAAAAAAATAAAAAAACTCGAAAGCGAGAAAGAAGACCTTGCCAGCGTAATAGATGAAATTTCTTCCGCTCCTGCGGCAAACCTCCCGGAAAAATCACCTATCCAGTCGCAACCCGTTCAGAATGTTCAACCAATGCTTGACAATGTCGAAAAGAAATTTAATGATCAGATCAAGGCAATAACAGGTGCTATTTCTCAGTTGGGTGAAAAAGTAAAAAGTGCCGAGAAGGGCGCTGGTGGTGATAATGTTAAAAAAATCGTTTCAAAGCTGCAGGAATCCACTGACGAAAAGATTGGTTCTATAGAATCAGCTCTCAAAGAAATGAGCGAAAAGTTAACGGCACCGCCCAATATTCCAACCAGCGGCGGGGAAGACGTTTCAAAGGGATTATCGGCATTCGGGGAAACGATGGATTTCAAGGATGATCTCATAGAAGTAAAGAATTCTCTGAGAAAGTTAAAGAGTGATCTGGATGAATTCAAAGAATCATCCGAATCCAAATTCATCAGGCTAAAAGATCAGACAAAGGAAATGAGCAAGCTTGCCAACATGGAAGAAAGGCTTGATTTCCTTAACGAGAAGTTCGGGGCGGAAAACATAGAAAAGCTGAACAAGCTTGTTTTATCGGCAAACGAAATATCGAATAATATTATACCAAAAGAAATAACGAAAAAACTGGACATCCAAGTAATGCCGCTGTACAATAATGTCGGTAAGATAAAGGAAGTTCTAGCATCCCTCAACAAGAAGATGTCAACGACCATGAACGAGGTTTCGAAAATAAAGGCCGGGCTCAAAGAGATAGGAAAAATAAAGGAAGACTCTTCAGACAAGGAAAAGGAAAATAAAAAAATAATCGAAACCCTCAACGAAAAAGATACCCACATCAAGGACCTGATCGATGAACAGAAGGAATTTTCCAAGGAAATGAAGAAGGAATTTGTCGAGAAGATTGGCAAAGTCCGGGAATATGTCAATAAATCCATGAAGGAAGACGTAAAGAATCTTTTCGAGGATTTTTCTGCTGCCAGATTCAATGAACTTGAGGACAAATCAACAAAGAACCTTATCATCGCCAAGGAACAGGTTAACGAGATGGTTTCGAAAATAACGAAAATGGAGAATTATGTCAGACCTACGATCCAGCTAATGGATGACCAGATCGGGAAGATGGAAGAAAGGATAAATGATTTTGAGGAAGAAAGGAAGAATTTTACGAGGGATGCGGAAGAGGTCATAAACTACAAGTTCAAGGAAAACGTTGATGCGAAACTTAATGACATGGAAAAGATATTCGAAAAGAAAACCGAAAACAACAAGGACAGCATAGACTCCGTTGAGTCCAGGATATCACAGCTGGAGGATCTGGCCAACCCATCAATAAAGATGTTCGGCAACCAGCTAAACAAATTCGAAACGAAAATAGAAAAATTCAACGACTCGCAGTTAAACGTGAAAGAATACCTGAAGGATATGAAGAATGACATAGAAGACCTTCAGGGTACGGTAAGATCTCTCCTCCAGATGAAAGACCACGTTGAAAAAACCAGTGAAAAGACGACGGAAATAGATGATCTGAAGACCGTTATAAATGAAATAAAAGGCGACGCTGTGAGAGAAAAGAGGGATATGATCACTCAGATAAACGGAATAAACAAGGGTCTCGATTTCCTCAGTGGTCTCGGTAAGGACACCAATAAGAACAAGAAGGATATCGATGATATGAACGATAAGATTTCAAAGGTCAACGAAAACATGAAGATGCTCAAAGGTCAATTTGATAACGTGGTCACACAGAGCCTGCTGGAAAGAAAGGAGCTCATGGAAAGTTCAAAAAGACAGAAAGCCCAGATTAACGAGATTCTGAAGGAGCTGAAAAATATATGAAAGAACTGAACGAGATTCAGTCGAAACTAAAGGAAATGAAAAATAACAAGGAACAGCAAAAACAATTTCTGGAAACGCTGAAAAACGAGAAGGGAATGCTCTCCGAGAAGAACAGGGCACTTGCAGAAAAATTAAAGGAAGCAACATACGCCTACAGCGAGGCGGGAACGAAGCTTACTGAATTTGTTGATAGCCAAATCAAACCGATCAAAAACAAACTTGATAATTTTGATTCCAACCTAACGGAGATAAGGGGTCACCAAAAAGCCCTTATGAACGGTCTGGGGAGGATAGACGATTTTGAAAAAGTGGTCGGTGCCATAAAGGCCGGGGTTTTCACTTTGGAGAAGAACCAAGCGCAGTTCGAGAGCAATATCAAAGAAATGTCAAAATATGATGATGAACTCCTGAAAAGGATCGTTACAATAGAGTCAGGGAAGGAAGACTCTGAAAGCGTGAACAAAAAGCTGGGGGAAACCCATAGGGGGCTTGCCGAGAGTATTAAAGGAATGAAGGCTTTCCTGGAGGAGATGAGAAAATCAAACAATGACGATATCAGCAAGATGAAGACCGAAGTGGGTAAAGCCATAGGACTGATACAAAGCGACGTGGAGAAAAAGGATACCAAGAATGAAAGATACATCGGAAAGCTTATTTCAAATATCCAGTTGGGACTGGACGAAAAACTAAAAGACATGACTTCATCCTACGAAAGGAGAGCAAAAGAGATCGAGGGCAGGATTACCGATATGGGAGGCGAATTCGGTAAGGTGATAGAAGGTGTCAAGAAGGAGAGGAATGCCCATGACGAAAAAAACATCCAGCACCTTGACGCAATCAGAAGAGCGCTGGAGAAAGAACTGAAAGTCAACAACAAAGAGCTGGCTGATGATTTCAGCAAAAAAATGTTTTCTGTTCAGGGAGACCTGAACATCACGAAAAAGGTCATTGAAAACCTTTCAGGCATAATGGAAAAGAAGATTGATGAAAGCGATAAAGCCAGAAAGGATGACGTGGACAAGGTCGTGAAGGAATTCCTTGTCGTGAAAGGTCAGGCCGAAGAAAGTTTGAAGCAGATAGGGAAGGAGATTGAAAGATTCGCGGAAAGGGGAGAAGAAATCAAGAAGGAGATAGTTAACGATACGCTAAAGGAAGTGGATAAGTGGCTTAAAATGAACGAGAAAGGTTCGCTGGATTTCGAAAACCGTGTAAAGAAGACGATCGAAATAATGAGGAACGAAATTGAAAGGGGAAAAACAAGTTCCGATAAAAGCATAGAAGATTCTTTCGAGAAAATGAAAGTTGATTTTTCCGAAAAAATCGAAGAGGCCAGGCAGAGCATCGGCAAGAGGGTATTAATGATAGCAAACGGTGTGGAAAAGGATATGACAAAGACAAACAAAATGCTGGAAGGGTTCAGGAAAGAACTCTCGGAGGAGGAGATCGTAAAGGGAAAGGACCTCCAGGAAGCATTCGGAAGAATAAAGGACAACATAAGGGAAAGATTCGATGAAATGAAAACGGAGGAAGAGGAAAAGATGGATGACTTCGGGAAGCAGATTGACATGATTGCAGGCAATCTTTCAGGCCTTACTGTCTCGATAGACAAAAGGATAGAGAAAGGTGAGATAGAGAGAAGGAATGACGTGGACAAGGTCGTGAAGGAATTCCTTGTCGTGAAAGGTCAGGCCGAAGAAAGTTTGAAGCAGATAGGGAAGGAGATTGAAAGATTCGAAAAGAAGGGTGAGAAAATAAAGAATGACATAGTCAAGTCTGTCATTAACCAGTTTGACGATAAGGTCGGTGAGATGGTATTCAAGGTAGATTCCAAACTCTCGTCCGTTGACAAGAAGATGGAGAGTGCGGACAAGATAGTTGATGTTGAGATAGAAAAGTTCGAAAGGAAATTCGACGATAAGATGGGTGAATCTGACGATAAGCTTGATGACAAAATAAAGACACTAAAATCAGAGTTGGATGTAGAGAAGAAAGGTCTCGGGAAAATTTCAGGTTTGATAGAAAAACGGGTTTTGAAATCTGAAGAAAAACAGAAAGAGGAATTCGGAGAGATGATGGAAGAAATAGAAAAGGCGAAAGCCGGTGTCAATGACAGGGTAAAGATACTTGATGGTGAAATAGAAAAGTTCATGAAACTCAGAAGCAGCGTCGTGGAAGAGGTACATGCGATGCTCGCTCCTATAAGGAAAGAGATTGAAAAAGGTCTCAATAACCAAATGAAAAACTTTGAGAACAAAATTGAAAGGATGGAGCACGGTATTGACCAGAAAATGGAAAATCTTAATGTAAAGATGCAAAAACTTTCCAAGGAACTGTCGGTCTCCGAAGAAGAGCAGGCCGGCATGGAAGAACTTCTTAAAAAGCTCAGTGAATAGCATGGACGGCAAATTCCAGTTAGTTGGGGAAAAAATAGATCAACTCAAGAAGGAGAGGGACGAATGGAAAAATAGTTATGAAAGCCTCACCAAGGAGATGATGGTAAAAATCGAAAAACAGGCTGCAATGATAGATAATCTCTCTATCGAGATCAGGGGAATGAAAAAAAATGAAAAATCGATTGGGAAAAAATCCGATTTGATAAATGATGTTTTACTTGAACTGAAGGGGCTTAAGGCGGAAGACAAGACATCAGAAAGCGGTTTAATGAAACTAAAAGGATCGATTGAATCCGGGATCTCTTCAATGAAGGAAAATACAGATAAGATAAATGATATTTATTCCAAGATCGAAGCGCTGAAAAACAAAAACAAAGAAAAAGACATCGACACCGTCAAAATCAAGAGCATGATAAATTCGGAATTATCTTCAATCGGGAAGAATTCCGAATTCATAAAAAAAATCTCATCCGAGATCGAGGCGCTGAAAAAGGAAGACGGCAGCACGGAAGCGGATGTTGAAAAGATCAGGGAATCCGTTGAATCGGAATTATCTTCAATCGGTAAGAATGCCAGAAAGTTGGAAAATATTTCTCTGGACATAAAGGAATTGAAGAACAGGGAAAATAAATCCGAAAGTGATCACAAAAAACTTAAGGAAACGTTCGAATCGATAAAAAAATCCTTCACAAAGGTATACAACAGCCAGTTCATTATCGACAAAAAAATCGAAAGACTCAACGAAGAGCTGCACAGCGCAAATAACCCTCACGAAAATCTTAAAAATGATCTTCTCAATTTACGTGACAATTTGATAAGTGAAACAAAGGTTATAAAAGAAAAGGTTTACGTGGAACTGGAAAGGGTGCTGGATGAGAAGAAGGATCTCAACGATAAGATCGAGGAAATAAAGGCGGACATGATCGAACATAAAAAGAATTTCGGATCGCTGGAATACAGGGTGAAGGACCGGCTGGAGAAGCACAAAGAACAGGTATCCAACATATTGAACAAGGCAGAACAAATGTCGGATTACGTCAATGAATTCGCAAAAAGAACGGAATCTGACACGAGTGATATGATATCAAAAGCGCATGAAACCGAGCAAACCATAAACACTCTGAAAAATGAAATGGAGATGACAAAGGATTTCGTTAATGGCAAGATGAACGCTGTAGAAAGAAGAATGGATGATCACACGGTAAAAATAAACAGCGGCCTGTCAGACAAAAAAGCAGAAGTAGAAAAATTCGAGAAGGATATAATGATCAAGATGCAGCAATTCCTAAAGGAAAGGGAATACTGGCTCAAGGAACTGAAAAGGATTGAAGGAAAAGTGAATGAAGCCAGTTCCGTGGTAGGGGTCCTGAGAAACAGGCAAACGGAACTGGTGGGTAACGTTGGGAGCATGAAGGTACTGGAAAATGAAATAAGGGAACTGAACTCCGGACTAAAGAAAATGAGTGACAGGTCAAAGGCCATGGAAATGGCATTCAATCTAAAGCTCGATAACATGGAAGAGAAACTTAAAAAAACAAGAAATGATGAAGAAAAGGATTCTGAAAAAATTCTCAAGAACATACTCAAGGAGCTGGAAACTGATGAATGAGCTTGCGATGAAAATAACCTCAGGGATAAAGGCAATGAAGGAAGAGAGGAAACTTGCAGACAAGAGGATAACGAGACTTGAGAATATTGTTAATGATGTTCTGGAAGAGATGAGAATAATTTCTGAAAAGATGGCAAAAATAGATGATAATTACAAAGAAATCAGCGTTAGAATGAAAAAAATGGAAAGAGACATGTCAGAAAAAGACAGAGAAAAAAAGAGGATGAAAGCTAATGTAACCAAACTGAAGAAGGTCGTGACCAAGGATACTGAAATCAGAAAGGAAATGGAAAATAAGATAGCAAAGAAGGGGAAAGAATCTGAGGAAATTAAAAAGAAGGTCATAACGCTGAAGAAAGGAATCGCTGAAAAGGAAAAAGAAGTGAGGAAAAAAATGAAACCGGAGATAGACAAAGCAAAAAAACAAAAGGAAATGGAAGCTGAAAAGGTTCTCAAGGATATCCTTAAGGAGTTGGAAAGGTAATGAACGAAATAGGAATGAGAATACTCGAAGGGATAAAGGCAATGAAGGAAGAGAGGAAACTTGCAGACAAGAGGATAACGAGACTTGAGAATATTGTTAATGATGTTCTGGAAGAGATGAGATCGCTAAGAAAACACAAAGAAGGTCTTGACATTGATAAGTTCATAAGGATAGACGAAAGGGTAAGGAAGACTTTCAATAAGGTTGAGGACAGATTCGTTGACACGCGGAATGACATTACTTCGTTAAAACGGAACGAAACCAATTTTAATAGAGAACTCAAATCTACCATTGATAATTTTGACAAACTAAGATCATCACAAAGGGAAATAGGAAATAAAATATCGGAAATAAAAAAAGCGATACAAAAATATAATGCGGAATTAAGCACAACTGAATCTCTTTCTATAATATCAAAGCAGGTAATGGAAAGGGTCAAAGAATTCAAACTTGAGAAAAGTAAGATAGTTCAGGAGATAGCAAGGGTCTCAAACACAATGGATTCCAGACTGACTTTCCTTGAAGGCCACACACAGAAAATAGATAATATCGATGCCAGAATGCAAGCATTGGAAAAGGGTTTGGCATTCATCAATGAAAGAGGATTCCCCGAAGGTGATGAACTGATCAAGGAAGCTTTTACCGATCTGGAAGACTTTAAAAATGAGATAAAGAAAGAGGTCGAATCCGTCAGGGCGGGAATAAGCGACCTGAAAGAAAAGATAGGAGATATTGATGAAGCCTATAGCTCAGACGCTGAAGGAATTAACCAGTGAACTGGAAAACCTTAAAATGGATACTGCCAGAAGGGTATCAAGATTAGAGGAAAAACTAGAAAAATCCCCCGGTAAGTCCCCTGACAGCATGAATGATCTGAAGTTCAGGGCAGAGGTCGGAAACAAAATAAAAGATCTGAAAACGGAAAATGATCTCACGAAAAACCAAACCAATGGGATATCAGAAAAATTAGCTTCTTTTGAAAAACATATCGATGATCTTGATGTAAGGGTTGGTTCCGGGAAATCTGATGATTTTGAGAAGTTCAAGGTTGATATCAGAAACCAAATAGATGACGTGAAGAACAATCTTGAAAAGAAGGTCACGGAAGTTCTTTCGGTGAAGGAAAACATCAAGAAAATGGAAGAAAAGATGAACACCAAAAAGAACATTATGTCAATTTCAAGATTAAATTCTCTTGAAAAATCAATCAAAAAAAATGAAAAGGAAATAGCTGGTTTAGGGAAGATGAAAAATTCTGTTTTTGAGCATATGGCCAAGATTGAAATAAATGCAAAGGCTTCAAAACGTCCTTCCGAGAGCATGAGGGATATGAAATTCAGATCAGATGTTGCAAAAAAGCTTGCTGATCTGAGCACGGAAATAAAAAAGGTTAGCGGGAAAGACAATGTAGAAAAAACCAAGGAAGAACTGAAAAACCTTCTGGTAGGAATAGAACGGATGAAAAACGATAATGAAGAGTGGCTCAGATCCAATAAATCCGGCGAGGTTCTTAACAGGATGAAAAATGAGCTTGACGAAAGAATATTCAAACTAAAGGAAGGTGAAAGGGAAATCAATGATCATCTAGATAAAATCAAGAACACCGAAAATTCCATCAGGGATCTGAAAAAAGAGATAGAAGATCTCAAACTAAAGGAAGGGGTAGACGCGATCAAAACCAAAAAAACAAAGGAAGACCTGATGAAAATGATCGAACGGGTCATAAACAAGATGAAGGAAACCGAAACGAGGAATGAGAAACGTGTATCTGATCTGGAAAGGAAAGTAACTGACCTTTCAGGTAAGCTTCAGGAGATAATGGATGTTAAAGGATCAATGGATGACCTTAAAATGGGTCTTGGCAAGATTGATGATTTCGAGGGTATTGTCGAAGGGATGAAAATCAAAATAAACGAAATGGACACGAAAAGAGATGTAATAAAGGAGATTGTAAACAACTTTGGCAATTTCAAAACAGAGGTGGAAATGCAGATATCTGACATGAAAAATGAGTTTGGTAAGATGAAACTGAAAGAGGATATAGATCTTGGTAAGCTCAAAGGTTTCAGTAACATCAAACAGGCAGTATTCGACCTCAATTCCAAGGTAGCCGGTCTTACAGGGGAATTGAATCAGGAAAAGATGATGAAGGACGGCGCGTGGAAGGATGTAAAGATGATAGCAACGTCTATGAAAACACTTGAAGACAGGATCAGCAAGCTGGAAATACAGAGTCCGAACATAAACAGAAGAACGGTAAACGATCTTCAAATAAAGATAAACGAAATGGAAAATTCACTTTCTGGCATCATCGGCGAATTCGAAGAGATGAAATGGAGCAAGGATTACGACAGAGGGAAATTGGAGGTTATCGAGCAGCTTAAGAACATGGTTTCCGACATGGACATGAAGATAAAGGAAACCAAGGATGATATATTCAGGCTGAGGGCACAAACTGAGAATGACATCGAAGATAAAGTAAATATCCTTAGAAACGAAAAGAAATCAACAATGAGTGAAATAGCAAATGCGATAGATAACATTAATTCTTACGAAAAAAGATTCCGGGACATGGAAAATAGACAAAAGAATTTCAGCGATGATATAAAAAACAAGCTTCTGAAGGTATCCAATGATCTCATTACACAGACAAAAGCAGATCAAGAAAAGTTCAGATCAGTAATAAACGAAAAAACGAGGGACATTAAGGATTTCAAGGAGAAGGTAAAGGAATTCGTCAATGACATGGTAACTGATTACCAGAAGAGATTTGAAATTCTCAATGAAGATCTGGAAAGGGTAGCAAAAGAGATAAAAACCGAAAAAAGTCAGATAGATAATTTATTGGGTGAAAGGATAATGGAATCCGGGAAAGATATGAAAGAAAGGGTAGAAAACATGAAAGAAATTCTGGAAGACGACCCAAGGGGTGACCAAACAGCGCAATCGCAGGATTCAGAGGATTTTTTGGATATGGCAACGGACATAGAAAAAATAAAAATTAAACTTGACGACATAAAGGGTAAGAACCACAGATTAGGACCGATAAAAAAGAAAGTTTCAGAGATTGAAGAAAGGATGAACACGTATCATGAAGCGAGCCCGTTAGTTCTCGAATGATATTTTTGATTTTATAATTTTATTTTAGAAGGTTCCCACTTACCCGGACTAAGGAGCATCTTTCTCTTCAGATATTTTTTGTACGCAATGAAAATCACTACCGAAATTCCCACAATAAGCACGGCTATTGCTATAAGTCGTGTATCGATGTCTATTATTATCGGTTCCGGTGTTATCTCAGTGGGTTTCTCTTCTCTCATTAGGAATTTAGCCCTTACCAAGGTAGTGACCATATCCTTTATCTTTTTTCTTGTTAAATCAAGTTGCATGATAGCTTCTTCATAAAGTCCCAACCTGTGCATCTCCTTCGCGACAGCGAGTTCGAATTTAGCGTCCTTGCTGTGACCCATCGGAATGGAAACGTTCTTTCCGTTCCTTTTTGCGTCCGCTATCTCTTCATCGACATATTCTATAAGATAATCGTAATACGAAATCAGATTTTCTGATTTGTATTTCATTGTAGAGTACGTTATGTTCACCATTATTTTTCCAGTTTTATTTAATTTTGTTGAAGTCAGTTCCCAATCGACATAATATATTCCTTCTTCGATATTTTCCGGTACAGACAATTCTCCGAGGAAAACCACTGATTCGTTGATTTCCAGTTCCGAAATCAATTGCGATTCCAGTTCCGAAAATATTTCGTTGGAACGAAGGCTCAGTGTGAGGTCAATAACATCCGTGTCACCTATGTTGATCACCTTGAAGATCAGCGGGAATTCCATACCGGGATTAAGGCTGACGTTCTGGGAATATTCTACGTAAACGTCTGTCAGTGGTTCTCCCTGGACAACTGGTGGCGGAGCACCACCGGACAGGAAGGCGCATCCCCCGTTAAGACAGTCGTAGGGGCAAGTCATTACATAGTCCCATGTGTCACCATACATCGAACACTTGATTATGTCATTTCCGGAACATTTCACCTCCCCGGGGATGCAGTAAGAAGCGACGACATTGAATGTCTCGGTAAGGTTTTTAGCGGGATACATTGTTCCGTTGATTTCGTAGGCGACAGAAATCCAGTAATTACCGGGTCCGAAACTCGCAATGAACTGCTCCACGAGGATGACGGATTTTAGCGGGATTATGTTCGGGAATTCTCTGACCAGATGGGCTGATGTGGTGTTGCTGTTTGAATTCATTATGTATATATGCAGATTACCGGAAGCCGGGGAATTACCGCAGTTCTCGACCCAGAAGGTAATGCTGGTTGACTGGTATCTGGGAACGGATACCGGAATTTCTAAAATAGTTATGCAAATATCTGTTTTTTGCGCGACAGAGAAACCTATTCTAAGCGTGCCACTGGTCGTCAGCCATCCGGTAAAATCAGGGGACAACACTAAGAACACGGATATCATCAACAAGCAAAACACAATAATTCTTTTGTTCATCTGGATCTCCTCACCTTTATAATAACTATTATTACCACCAACCACATGAATACAGCAACAACCGAACTGCTTGAAATCATCATTCCAGTTATCCCAGACAAAGGCTCAGGATCCGGTCGCTCTTCCGTATCGGTTTTAATTATATTAGTAACATTTTCATCTGGTTTTTCTTCTGTCTTGTTTATTATTTCATCACCAACCAATTTATTTGTCTTTTCCGTCTCTGGATCGGAATAAAGGCCTCCCATGGGTATATTATTGCTTTTTGCCTTGGTCTGATGGTCGTAAGATTCATCCAAAATCCTGACAGTGAAATCAAAATTCCTGCGCTGAGCTGCCGATAACACTCCTCCAGTTTTTCTCGCAGAAGCCACAATATTTACAAAATATTCCCCGGGTACCGCATTCGACGGGACATTCACACTTGCGACGACGGGCATCACTTTTATCATTTCACCGGTATTAGGGACGCTGAGATATTCATAACCGGATTCCTGATCGACATATTTGGACGGTATCGTATAAGGCAACTCTATCCTCTCCGGTTCTATCCGAACATTCCATCCGTCAGGTTTGCTTTCTACATTCAAATCCACAATCATTGTTGAACTCTCGTGTATGTTGAACAGAAGGATTTTTAATTCCACTGAATCCCCAGGTTCAACTTCTGCATGATTCATCCCGGTGACAGAACCGAGTGATATCTTCGCCTCCGCAGAAGTTGTGATAATCATATTTAAAACAACCACTAGGAAAACCAAAGTGATTAATTTTTTTGTGTTTATTTTCATATTTACACCCTAAGGACTCTCCCCGGTCTTTATTCCCATTATTTCTACCGATCCTTCATAGAAACCGGATGCTATGCAGCATGGCATATCCAGCCAATACCATGTAGTCGTGTTCGTGGATGGCGGAACTACTTTCTTTACAGGATTCCAAGAATTGCTCAAAGAGTATGAAGATGCATAATCATTAGAAACGTTGTTCCATGACACGTTTCCCACTCCTATGGTATATCCGAGGCTCGTATTTTCAATATCAGTCCCGTTAATGTACAAATCTATGTTACAGGAGGTGGTGGATTCTATCGTAATGTTATATTCGTCATTATCATTACCGGAAGCGTTTCCTCTTTCACCTGGGATCAATGAACCGAATGACACGGCACTCCAATAAAGACTAATGTCTATAAAACAGTCAGCTATCTCGACCGTATTGTTTCCGGTATAATTTACACTCACACCCGTGTAGTTGGATTGGAACAATACACCTATCTCGTAGTTTGAACCTATGGTTCCAGTCGCATTAACTGTCCATGTTATGTTACAATACTCATCCTCCTCCAGAGGGTTGGTTGAACAGTTCTGCGGATTATCTTCGCTGATGATGTAAAATGGATTGTCCCCAGATGTAGTGCTTATGATAGTATCAGGGTTTGCCGATGATTCATTATATCTAACCGTTCCGGTGATATTGCCGCAGGTTTCGTTTCTGCAATACACCGTAGCATTAACTGTAAAGGTCGTGTTCTGCGGAACGTTAAGTCCTTCCAACGGAGTAATCAATTCTACTTCCAGCCAAGAATTCTCCCCTGTATTGTCAATCCATACCACATACGAATCGTTAAGTCCCCAGTTGTTGGCGGAGTCATTGGCATAGGCATATATGGTTGAGTTTCCGGGGTTGGAATCCGTAAGAGAAATCGAACCATTACACCAACCAGAGGAATAAGATAAAGTCTGATTCGAAGACTGTCCTGAGACATATACTAAACATGTGTCCGGCTGGGTGATGGAATCCGAGACAGAGACGTTAAGTGTGAGGGGATCCATGCCGCTTTTCTTGGTTGCGTTGGTGTAAAACGGAAGTTGTATTGTCGGACCGGAGGAATCGTAGGTGAAAGTATAATTGGATTCTGACCAATCTGAACTGCTGTCGTTATCGAAAGCCAGCACATTCCACACATATGAACCTTCGTTCACCGTCTTGTTCTGGAAGACGGGGTAGAAAATTGTTTTCGTGTAGTTGTATATGTCCTGGATCTCGGACTGGGAAAGCGTCCGGTTGAATATCGCCACCTCGTCTATTGAGCCGTTAAGATAACTGTTCCAGTTGTTATAGCTTGCAATGTATGTGTCAGAGTCGTCATACCCGATAATGCAATCATAGTCGTCGTAGCTTCCCACTTCTGTTCCGTTGAGGTATATCCTGGCAGAGGTCCTGTTGTGGGTGACTGCAACATGGTACCATGTTCCTTCCTGGACGGAAACAGAATCGCTCAAGAGGGCTCCGCAATACATTGTGCCGTTTCTGGGGTCCCATATAAAATCCTCATCAGCGGCATCCCAATATAAACCATAGCCATCACCCTGACCCCACCAGTCGTTCGCAACTAATGAATTATCTTTGCTAAGAGAGTTCATCTTAACCCAGACCATGATCGTAAGATTGGTCACGTTAAGGCTGGCTGTCTGGGTAACAACAGGGAAATCCTTAGTACCGTCATCACCGCCTTCGCCGTAAAGCCCAAATCCGAACTTGCCTGCGGAGTAGTTCATATCAGTGCCTGTAGCATTGTTTCCGTTTCCGCTCCAGTCGTAAAAAAGACCATCGTTCTCCCCGAAGTCCGATTCGTTGTTTAAATGCAGGAGGAGGACGAGCCCCGTATCGTTGTAGGGTATCTCCCCGTTCCAACGGGTTTCCTCGGCTGTCCATGGACCTGATATGTTTGTGTACAAAGTAGCATTGATTACCTCGTTATCATCGGTTACATTGGAGATGAAGGTGATTATTCCGTCAGTACCAGTGGAATCGTCATCCGGGCTGGTGAGGGAAACAACAATCAAGTTATCCGATTCTGATATTATGGTCAGGTTACTGGAGTTACCCCAGTTGGAATAATTTTTGCCGTCGAATAATCTCAAAGAACAGCTCCATCTCTGTCCGACTGAGGTATTTCCCGATCCGAGGGTTGAAACGAAGTCGTATCCGCTGGAATAGCTGTCGTTGTAATCGTAACTCACGTTAAAGACGCCGTTCATGTGCCAGTGAACCGTCACGTTAAGGTTGTCGCTATCAGGATCCGTTATCGTGTCGAAGCAGTTCAGGTCCTGGGAAGAATGGTTGGTTCCGTCGGTGGAGTTTATTTCTGGGGTAGGTGTGACAGGAGCGCCAGCAATCCAGACCACATACGAATCGTTCAGTCCCCAGTTGTTGAGGGTATCGTTTGCGTAAGTATAGATGGTGGAGTTTCCCGGATTGGAATCCATAAGCGAGATTGAGCCGTTGCACCAGCCGTTCGAATACGAAAGGGTCTGGTTGGAGGACTGTCCCGCCACGTATACAAGGCATGTGTCCGGCTGGGTGAGAGAATCCGAGACGGACATGTTGAGGGTGAGAGAATCCGAACTGTTTTTCTTGGTTGCGTTGGTGTAAAACGGAAGTTGTATTGTCGGACCGGAGGAATCGTAGGTGAAAGTATAATTGGATTCTGACCAATCTGAACTGCTGTCGTTATCGAAAGCCAGCACATTCCACACATATGAACCTTCGTTCACCGTCTTGTTCTGGAAGACGGGGTAGAAGCTGGTCTTGGTATAGCTGTATAAATCCTGAATCTCGGAAGAAGATAGTGTCCGGTTCCAGATCGCTACCTCGTCCATGTATCCCTGAAAGTCATTGCTGCTGGACGAATCATACCTTCCTATCTGCATGTCGGTCCCGTAGTTGCCGTTTTTCGTTTCGGTCGACGTTAGATTGGCAAAGAACTGCCCGTCCCTGTATATCCTGAAATCCGTTACGTTTCTGGTTATTATAAGGTGATTCCACTGGTCGGGCTGGACCGCATAGTCAGGTGTGCTTGATACGTTTTCAACGTAGCTGGGATCCATTCCAAAGTATTGGTCGAATCCTATGTCATAGTTATCACCGACCCATATCCAGAACTCACCTCCTGCACTGGTTCCCAGGAGATTTCTTTCATCGGATGTCGGATATATCCACATCTGCAGGGTCCAGTTGTAAAGATTGTTCATCAGCGTATTCATTCCGTTTGGTATCATGATATAATCTCCGGATCCCGATAATTCCAGCATGCCCCCGAAGACGCCTGAAGCGTTATATTCAGGGTTTCCCTGGAAAGTGCCGTTGTTCCCGTTCCCTGACCAGTCGTAGACGTGGGTATCGTTCTCCCCGAAGGCCGATTCGTTGTTTAAATGCAGGAGGAGGACGAGCCCCGTGTCGTTGTAGGGTATCTCCCCGTTCCACCTGGTCTCTTCTGCCGCCCAGCCGGAGATGTTGGTGTAGAGAGTGGCATTAACAATCTCAAAATCATCGGTCAAGTTAGAAATGAATTCAATGATACCATCATCATCCGTAGATTCGTTCTGTGGCGCTACCAATGTAACGATTATGTTGCCCGCACTTATGACAACATATGAAATCAAGACGAGCGTTAATACCAAAAATACAAACATTGCACTTATCTGGGTCTTGTCGCCGAAAGAGAACTGGGATTTCATTTCAGACATTTTTCCATCTCCCTGCTTTTTATGTAGTGGAGCTTTGCCTTCCCGACCTCGCGTATAAGAACTCGCTCCTTTGCCTCCAGAATGGCCAGATATTTGGACGCTGTAGAACGGTTTATTTTCAGAAAATTGGATACTTCCTCTATCGTCAGGCCGTATCCGTGTTTGACCAGAATTTTCAATATCTTCTCCGATGTTTTATGATTTTTCTTACCCATTCAACCCCAAAAAATATACACAATTGATCATCATTAATGATGATTATTAATAATTATGTGCTATCTCATATAATAACATTTCAGAAGGAAAAAACTGACCAGATAAGAAAATAATATAAAATCTATCCGCCAAGCAGATCATTGCATGCCTGTTTCAGGGAGGCGTCCGTAATCTTAACGCAGAACGAAGAATCTGACTGCGAAATGGCTTGGTCAAAATACTGTATGTCCATCCTCTGCTCCTCCGTGGGTTCTTCCGCATGCACCGAAAGCATGTCTTTACATGACTGTTTCAGGGAAGAATCAATTATTTTATCACATCCGGAGATGTCGTTGTTCGTTATCGCGTCATCAAAGTATTTCTGATCGTTAATCTGTTCATCGGTCGGGGGCTCCCCGGATACGCTGAGAATATCAGTGCATGCCTGTTTCATGGACGTGTCCTTTATTCTTTCGCAAAGGGATATATCATTCCCTGATACCGCAGCATCAAACGTGTTAATATCGCTCCCATCAGTGTACTGTCCGGTGGGAGTGATGCCGTTTAAACCGAACTGGGCGACAGAAAATGCAACGATAAAAATTATTATGACGAAGGCGACAATCACGAACATGAGGTTCTTTGATTTCTTATCCATATTTATTGATTATGAAAGCTTCCTAATATAATTTCGGTTATTTTATGAATCTATATAAGTGAGATTAATGTAAAAATTATACATGGATATCAATATCCCAAGAGTGGCAATGATAATTTTGATTATTTCCTTCATGGTCACCAGCATAGCTGTTTCTTCAGGTGTTTTGGCGGACCTTACATGTGAGGTTAAAGATACCTGTTCTGGGGAAGGGGAAGTTATTCTGCTCAGAATTTCCCGGGATACTGGAGGCCATGCAGAGCTCCCTTCAGTTGATCCTCCGCATTATCCGAATTTGCTCTGCTGCGGTTCCAATACATACAGTCTGGGAAATACCAACGCTGATGATTACGTAACCTTCCTTGAACTTTCCGGTCAAACAAATGCTCATGTGGAAAAAACAAACGGACCGGAGGTTGGATATTCTGTCGGTGCTAACATAAGCGTAAGTAATGGTGATATATCCTGCGATTATCAGGAGGATGACTGCGATGGATGGGACGCCTGTCTGGCTTCGATAAGCGGACCAACAAACGCACACGCGGGAAACTGCGAAGCCTTCGATACAAAGGTATGTTGCAAGATCGAATCCATAGGATTCGGAACCGTTACTTTTAAAGACCCCACCCCTCCCGGGGGGGACATTGAAACCAGTGCCTTCGTGATAAACGTAAGCGTTGTGAATGACACCCATCCGATTGACAAGGTATGGGTCAGGTGGATCGATAAAAGCGACCCGCTAAACCCGATAGAAATAAACAAGAGCATTACTCCCGGTATCAACATTGGGAATGCCTATTATTATCATATAACCGTCCCGGCAGCCGGAATGCCTTCAATGGTGGTGGGTGGTACATATTCATTCACGGTTTATGCAAATAACACCATAAGCCAGGAGAAGAAAACCGGAGAAATATCGGTCACCATCGTATCCGACCTTCTCGTGACATTTGAAGACCCCACCCCTCCGAACAATCAGATTGCAATGGGTAACAGTTTATTCATAAACGTGACTGTCTACAACAAATCTTTCGCTATACAGGATGTATACGCAATCCTTCAGAACGGAACGGACGAGAAGAGACATACGCTCTCTTTTGGCGGGAATATAGACGTGAATAACAACTTTTATTTCACTGAAATTACGGGTCTCGCAAATAATCCTTTCGCTGTCTACAATTACACGGTTTTCGTGGAAGACGATGTGAACACGAAGGTGAACACGTCAAACAGGACCATCACACTGACCACGCTTTTAACGACCATTGACATACAGGACACACTACCTAATTATGTTAAAGATTACACGGTAAATCTTGACCTTGTATATACCAATATAGCAGACTTCACCGAAACATGTTATCTGAAAAATGATAGCGATGCGTGGGCTTCGGAACCATGCTTAACAGGGTCCAGACCGGACTGGAATCTTCCGGTCCAAAACGGCAACCACACGGTCCATTTCAACGTATCCGTAGAAGACATTTCGAGGAACGCAAGCGACTGGGTGGTCGTGGATGATCTTCCTCCAATTTCGTCAATTACAACACCACTTAGAGAATATCTTTATGAGGAGACGATGATTGATAATCTAGCGTGGGAAGGGGATGACCAGAAACTCGATGACGGAACGGATGGTATAGGTGTGGATTGCTACACCCTGCAGTACATGGTGACTGACGAAGAAGACGTGCAGGTAGTTGGGTGGACTGATCTTGGAACATGCACTTCAGCGACATCGCATGATGATATAAACCTTGTTGTCCTAGCGGGAATGACCAATCCGGAGGATGTTGATATGTATACATTCTATTTCCGCACGATATCCAGAGACATGTTAGGGAACGAGGAAAACAAGGGTAATCTGGAAGACGTGAGCACGACCGTGTTCTTCCCCAAATACGCGGACGTGCGCGTGTTCACCGAATACGGAGAGGTGCCGATAAGCGGGGGGGTGACTTCCGCAAATTCTCCTGTAAATCTGAGTGTAAGAAGCAAACACCCATATGGAATTAATATTGTTATTAATTATTCATTGACAGGTCCTAATCAGGGGCTGGTATGGCAACAACGAGTATGTCCTCCTTCCCTGACAATTGGCCAGTATTGCAACATAACATTAGATCCGCAAGGCCAAGACAAGGAACTGAATTTCTGGGTACACTCCGTTGAATCGACTGATCCGAACAACTTTGAATACAGCCCGCCCGGGGCTCCTAACGCATACTGGACCGTATACTTTTACGAGCATCCTATCGCTGAATTCCAGTCAGGTGACCTTTACCTTCCCATAGGAACGCATTACGTCATTCCGGTCAAGGTAAGAAACATACTGAATCAGGATTCCCAGATAACGGTTTCGCTTGGAGGAGGGTTCGGTCAATATGCCAAATTCCTCGTTGACGGCCAGACGCTGGGTTATGGTCAAGAATGGACCTCCACTTTTAACCGTCAGGAAGAAAGGACAATTAGTGTGGAAATAGCGGGAGCGAACATAAACCAAGGAGAACCTTATCGACTACGGCTCACGGGAGAAAATCCACCCGTACCGGAAGATACCCACATTATAAACATAGACGTTTCCCTTCCGTCAGAATTCCCGGGGATTAACATGCTGGGAATCGCATTGATCATGGTATTCTCAGTGATGGTATTTTACGGATTTGCGACAAAAAAATAAATAAAAATTATTTCTTTTCTTTCACACATGCTTCCAGGAATCCAAGGAACAGTGGTTCTGGTTCAAGCGGCTTTGATGTGAATTCCGCATGGTATTGAGTTGCGACGAAGAACGGATGTTTCGGGATCTCCAGTATTTGCATTATAGGATATTTCGGGTGTTTACCGGAGAAAACTAGACCGTTCTTTTCGAATGTTTCTATATATTTTGGGTTACATTCGAATCGGTGACGGAATCTTTTTCTTACTATATCCTTGCCGTAAAGTTTATGAGCAAGGGTTCCCTTCTTTACCTCAACATCCTTTCCGCCGAGCCTCATGTTCCCTCCGAGACCCTCTATTTTTTTCTGTTCAGGGAGTATGTCTACGACCGGAGATTTTGTGTTCGGGTCCATTTCCGTCGAGTTGGCGTCCGTTATACCGCAGACGTTTCTCGCGAAATCCAGAAGCGCGATCTGGAATCCCAGACACAAACCGAGATACGGAATATTGTTCTCTCTCGCATATTTAGCGAACATTATCTTTCCTTCGATTCCTCTCTTTCCGAAACCCCCTGGAATTATGATACCGTCCAGTCCTTTCATTGCGTCTTCCATCTTCTTTTTTCCTTTTTCTATCTCAGTCGTCTCTATCCATTTGACGTTAACCTTCGCTCCAACATAAGGACTGGTATGTTCCAAGGCATTCAGTATGCTAAGATAAGAATCATGAACGTTCGTATATTTACCAATCATACCAACGGTGATTTCCTTGTCTTTCATTTCTATCTTTTTAATGAGCTGACTCCACTTTCCGAAATTGTCGCGGTTTATGTCAGAATTATTTTTCATTCCAAGACATCTTATTATCTCTTTATCTACACCGTTATCCATGAGGAAAACCGGGATCTTGTATATGTTCTCCACATCATAGCAATTGACCACACGGGAAACCGGGACGTTTGAATATATACTTATTTTTTCCCGCACTTTCTGATTAACCGGTTTTTCGCTCCTGCATATAACCATGTTTGGTTGTACACCGAGACTCATCAAGTTCTTTATACCAAGCTGGGCTGCTTTGCTCTTGTGCTCCCCTAAGGAACGAGGTTCAAGTATGTATGTAACGTTTATGAAAAAAACGTTCTCTCTCCCTTCCTCGTAAGAAAGCTCTCTCATTGCTTCTATGAAATATGAATTTTCCAGATCACCCACAGTCCCTCCAACCTCGACAAGAACTATGTCAGCTTCGCTTTTCACCGCGAGACTTCTCAGAAACCCCTTAATCTCTCCGGTGACATGAGGTATAAACTGGACATCCCTACCCAGATAACCACCTTCCCTCTCCTTGTCTATTATCATCTTGAATATCTTTCCGGATGTGAGGTAATTGTCCTTGGAAAGATTCTCGTTTATCATCCTCTCATAAGACCCTAGATCAAGATCACATTCCGTACCGTCATCCAGAACGAAAACCTCACCATGCCTGAAAGGATTAAGGGTTCCAGCATCACAGTTGAGATAACCATCGAACTTTATCGGAGATACTTTATAGCCATGAAAAAGACTCAGTATGTTCCCTATGCATGATGAGAAAGTCCCCTTCCCAACACCGGAAATGACGGATCCGGTTATTATAACATATTTTGTTTTACCCGGAGTGTATCCTTTCGGTGCAGAAAAATAGAACTCGTGATCATCTGTCTTTGTTGACAACTCTTCCATTATCTCTTTTTTCATAAGGGTAACAACCTCCGATATGTTAAGAATGAGCTGGAATTTGTTTCGTTTGGCATAAATTATTTATAAGAAACTGATTTAAATAGTTTGATCATTTTTCGTGTTTATCATTGGTCTTGGAAATTGCCTTGACCGGGCATTCGTTATAGCAGACAAGGCACCCCTTGCATAACTGATAATCAATCACCGGCTTTCCCTTCCAGTCTATTGCCGAATCCGGACATACCAGCCAGCAGTTCTTGCATTTTATGCACTTCTTGTGGTCTATAACCGGCTTGAAAATCCTCCATTCCCCAGTCTTCCTTCTGACAGAATTTCCCGGTTCCCTCACATGAGGAATACCTTTTACCCTTTCATATTTCAGGCTTTTTTCTTCTTTCATATGATCACTGTTTTCTGACGGTTTGTACATTCTGCTGCTGGACGAAATCTTCGTCCTTTGTTTCCACCAGCGCTTTGATTCCCTCAAGATCGATTTCAATTTCCTTGGATAGCCTCGCCCTCTCTACCCTCGCTATCGATTTTCTCTCTTCGAGGACGCGCAGATTGTTCTCTATCTGGTCCATCTTAACAAGGATGGTCGATTTTAGTGGTTCCTTCTTTTTGAGCGCTTTCTCTCTTAGCCTGTCCCATTTCTTCCGCAGCTTCCGGATTTTCCCCGCCCATCCGAAAATGAATCCTAACATAATGATCATCCATTTATTTTCCTGTAGCAAACCCTGCAAGCACGAATATTCGAATCCGCCATTTCCCCGTGACCTGCCTCTTCAAGTTCTATCTCGATCGCCCTTTCCAGATTCTTGAGGGGAAACATTTTAGTAAGCTCCAGGAATGCGCCAAGTATTGCGACATTCGGGATTGGCTTGCCTATTATTTCCAGCGCGATCGAAGTGGCGTCTATGTGATAAATTTTGAAATCTTTCATTTTAGGAACTTTCTTATCCGAATTTATCAGCACGGTCGCTCCCTTTTTTGCGCCCGCGAGGATAATTTCCGTTCCTATACTATGGTCAAGCGATACAACATGATCGGGATTGAATATATAGCCGCGGGTACCTATAGGTTCTTTCGAAATCCTGCAGAACGACGAAAGCGGGGCACCTCTTCTCTCCGCACCGTACACGGCGAAATCCTGTATTTTGAAGCCTGAAAGAAATGCACCTCTACCGAGTATGTGTGCACTCATTTTGACGCCCTGACCACCCCGACCATGAAATCTGATCTCGTGAATAAAACATCACCACACTTTCGAAGGAAGCAGGTAAAAACTACTTCATTCTTTTCATGACGCATGTTAACATGCGTCTTTCCGTTTTAATACCACATTCCCTTCTTTATGAGCTCCCTGACTTTCGGTTTCTTTATGCCGGCCATGCCAAACATCTCATCTTCCAGAGTTTCCTTTATGCGGGCATAAGCTCTTCTGGTTTTGTATTCAAATGCAGCGAAAACCAGCATAACGACCATGCTGACGAATATCGCGTAAATGCTGTTGTATACCAGACCAATGATCAGACCAAGGAATGTCGCCCCGAATGATATGGCGCATACTAGTGACACGGTGTTCCATTCCATTACCAGAGATTCATATTTCTTGAGAATTGTTTGCTGCTTTTCCATGTATAATAATTGTTGGCAGTGGTATAAAATAATAAATCAGAATTCCCTTACCTTGTCCAGAGAGAGATGGAGCCCGTATCCAAAGAGAACGAATAACGCCAAGGTTATTTCGACGCTTAAGAAAAAGAAAATTATCGAAAACGCGAAAGAAAGAACCAGAGCGTATCTCCATCTATGAAGGGATTTGGGTCCCCTGTGGTGGAGAGGGAGTTTCTTGTATAGGTAATATGTCAGAACAGCAGATATCCCCGAAAGAATGACCTTCTCGAAAATTCCAACGTTCAGATAAAGAAATATCATAAGCACCGCGAAGTAGAAAATCAGTACAGATGACGACTTTCTTATAATTGATCTCGGATGATCTATGTCAGGGAATAGCGAGAAGAAGAACATCACGAGAAACGAAATGATTGCGAACGGAACCGAGAAAGCGAACAATAATATTATTACAAAATAAGCAGCGAATGAAGAAATCGTGTGAATCTTCCAGTCTATTTTATCACCTTATTTTATTATCCTAACGTCAACCGCACGTATTCCGACACTCGAAACTATGAGGGGGTTTATGTCAAGTTCCTTAACTTTCTCCTTGATCATTAAATTACCGACTCCAATAAGAATGTCTATTATTTTTTCCTTGTCAACTGGTTTTTCTCCTCGGAAACCGCCAAGGACCTTTGAAAACTTTATTTCGTCTATCATTTCCGCAGCATCTTTCCTCCCAAACGGACAGATTCGTATGGACGTATCCTCAAGCAATTCCGTAAATATTCCACCGGCCCCGAAAAGAACTATCGGGCCGAACTGTTCATCTATCTTTCCCCCGACTATTACCTCATAACCGCTGAAATATTCCTGTATGAGGAAACCTTTTATCTTTGCCTTGGGATCATATTTTTTCGCGTTTTTCAGAATGGTCTCGGATGCTTTGACTAATTCGTTGTCGTTCCTTATGTCAGTAAAAACGCAATTAGCTTCCGTTTTATGTATGATGTCGGGAGAATCAATTTTCAAAACAACAGGATATTTCAGTTCTTTCGGAAGTTTAACTGTATTCACTTTTATGGTCTTCTCCTTGATGACAGGTATCCCGTATTTTTTCATAATCTTCTTGGATTCGGAAGGTGATAATTTTCTCATAATATTAATTACGTCGGCTTAAATAAAATATTATGAGCCTCGATTCTTTGTTCTATCCCAGATCCGTGCTCCTTATAGGTTCATCGAAACTCAGCGGTAAGTTCGTATTGACGAACCCTGTCGTGTTCGGAGAAATAAAAAGAAACCTCACCAAGTTCAAAGGGAAAAGAACATTCGTGGACATAGCGACCACGAAGGGAATCCCGTATGCCGATTTAGTGGTTATCACGCTACCACCGAAAAAGGTGATTGAAACCCTCCCGTCGATCAGAGGAAAATGCGTTATTATTCTTTCAGGGGGATTTTCAGCTAATGAACGAAAGAGAATCCTTGATATTTCAAATAAAAGAAAATTCAGGGTACTCGGACCGAATTCCGTCTGCGGTGTCATAGAACCGGGGAAGGGACTGGACACGACCTTCGAGAAGGGTTTGCATCTCAGGAAAGGGAAAATTTCCGTAATTTCCCAAAGCGGAGGTATAGGAGCGACACTCATGGATCTTTTTTCATACAACAGAACCGGCATCTCTAAATTCGTATGGATAGGTGACGCGATAGACATCAATGAAACCGAGATAATGGAATATTTAATCAAAGACAGGGAAACCAAAATAATACTCATGTACGCCGAAGGTATTAAAAATCCGGCCAAATTCATGAAGGTCGCTAAGAATTCGAAAAAACCGATACTGGTGATGAAGGGAGGAATCGGGGAAGGTGCAAAACAACGGGCCCTTTCCCATACAGGTTCGATTTCCACTGAATCGATGGTTTACGAGGCCGCATTCCGCCAGTCCGGGATAATAGAATCCAAAAGCCTCGGAGAACTTTTCAATTATGCGAACACACTTGATCATTATAAACCAGTCAAAGGTAACGGGATAGCGATAGTTTCCAATACCGGGGGATCGTCGATACTCGCGGCGGACTGGTGTGATCTTTTCGGTGTGGAAACGCCCGAGTTTTCCGAAAAAACCAAATCCGAAATCAGGAAGTTCGGTGGGTTACATCCAATAAATCCGCTGGATATAATAGCCGACGCGGATGGTGAAAGATACGGAAGGGTTCTGAAAATTCTGATGAAGGATAAAAACATCGATGGTGTGATCATGGTTACCCAACTCAAGTCGTGTATGTTAAAGGAAAGGGATCTTCGTTTCCTAAAAACAACGAAGTTTGTCAAGCCAGTAATATTATGCGCCCCCGGAGCGGAAGATCATGAAAGGGTGAAGCATGTGCTAATGGATATTCCCGTATTTTCATCGGTAAAAAATGCGGTCAAGGCATTCAGAAATCTTTACGAGTTCTCAAGGAAAAGTTAATTTTAAATAATTAAGGAATGGGTACAATATTTTAATTAGGTGGTTCCATGGTAAGGCATCTTCTGAATCTGAAAGACATTCGAACGGAAGAGTTGAAAGGTATAATAAAAAAAGCGATAGAGATAAAGAAAAATCCGGGTAATTATTCGGAAGCACTGAAAGACAAAACATTGGTAATGTATTTTGAGAAGACATCCACAAGAACCCGTCTGAGTTTTGAGGCAGGAATGACAAAACTGGGAGGACATGGAATATTTCTTGACAAACGCACGACCCAGATAAGCATATCAGAGCTGAAAGATGAGATCAGGGCGATAGAACGTTACGCGGATATCATGATGGCCAGGGTAATGAAGCATTCCACACTTTTAGAAATGGCAAAAAACATAAAAGTCCCGCTGATAAACGGATGTTGTGAAAAATACCATCCCGTTCAGGGCATAGGTGATGCGATGACAATGATCGAAAACTGCGGTTCGCTGGAAGGGAAAAATGTCGTGTGGATGGGAATAGGCAATAATGTCAGCAATTCCCTGATCAACGTCTGCACGAAACTGGGAGCAAAAATTTCAATGATTGTTGCCGAAAAACATCCGCTGTCTGTTGACGAAGAATTGATACAAAAAGCGAGGGAAACCGATCTTTACGAGGAAACCAAGGATTTGAACTTATTGAAAAATGCGGATTTCGTTCACACGGATACGTGGGTTGACATGGAACTGATCAATGATCCCGGTTTCAAGAAGGAAAAGGAACGGCGTCTAAAGGCGTTAGCACCATACCAACTAAACAAGGCACTTCTCGAAAAATACGGATGCAACGGGAAGATAATGCACTGCATGCCATGTCATGTCGGATATGAAATCACAAGGGACGCGATAGATCATAAAAACTCGATAATTTTCGACCAGGCGGAGAACCGCATGTGGTCCCAGATGGCAGTGATGCTATTTTTATTGGGTAAGATGTAAAGTTTATTACCCATAAAATCAATAAGGTATATTATGTGTTTTGCTCTGCCAGGAAAGATAGTGAAAACCGAGGGAAAAGAAATAACAGCTGAAATCTTCGGGAAGGAAAGGAACGTGATTCACGGAATGGAGGATTCCATCGTGAAGGGGGATCATGTTCTCGTGTTCAACGATATAATAATTAAGAAAATCACCAAGAGGGGATTCGAAGTGATGATGGAGGAGATGAAAGAACTATGGAAATAGAAAACAAAGAATTGTTCCTCCGTTATGCAATACCTTGCGGGGAGGTTCTGGTAAGAAGAGGTGACCTTCGGGAAGAAATGCTGAAAAAACTCAGGGACAAAATAGAGATGAAAAGAGACATAGGTCTCCCAGTAGGAAGATTATTCCCAGTCGCCGGAAAAATGTGTTCCATCCTAGCAAAGAACATGGGAAAGGAAAGGATAGACGATGACGTGATAAGAAAATATTTTCTTCATGAGCACGAAAAGGCGATCAAATGGAGAAGTTTATTTTTCAAGGATATCGACCTGAAAGAGTGTATGGTCAAACCGGGAAGGGTTATGGAAGCCGGGAAAACAGTTGTTCTCAACACTCCTCTGGGAAAAAGGGTGATAGATAAAAATTTCGAGCCTGAACTGAAAAGGAATGACTGGGTGAGCATGCATTATGATCATATATGCGAAAAACTCCCCAAGGAAGAAGTCAAAAAACTGATGAGAGAGAGAAAATGAAAAGGGAATGGATCGGTACTATATTTGCATTGCTGACCGCGATAGTCTCGGGGGTATCGATACCAGTCAACAAAATTTTCGTGGTGGGTATAGATCCGACCGTGTTCACGGCCGTCAGAGCCGTTATAATCGGTGTGATATTTCTTGTCATTTCTTTAGCAACTGGCGGATTCCGAAAAGAAAGGATAAAAACAAACTGGAAATATCTGGCGCTGATCGCCATAATAGGAGGATCATTCGCTTTCCTTTTGTTCTTCAGCGGATTACAGCTAACCACTGGGGGAAGAGGAGCGTTCCTTCATAAGACCCTCCCACTTTACGCGGCGGTATTCGCATTCATTTTTCTGAAGGAGAAAATCCCCAGAAAGCAGATATATGCAATGATAATAATGCTCGTCGGAACCGTCGTCCTTTTTTCAGCAACAATAAACCCTGCCGAGCTATGGATGAACCCTCAGCTCGGTGATATTATGATAATCGGAGCAACAATATTATGGGCACTAGAAAACGTAATAGCGAAGAAGGCAATGATCAAAGGCGATACGAACTTCGTTGTTTCGTTCTCAAGGATGTTCTTCGGCGGACTGATATTGTTCGGAGTGATTTTGTTAACAGGAAAAATGGGAATAATATTGTCATTAACCGGCCAGCAGGTCATGAACATTTTCATGTCCACAGGGTTCCTTTTCGCATTCGTTCTTTTTTGGTATGCGGCAATACGTTACATAAACATCTCGAAGGCAACACTTGTCCTTCTGATCGCTCCGGTCATATCGCTGGCGTTGGGAAACGTATGGCTTTACGAACCCGTTCCCTTGATACAGATAATTGGTTCCGCGCTCATATTGATAGGGGCGTATTTAGTTGTCGGATTAAAAAGCAGAATGGCAACGTGCATATAGCTTATCTTCTCTTCATCGTTTTCTTCACAAGAATTTCCACGTTATCCGCCATGTGCTGGAGCGCTTTCGAAAAACCGCTTTCCGCTCCGATCACAATAACATACTTGCCCATCTTTTTCGCTATCTGGAGAGCGGGGAGAAAATCAGCGTCCCTTGAAACAAGCGCTATCACATCCACTTTGCTGTCGTATGATGCCTGAACGATCTCGACAGCCACGCTAACGTCAACGTCCGATTCAATCTCTCCTGCGAGGACGACCTTCGGTTCGAAACCCTGATTGGCGATTGCCTCAATCAGTTTTTCCGAAGCATACTGGTTAAGGTATACCTTCCCGTATATTATTCTGCCGTATTTTTCCGCGACAGCACGCAATTCGTGAAGGTCTATGTTGAATTCCTTTCTTATCATATTAGGACCGTCAACGAACAACGCAACATTCTTCTTCTTTTTTTCCAGACCGAACATAAAATCACTATTTTTTTCCTTATTTTCCTTTCAATTGATTATATATATACGTTTTCTATCATAATAATCTTGGTAATTAAAACGAGACTGATTAAAAATGGGCGAAGACGATAACGAACCGCCACCGAGGGAATTGTATGGTTGTGGCGTTACTGAGGGAAAACGGGAAATCGAAAATATCTTCTTTAGCTAATAAAATAAAACCTGAAAAGTTCGGTTTGGACGACGTAGCGCAGCAGATATTCGGGGCTGTTCTTTTTTCTGCACCACTCAGTGTAACAGAAGAGGTATGGAAACTCGCTCAAAACCTGGGTTTTACTAGGATGTTAGTTTTCGTGATTCTCAGCGTTGTCATTGCAACAATAATTATTTACTATACAAAATTCCAGCGAGTCGCAAAAGAAAGCATAGGCGGAGATATTGATACGCATATAGTAGGAAGAATGTACGTCCCGAAACGTCTCGTGTCCCTTTTCATTATCTCGTATTCTGTCAGTATCTTCATCTTATGGTTATTCGGGGTTATGTCATTCGTTAATGACCTTTTCTGGACGTTCAAGATATTCATATTCATATCGTTCTTCGCTTCGATAGGCGCAGCGACAGCAGACATCATAAAATAATTTTTTAAATCAACTATGTTTTAATTGATAATTATGAAATGCGGTAATTGCGGTAGTCAAGTAAATGACGAATGGGATTTCTGTCCGAAATGCGGAGTAAGGTTTGAAAGGAAAGACGTGTTTTCGGACGTATTCGAGAGGGTGGAAGGGGAAATGAACCATCTTAACAAACTGTTCGAAAAGAATTTCGAGGTTTTTGATATTTCACCGTTCTTCAAAAAGACACCAATGGGGAACGGTTTTTCCATAAAGATAACACAAAGCGCCGACCAGAAACCAAGGGTTTCCGTGAAAACGTTCGGGAACGTGGATAAAAAAGATATAGAACACGAAATAGAGAGAATGGGCTTCAAACCAAAGGCCAAAAAAAACTCCAAACCTGAAACAGCAACATTTGGTGTGGCAAGGGTAACAGAAGAACCAAAAACTGATGTGAAAAGGATCGGGGATAAAATATTGGTTGAAATCAAACTCCCCGAAGTGAAGGATGAGAAAGATATTCAGATAAATTCTCTCGAAAATAGCATAGAAGTCAAGGCCATAACCGGTAACAAAGCATATTTCAAGATACTAACAAAACCTCCAAAATCCAGGATAATCGGGCAATCCTTTTCAAAAGGAATGTTACATCTTGAATTCGGATAGGCTCGAATTATTTATATCGAGAGAAAAACAATTATAGATTGTGAAAAATAAAATACCATTTATTCCGATTTCCTATTCGAAGCTGATGAAAATAACAGAGCATTTTCTAGGTCTAGGTGAGAACATCTCAAAGATATTCCCTTCCATGGAATTTGATCTGGAACAAACTGGTATTCCGATCAGCCCGAGAAGATGGGCATCCATCGCTCTGTTCGCTTTTCTTATGTATTTTTCTATGATTTTCGGAATGATGTTTGTCCTGACCATCGCTATCGCCAAGGCTGAAATAATTATGTCGTTTGTCATGTCCTTTTTGTCAGGGCTGGCAATAGGAACTGCCAGCATGTTCTTCCTGCTTTTCTATCCAAAGATGTTATCAAGAAAGAAAATAAGGAATATAGAAAATAATCTTCCGCACATACTCCATCATATACTAGTACAGGTAAGATCCGGCGTTCCTCTTTACAATACATTCGTATCAATAGCGAAAACGGATTATGGCATACTTTCCGACGAAATACGTAAAGTTGTGAACGAGATAAACACCGGAAAATCGGAAGCCGAAGCTCTGGAAAAGCTGACAAGGGAAACCCCTTCATTGTTCTTCCGCAGGGTTATGTGGCAACTCATAAATTCCCTTAAATCAGGTTCCGATATAGGATCGACCATGAAGGAGATAGTGGCGTCACTGGCAGTTGAACAAAGAGTATCCATCAAAAAATACGGTTCCCAATTGAACCCTCTTTCTCTTATGTATATGATGCTTGCCGTGATATTCCCGACCCTCGGGATCACATTCCTTCTGGTTCTTTCTTCATTCAGTGGGATAACAATGAACATGGAATTGATTTTGATGGGAATACTCGGATCTCTCATATTTTTCCAGTTCATGTTCATAGGACTGATAAAATCAAGGAGACCGGTAGGTATTGATTGATCATGTTGTATAAATTTTTCCCGAAGAAATACAGGAACAAAATCGCAGAAATGATACTGATGTCAGGAATGGAAACGACTGCCGGAAAATACATAAACAAATCAATCATCATCAGCCTGATCATGGCTTTTGCGATAGCATTCTTCGTTCAACCATATTTCATAATAATACTGATTGGAGTTTTTGTGGCTGTTTTTCTGTTTATGAACGCATGGTTGATTCTTGCCATAGACAAACGAAAGAAATTCGTTGAAAGCATACTACCGGACGCACTGGAACTGATGGCCGCTAACATAAAGTCCGGATTCATACCCAGCAAGGCGCTTATATTGAGTGCAAGATCTGAATTTGGACCGCTTTCAGATGCGATAAAAAAATGCGGAAAAGATATAATGACCGGCAAGACGCTCTCGGAGAGTATGTCTAAAATACCGAAATTCATAAAATCACATCTGCTGGAAAAATCATTAAGACTTATAGCAGAAGGGGCGGAAGCTGGAGGTCAGTTGGTGGCCCTACTGGAAGAGAATGCGATTGACATACGAAGGAAACAAGCCATACAGAAAGAAGTGAAGGCTAACATAATGATGTATGGAATATTCATTGTTTTCGCCGGGGTTATGGGAGCACCCGTCCTGTATGCACTTTCAATATACCTGATAACAACACTTTCAACCATAGGAGCAACAGGAACCATCCCGGAATCCATGCCGTCAAACATGCCGTTCTTCCAATTCGGTGCATCGATTTCCCCGGATTTCCTTTTGGTGTTTTCCGTGGTCGCGATTCTGATCACCACATTCTTCTCCGGAATAATAATCGGACTCATCAGCAATGGGGAAGAAAAAGAAGGGATAAAATATTTTCCAATTTTTATGGTTGTCGCCCTTATTATATTCTTCGGAGCAAGGATAATGATTTCAACCATGTTTGCAGGTTTCAAGCCGATATAAACTGTTTTTTGGAAAACAAAAGCTTTAAATAAGGTTTATATACCAATTGAAACCAATTATAAATTGATCGTTATGAGAAAAGCTCAATCAGCAATGGAATATTTAATGACATATGGATGGGCGATACTGATCGTTATAATAGTGGCAGCAGCTCTATACGCATTGGGTGTCTTTACTCCAGCGACGACGACAACAGAAGCAAGATTCCAAACACTTGGGGCTTCAACAGCTCACATACTTGAAACGGGCGGAACTTTCCGAATAAAGCTTCCGAATCAGGTAGGGAAGACCATATCAGTTGGTTCTGTGGCTGTGGCTCCGACCGCTGGGGGAACTGGGTGTACGACTAACTCTTCGGGATTCAACATAGCACCCGGACAGATAGTGGAGACAACCGTTAACTGTACTACGCTTGGATTATCATCTGGTGCGCCATATTCGCTGAAGGTAACAGTTAGTTACGTACCGACTGGCGGGTATGCTTCATCGGACAGCGCCACTGTAACAGGAACGGTTTAAATCGCAATTGTCCAATAAAAATGAACTGCATTTTTTTATTTCCGCAGTTCTTTTTTTTATTTTTTTTTATTTTATTCAGATACTTCGATAATCCGGGAATAACGGATTATTTATATAGCAGTTGAAACCAATTATAAATTGATCGTTATGAGAAAAGCTCAATCAGCAATGGAATATTTAATGACATATGGATGGGCGATACTGATCGTTATAATAGTGGCAGCAGCTCTATACGCATTGGGTGTCTTTACTCCAGCGACGACGACAACAGAAGCAAGATTCCAAACACTTGGGGCTTCAACAGCTCACATACTTGAAACGGGCGGAACTTTCCGAATAAAGCTTCCGAATCAGGTAGGGAAGACCATATCAGTTGGTTCTGTGGCTGTGGCTCCGACCGCTGGGGGAACTGGGTGTACGACTAACTCTTCGGGATTCAACATAGCACCCGGACAGATAACCGAAACAACAGTCAACTGCACATCGATGGGATTGTCTGCAGGATCATCCTATTCGCTGAAGGTAGTAGTGACTTACACTCCACAGGGCGGTTATCAGGCAAGTGACACTGCCACAGTGACAGGAAAAGTGTAAATCACAATCGTCCCATTCCTTTTTGGACATTTTTTTATTTTTATTTCTGTTTTTATTCAACCGTTCCCAAATAATATTATGTTCAAGCAAGTGATTATCGTAAGAAAAGACATCAAGATGGACAAAGGGAAGATGGCCGCGCAGGTAGCTCACGCCAGCATAGAGGCATACAAGAAATCCGATTCGAAAGAACGGGCGGAATGGGAAGCTGAAGGGTCAAAAAAGGTAATTCTGAAGGTAGATGACCTTAAGGGACTAATGAAAATACATGAAAATGTCAGGGGAAAATTTCCCTGTTCGCTAATAAGGGACGCGGGAAGGACCCAGTTAGAGCCAGGAACCGTGACCGTTCTAGGGATAGGTCCTTGCGAGGAGAAAGAAATAGACAAAGTCACCAAACATCTTAAGTTGCTCTGATTTTTTGAAAATTTATAAGTTTGTAATACATTAAGACCAGTATGACTGACCAAAAGATGACCGAGAAATACGTCATGCTGCAGATATTTCAGCAGAACATGGAAGCCCTCAAAAAGCAACAGGATATGATAGAACAACAGTTTCTAGAGACAAGGAGCACCATTAACGCAATAGAAGAAATGAAAAAAAATGGTAATGAAAACGAAATTTTAGTTCCTTTCGGAAGCGGGTGTTTCGCAAAGGGAAAAATAATTGACAGAGATTCCCTCCTGACAGATATTGGAGCAGGAATCATCTCAGACAAAAAAACGGTGGATGTTAAGACACTTCTCAAAGAAAGATCGGAAGAAATAGAAAAAACTGTGGAAGAAATACAGGTTCAAATGGAGCAGATAGCCGAAAAAATGAATGAAATTGGTTCTGAAATACAGTCAATGTCGGGAAAAGAAAAAAAGTTATGAACCCAATAGTAATTTATCAGGGCTATAATAATAATATTATATGATCATTATAGTTCTCCTGATGGGAATTGTGGCATTTGCATTTTTTGCAGTGATTTCAAAGGATCTTCTTTATTCTGTAATTTTCCTGGCCATCTTATCCCTTATGCTTTCATTGTCATTCCTTATTCTTCAGGCACCGGACATCGCAATAACAGAAGCAGCGATCAAGGCCGGCCTTACTACGCTGATTTTCGTGATAGCGATACAAAAAACCGCGAGGATGGAAAAATGATGAAGAGAAACATAGTCGTTGGTGTGTGCATGGTCATGATATTCTCTTTCATGCTTTACGTTTTCATGTTCCCTGGTTTCGGGGAATGGGACAACAAGTCCGTGGCGGAGCATTACATCCAGAATTCCCTGAAGGAGACGAATTCCGCGAATGTCGTGGGGTCGATAGTGTGGGATTTCAGGAGTTTCGACACGCTCGGTGAAGAAACGGTCCTTTTCACGGCAGCGATGGGCATATTCAGCTTGGTAATGTTCGGTTTGGGCAAGGGGGAGGGAAAATAATGGATGTTATAGTGAAGACCACGGTAAAGGGTCTCTTCCCTTTCATACTATTGTTCGGTGTTTACATCATACTCCACGGGCATCTGACGCCGGGAGGCTCTTTCCCCGGAGGGACCATGGTCGTCGTTGGAATTACGTTGGTTGCTTTGGCATTCGGGCTCAGAAAGGCGGAAAGAATAATAAAGGAGGAAACCGCCCATATAATCGAAGGGACGATGGCCTCCTTCCTCATATTCTTGGTGATTTTCGAGACATTTTTCAGGAGCGTTCTGACGCCGTCAGGTACTATTTTCAATTTATGGAGCGCTCAGCAGGTACTCCTGCTGAATGTATTCGGGGGGATAATGGTCACGATGGCTCTCACCGTGATCGTATTTTTACTGATCAAGGAATGATTATGATAGAGTTGTATTTAACGTCCGGGTTGATGATGATGTTGGGGGTGTATTGCGTAGCGATGAAACCGAACCTCATAAAGAAGATAATAGGCCTCGCCATATTCACGGATGCTATTCATCTGCTGCTGATAACGATAGGTTCAAGGGAGAACGGGATACCCCCGATAATAACGCCGGAAAACGTAAACACGTTCTCACAGTTTTCCGTGGATCCGGTTCCGCAGGCACTCGTGCTGACCTCGATAGTCATAAGCCTCAGCATAACGGCGCTTGCGTTATGCATTGCGATAATAGCCTACAGGCATTTCAAGACTCTTGATACGGAGAAGATGAGCGATCTAAGGGGATAAAATGATAACCATAGTGTTAAGCGTCCTTTTCCTGGCCGCGTTCCTTGTACTGGTACTGAAGAGGGACATAATAGCAATATCAGCAATAATTTTTTCTTTCATCTTCTTCCTTCTCGCGTATTTCAGCCCGGACATCATGATGTTTGCATTCTCCGGTTGGTCTCCTCCTTTCGGAATAGTATGGGTGCTCGACAAACTCGGGCTGTTCATGGCAATAATGATCACCGGGATAATGTCCCTCACTGCGGTCTATTCCGTCAAATACGTCAAGGAAAGGAAACACAGGTACTATACGCTGATATGCCTCCTCACGATAGGTCTTATCGGAATATCCCTCACGGGCGACATATTCAACATGTACGTGTTTTTCGAACTGATGTCAGTCGCTTCATACGCTCTGGTGGCTTTCCTGCTCAACAAGGAATCTACCGAAGCGGCGTTAAAGTATCTGATTACCGGATCTCTTTCATCGTCGTTCCTGCTGGTAGGGATAGCGATGCTTTACGGACTCACCGGAACGCTTAATATGGCGGACATGGCCCTGAAAATATCCGGCGGACCTGTATTCATGATCGTGCTTGGCCTAATACTGGGAGGATTATCATTGAAGTCCGCAATCGTCCCGTTCCATTTCTGGCTACCGGATGTTCATCCTGCCGCACCTTCGCCGGTTTCCGCACTCCTGTCAAGTGTTATAATAGGATCAGGCGTCTACATGACGATAAGGATAATATTCACCGTGTTCGGCATAATGAGCATTTTCTGGATGCTGATAATTCTCGGATTGATAACCATGGTCGTGGGCGGGCTCATGGCGATAATGCAAAAAGACGTAAAGAGATTGCTCGCTTATTCGACGGTCAGCCAAGTAGGGTATATATTCATAGCCATCGGGATGGGAACTCCCGCGGGTGTTACGGCAGGACTTTTCCATCTGTTCAATAACATACTGCTAAAATGCCTCCTTTTCCTTTCGTTCGGTATTATTTTGTGGCATACGGGAACGAGGGATCTGAACAAGCTGGGCGGACTCGGAAAACGGATGCCATGGGTTGCATTTTGTTTCGGTATCGGGGCGCTGGGAACAGCCGGAATACCCCCACTAAACGGTTTTGCTTCGAAATGGCTGATATACCTTGCAACGTGGGAAGTAAGTCCAATCATAACATCGATAGCCATAATAGTTTCCGCTATCACTCTCGCGTATTATTTGAAGGTATTTTCATGTATATTCATGGGACCTTCAACATTCAAGATAGTAAAGAAAACACCGAAAACTATGTTGATACCTATCATAATATTGGCAATTATATGCATTATTATAGGTATTTTACCGCAGATCGGAATGATGTTCGTTGAGCCGGCAACGAACGTTTTATTGGAGCAGGGACAATATATAAACGCTGTTCTGGGGGTGGGATGATGTCGTATGTTTGAGGGCTGGACTTTGTTCGTGGGTTGCTTCGTGGGATTCATTTTGTTAGGTCTGATGATATACCTTCTCGGCAACAGGTCGTTCAGACCCGATGGTAAAAAGGATGAAACATATACCTGCGGTGAGAACTTACAAAAAAATTCGGTTACTTCCGATAATTTCTATCAGGCAATAATCGACAGTTTCGGTCTCAACAAACTCAGGGACATCCACACGGGAAAACTGTCGGATTACGTTATATGGATGATTGTGGGGGTTGTTATAATAGTAATGATGGTTTTGGTGATTTAATGAAGAAAAAAAACGAATCCGTTATGGGAAAGCTTGTGAAATATTGCAGAAAAAAATCCCCGTGGATTATACATTTCGGGGCGGGTGGATGCAACGGCTGTTCCATCGAAATATTGGCAAGCCTGACACCTAAATATGATGTCGAAAGATTTGGTATAACAGAAAAAGGGTCCCCGAGGCATGCGGATATCCTCATTGTTGAAGGGGTCGTAACGAAAAAAGTAAAAGACCGGCTCATAACAATCTATCAGCAGATACCAAACCCGAAATACGTGCTAGCGGTTGGATCATGCGCAATTTCTAAGGGAGTTTTTTACGATTCGTACAACTCGGACGGTCCGCTCGATAAAATCATCCCCGTGGATGTCTACGTTCCGGGATGTCCACCCAAACCAGAGGCCATCATAGCAGGCGTCGTGAAAATAATCAAAAAGATGGAGGGAAATAAATGAACATTGATAATGTTATCAGGGATTTAACCGGAGAAATGCACAGAAACGGAAATGAAATATGGGCAGCATTCGAAAGTGCTAATGTGAAGGAAATTATGGAGAGGCTTTACAATTCCGGAATACAGAGAATCATTATGATAAGCGGTGTTGATGTGGAAGAGAGTATAGAAGTGTTATATCACATGGCACACGAAGGTATCGTAATAAATCTCAGAACATCGCTGAGCAAGGAGAATCCGGAAATTGACACGATCACTGGAATCTTTCCCGGTACTGATCTTTTCGAAAGGGAGCTCATGGAGATGCTCGGCGTCACGGTGAAGGGTCATCCCAATCCCAAGCGCCTTTTCCTTGCGGAACAGTCTCCGGAAAACCCGTTAAGAAGGAGTTAACATGGATTGCGTGCACTGTAACATTGATTCTTTTGCATTGAGTGTTCCTCTGTCGAAGGGAAAGAAGTTATCAGTATACGCAGATATTCATCCTCTGAAGGAAGGTCATATTCTGATAATACCAAAGGATCACATTTCTTGCATGGGTGCTCTCGGAGAGGAATTTGAAGAATTCAAATTATTATACGAAAATGTCATTAAATTTCTGAAGGAGGAATACGGATCATTCGCTGTTTTCGAGCACGGGGTAACAGGCCAGACCGTCTTCCATGCACATATGCACTTCCTTCCTTTCAAAGGGAAAATCGAAGATATCGTAAAAGAAAAGGAGCACGTGAAAATGATAGATTCAATTGATCAGATAAAAAAAATATACCAAAAGAACGGTAAATACATGTTTCTCCAGATAAACAATAATCTTTTTTCTGTGGATACGAAGATCGGAAAGCCGAAATTCTTCAGGGATCTCTTCGCATTATATTACGGAAGTGAGGAAAGAGGAAACTGGAAAGGGATGGACAGGAACGAAAAGATCATGGAAGAAGCGGCGAAAGAAGTCAATTCCCTGAAGGAGAAATGGCTTCAGCGAAATCCAATGGAATAATAATTGACCACGGAATCCCTATCCTTCGTTACGTCACCTGAAGAGGAATGGTTGATTACCTCTATTTTTTTCCACCCCATCTCTTTTGCAACTGACATGAGAATAGCTATTGGTCCGTAACCGCACATGGAAGCATCTAATTTTTCGAGCGTTTTGAAAAATCCCCTTACATTGAGATTCTTTATCATCTCGATCGCCTTTTCGTCCTTTTCGTCAGCTTCCGCCTGCGGGATATAATGAGAGAAGTCGGAAGAAACTATTATTCTGAAATCTTTCTTCTTTAGCTCGGAGGAAATAGTTTTTGCAACAGATTCGCACTTGGAGAGGAATTTATGCGAATAGTCAGAGTTCGCAACTGACAGCGGGACGAATGTGAAGTTCCCGAATATGTGCTGGAGGAATGGTATCTGAACTTCAATGGAATGCTCATGAGAATGAGCAATAGGATCATCCTTTATAATGTTATTGTTCAGAAGGTATTTCGCTAATTCATTGTCAATCTTCGCTTCTCCGAGAGGGGTTTCCCAAATTCCGTCAGAGATAGAAAACTCGTGACCTAGAAGATTATGGTTCGGTCCGATTATCAGGAATCTTTTGGATGGTTTCAGCGAGGCAAGGGAGAACGCGGAAGTTATTCCGGAATATACATATCCGGCATGCGGAGAAATAACACCAAGGTTACCGAGGAGTTTCGTATTCTTGAACATCAATTTCAGTGAATTCTTAAGTTCATCGAGATCCGATTCGTAAAAAACTCCAGACACGACCGGTTGTCTCTTATTCATACATTATTTTTATAATAAAGCTTAAAAAATTTATTAACCAGAAAAAGAAAAGTAATGCATGAGGGTGCAAACGGGGATACCTGGTCTTGACGGTCTGATAGAAGGCGGACTGGAAGAAGGGACAATAACACTGATTTCCGGAAAGACCGGAACATGTAAATCCATCTTTTCTACGCAATTCATTCACAACGGGGCGACAAAATACAATGAAAAGGGTCTTTACATAACGACCGGGGAAACAATCGAAAACATAAGGAAACAGGCTAAAAAATTCGGATGGGATCTCGACGCGTTAGAAAAGAAGAAAATGATCAAGACGGTAGAGATCGAACCTTTTGATGTCGAAACATTAATGGACAGGATAATTAACAACGTGGAATCAATGAAAGCGAAGAGGGTAGTGATAGATTCCGTAAGCATGTTCGAACTCTATATACACGAGCCATTCAAGATAAGAAAATTCCTTTACAGAATTCTGCAGAGGCTCAGGGACATGAACAAGGCCGTAATAGTAACGTCAGAAATACTGGAAGATACCAAATCCCTTTCCAGATCAGGGGTTATAGAGTTCATGGTGGATTCCGTCATAGTTTTACAGTATATGGGGATGACAAAATACAACCGTTCGATGTCAATAAGAAAAATGCGCATGACTAATCATTCCACGGACATACATCCGTTGATAATAGGTCCGACAGGAATACACGTAAGAACGATATGATTCACATTCTACCCGGTGATTCTATCCCGAGAAGCTTCAGGCCATTTCTGATCACAATTCTGACTGATTTTATCAATGCTGTTCTTGCAGCCTTTACATCATCGCTGGATTTCATAACGTTATGCTTCTCATAAAAACGGTTGAATGATTTTGCAACATCCAGAAGATAACTGGCAACTATGGAAGGACTGTATTTCTCGCTGGATTGTTTCACTACATCAGGAAAAATGTAAATTATTCTCATGAGGTCATTCTCTTCCGGGGAATTCATCAGTGAAAAATCGGGCTTCTTCTTAATTTTCCCGAGCCTTCTGAGTATCCCCTCTATCCTTGCGTGGGAATACTGCACAAAGGGACCGGTATCTCCTTCGAAAGACAGTGAATCCTTCGGGTTGAAACTAACGTCCTTCATCGGGTTTGTCTTGAGCATGTAAAATTTTATTGCGCCGAGGGAGATAATTCTGGCCGTTTTTTCTATTTCATTCTTTCCCTGAATATTCCCTCTTTTCTTAATCTCTTTGACTGCCTCTTTGGTGAGATTCTCCAAAAGATCATCCGCGTCAACGACATTCCCCTCCCTCGATTTCATCTTACCTTCGGGGAGAAAAACCATGCCGTAATTCAAATGGTAACAATTCTTCGCCCATTCATGACCCAGAATTTCAAGTATCTTGAAAAGTACCTGGAAATGATAGTTCTGTTCGCTGGCAACCACCCATATCATCCTGTCCGGATCAAAATCGTCATTTTTGAGTTTTGTCGTTCCAAGATCCTGTGTCATGTAAACAGTCGTCCCGTCAGAACGGACAAGTATCTTCTTGTCCAGTCCTTGTTTCGAAAGATCTATGTATATTTCCCCTTCGTCCCCTTTCTTGAATAACCCCTTCTTAAGGCCATCCACGACGAATTTCTTCCCCAGTTCATACGTTTTACTTTCATAATACCATTTGTCGAATTCGCAGCCGTAATCTTCGTACGTCTTTTTGAACCCATCTAATGTCCATGAATTCATCCTCTTCCACAAATTCATGGTATCCTTATCCCCGTTTTCCCATTTCTTCAGAAGCTCTTTGGACTTCCTCTCGAGGGACGGATCATCCTTGGATTTTTCATTGTAAAGCACGTAATATTCACCGACGAAATGATCGCCCTTTTTTCCCTCGCTTTCCGGTGTTTTCCCATTACCGAAAAGCATGTAAGCGATCATTGATTTGCATATGTGAATACCCCGGTCGTTCACCAGATTAACCTTTACAACATCGAAACCGGAAAACTCCAGTATACTGGAAAGGGACATCCCTAAAGAATTATTTCTGATGTGACCGAGATGAAGGGGTTTATTCGTGTTAGGTGCAGAATACTCAACCAATATTTTCTCTTTTTTATCAGGATTTCCGGAACCGAAACCTTCCGGTTTTTTTTCAATCTCTTCATAAACGCCATTAAAAATCTTTCCCCAATCAGCGAAGAAATTAAGATATCCTCCCTTGGCATCTATTTTACTGACAAGATCAACAGGTTTTATCTTTTTCGAAAGTTCTTCTGCTATGACGACCGGACTTTTCCTCATCTCTTTCGAAAGAGTGAAACACGGGAACGCGACATCACCGAATTCCGGCTGCGCCGTTTTTTCCAGAACGATTTTATCTTTATTGACATATTTCCCGAGAAGATTCTTGACTTCTCTTTCAAACATATTTTCGGATGTCATAATAATAATTCTTTTGAATCTATTAATTTCTTGTTTCCTCATCAATCCATTGCATATACTCCTTTGACCCGCCAACAACAGGAATGGCGATTATTTCTGGGACGGAATAAGGATGGGTCTTTTTGACTTCCCTTATCAGTTTTTTAAGAAGGGATTGTCTCGTCTTGACAAACATCATCACCTCTTTCGCGGAGTGTATCTTCTTCATGTGTTTTCCCCACCAGAAAAAAGATTTTATATCACCGGTTATGTTAACGCATGCGGCAAGTCTTTGTTCAAGGATGACGTCTGATATCTTTTCGGCGCTTTCCCGATCAGGGCAAGTTATAAGAACCACAACATACATTATATCACTCTACTGTCGTTCCTAAAAATTCCTTCCCTTTTATGGCGTTACGTATGTTTTCTATGTCTTTCCCGTTAAGAACCAGTGTCTTTATTTTGTTCTTGTCGAGAAGTTTCACTGCAACAGGATCTATTACTGCAGAATGGCCCGGGGTGAATCTCTCCTTCTCTATTATCTTGGATATCTGGTGAGGGGTTATTTTTATGAATATTTTTGTCTTGTAATGGTGTTTCGGGTCCTTGTCATATATCCCGTTAACATCCGTTCCTATTATTATCATATTCGCCCCCAAAACCTCCGCCGCCTGAACAGCCACTGCATCCGTGGTCTGTTTCGGCTTCAGTCCTCCCATTACAACGATTTTCTTCGTTCCTATGGCTTTTTTCAGATCACGTGTACTGGTTGGTACCTTTTTGTTCACATGTTCTCCAAGTGAAGAAATCAAAACCATCGCATTGAGTATTGTACTCTGTATACCGATATTGTCAAGGAATTCTCTTTCATCTGAGAAATTTTCCGCAATTGATATGTATTTCTTTGCGAGCTTACCGCCACCTACCACCACAACAATCTCGTGACCTTCGGCGACGAGCGAAAGCAAAAATTCAGAATAAAGCTTGATAATCTCTTCGTTCGGTACCCCTTTGGGGCAGAGTATCGATCCCCCAACATCAAAGACTATTTTCATGCTTATCTCTTTATTATTATAACTATGTTTATAATTCTATTTCCGAGAATCAGTATAAATTACTTCTTCAACAGTCCCCTGGATTTCTTACCGGCGGATGTTCTTCCCCTATAAACCCTTCCGGTATGCTTCCCGCTGGTAAGCCATCGGGTTTCTTTGGATTTGGAAATGGACGGGTGACTGGGATCAATAAGTATGCACTCGTACCACTGGTGTTTTCCATCCTCTCCTACATAATAAGAATTCAGCAACTCCATGTTAGGAAACTTCCTGGCAGCTTTTTCTTCTACCATTAACTTCTTGGATTTTCCGGTGGAAAAGAATCTTCCTGATTTCTTTGGACCTCTTCCGCCGGCTGGCATAGGACGTTTTCTTCCACCTTTGTTTATTCTTGCCCTTACGACAACGAATCCTTGTTTGGCTTTGTATCCAAGTGCATGCGCTCTGGCTAAACGAGTTGGTCTCTCTATTCTTTCCACTACTTTTTGCTTCCTCCACTCCACGAGTTTCGGAGTGACTGATTTTCTCTTCACAATGTTTGTTGCCTTTATCATTTTTTCACCGAATTAATTATTTACGAATTATAAAGTATATAAATTTAAAGTTAAAAGTTTTATATCAATTATAAGAAATTGACTACTTATAATATAAAAACAAGTAGTCTATCAAAATAGGTGAAAAAACATGCATGCAGCAATAAAAATTATTGTCGGGCTTATCCTGGTTTTGATCGGGTTAGGGCTCTTCGTTGACTCAGTATATCCAATAACAGGAACCGCGGGAACCCTCGGTATCAACTGGCTGGATAACTTTGTAATAGTGCTCACGGGAATAATCCCAATACTCCTTATACTGGTGGGATTGCTAGTGGTATGGCTAGAGGCCGACGAACTAAAAATGAGCAAGGAATTCGAAGAGGAACCAGAAAAGCCCAAGAAGAAAAAGAAATAGGTCACAGATCGGTCTTCTGTACCACCGAATCCTTTAATTTTATTTTTTTATTTTCCGTTTTATCTTCATCCCCACCTATCTTTGATCGTTGTACAACGGAGTCTATGATATTTATTGTCTCATTGACCTCAACGTTCTGAACTTCGGTTGCGAAGGTCATTGCAGTTATCGTATGTTCCAGTATGTTGGATATTTTCGAAAGCAAATCATCCAGACCATCATCTTTGTCCGAATACATTCTTGAAACAACGAACACTATATTTTTCTCATCTTTGATAACAATTTTAAGTAGATATTTCTCCCCTTCTCCTCTGGTCTTGCATGAATAACACAACAAAGAGGAATTTTCATTCTCTCTTTCCGATACTATATGAAGGTCCTTCAGTTCTTCCTTTATCAAAGAGAATGTCTCATTAATACTAGTATTTTTTAGTGAAAATCCCTTGTTAACGGATGCCATTTCCTTTTGAGATTCTATGAACTCTATTTCATTCATCTGAAAAGGTTCAAATCTGGAATTAATGAATCTCTTCTCCTCGCGGATATCATTCATTTTTTCAAGCATTGTGTTGTCAAGTATTTTGGAAGTATCATTGGAAATGGTTTTATCTTCCGGTAATTCGAGTGTATCATTCATCGAAAATGGTTCCATCGTCTCGTCAAAACTCTTCCCATTATAATCGTAGGTCACGGAAGGTTTCAGGGTTACCTTTTCCAGAGCGGTGGGAAGGATCTTGAAAACGAATCCTTTCTCCTCACCGATCTGAATTTTTTCGAAAGTGTACCCGGTAACTGGTTTCACCTTGACTTCAACCGGGAAATCCATACGAAGGCGAACATTCGTTATATCGGAACCGGAGTCGTTCCTCACAAACACAACGAAAAAAGACTGCTTACCGACTTGCGGTTTCTCGCGGAAATAAGCGTTCATTCCGATATTTGGTTTGATCTTCAGCTCGATTGGTTCAATCTCTCTTTCGAATCTATCTCCCTGAACGGTATCCCATTCTACCAGATGGAACGGTGAAGAGGCGGAATTATTGCCGGTCTTTACTGTTTTTTTGAAAATGTGTATCTCGTTAGGACCCAGATTCTGGAACGAATCTATTATTTTAGAATCGGCTCCCACTGCTTTTATTTCCTTTATGATATCATTAGAAAGGTTCCTGATTTCCAGCCGGAATTCGGCATTTCCGTTTTTCTTGACTGAATCTTTATCAGAATTATGACTAACTGAAATTTCAGGTGTTTTTTTCATGAGGTGTTTGATCTTTTCTTCGATTTCCTCGTCTTTTTGTATTTCAAGGGATTTGTTATAGTATTTTATTGCTTCCCCTGTTTTACCGCTCTTTTCGAATGATTCCCCAATAAGTTTGAAGCACCATTCAAGTCCATATTGCGTATGAGATTTTTCGAATAGTTCTACCGATTTTTGCGAGAATGAAATTGCATTGGTATAATCACCGTTTTCGAAAGAAACCAGCGCAGCGTTCCTGTAAGCCCATGCTGCGTTGTATATGTTTTTGGTTTTGAGATTCTCCTGAGCGGAGCTCATATAGAATTCTGTTGCTCTCGAATCTCCCAAAAGATGAGCAATATTGGCCGCTTCGCAAAAAAGAATGGCTGATCTTTCGAATGTTTCATCTCTTCTGGATTTTTTTATCTTTTTCAGAAGATCATCGAGATGGTGTTGAAGTTTGTCTTTATCAAAGTATTTTTTCTCTTCTTCCATTACCTCAAAAATATTCATAATTTACATTCCCATTTGTTTTCCCCATTCAGAATATTTCTGAATAGAATCGGGATCAACACTTGGTCTGATTTTTTCGAAAGCTTTCTCAAAATCATTCTCGTTCAGCGACCGATGACTCATTGTGTATTTCTCTATCTGCGTCGAAGTCAATTCCTCAAGCTTCGGGTTCTTTTCCCTTATCATTATCATTACCGCTTCCCTGCAAAGATTCGCTATATCTCTGCCAGAGAAACCATCCGTCCTTTCGGAAAGTGAACCGATGGTCATCCCTTCGAGTGTTACCCCTTTCATGTGTATCTCTATTATTGCTTTTCTTGCTTCCTGATCCGGCAGAGGAACATATATCTTTCTCTGGAATCTCGATATCATTGCATCGTCCAAGTCCCATGGTTTGTTGGTTGCGGCTATCAGTATTATCTTGTCATCACTCGTAGAAGCGAATCCCTCTATCTCCTGAAGAAGCTGCCCGACCACGCGACGGGTGCTTTCATTCATATCTTTGTCCCTGCTGACCATTATGCTATCGAATTCGTCCATGAATATTACCGATGGTTGTTTCTCTTTCGCCTTTGAAAAAAGCATTGATATTATTTTGCTGCTCTCGCCAAAGTATTTCGAAAGTAGCGTAGATGTTCTTGCCTCGAAAAACGTCGCTTCCAGCGTGTTAGTTGCGGCTTTAGCAAGAAGCGTCTTCCCGGTTCCGGGCGGACCGTAAAGTAGGATGGCTTTGGGAGCTTCCACAAAATCCGGCTTGTTGTTTATGAATGGGAGAACAATAGCTTCCTTTATCGTCGACTTCACCTCACTCAGGCCGCCTATTTCCTCCCATTTTATCTTGGGTTTCTCGGATATTATCATAGTCTCGATCATTTCAGTGGATTCCGCCCTAGTGTACGGGGTAGTGGTTTTCAGTATATTACCAAGACTCTCATACTGGGAAGCATTTGTGAAGAAGTTCTCTGCATAATCTCTGGGAGCTATGTAAGCCAGCCTCCTGTAAATGTTTGCTGCATTCTGGTAATGGACTGCTGCCTGCTTTCCCTTGCCCTTGGAATCCAGCTTTTTTGCTTCATCCATCTCCTTCTGGAGCTGCTGTTTCAGGACCGATTCTCTTATTTCTCCCATAATAACCTGTTTATAATTTGATCAAAGATTTTAAAAACTGCACTCTAATTCAATAAAATGACAAACGTTCAGGCCGCGGTAAAGGGAATTCTGATGAAAGACGGAAAATTCCTAATAGTTAAACAAAAGCTTTCTGGTTTTTCGGTATGGGATCTTCCGGGTGGAAGGATAAAATACGGAAGCGATCCCAAGTCTTGTCTGATGAGGGAATTCAAAGAAGAGACTGATCTGGATGTGGATGTATTGAAACTTGTCGGTAATTGGTATTTTTTCAGGGAAAACGATGGTGATCAGGTTGTTATAACCACATTCCTCTGCGAACACGTTTCCGGTGAAATAGATATGACAAAAAAATGTGGATGAAGAGGAAAATCTCACAGAACACAAATGGGTAACACCGGAAGAATTCATGTCAGATGACTTTGAGACAGGCCACGAAAGTTTCAAGAAAATGATCAAAGATTATTTCAACTTATAATAACAAGACTGAAATATCTGAAAAAAATCAAAAATAATGGAATTGGGAAGGTCTTATTCGTCAACCCTCTCGTCGGCCAGTTCCTTTGCCTTCTGACCGGCCATCTTGATCGCCGTCTGCTCATCGACCTTCTCCAGATCATCTATTGCGCTCATCAGTTCCTGGGATTCGTCGTCGACCAAAAGTTGTTCCTTCCCGAAAACCCTTCCAAGCTTGTCCTTGACCAGATCAATCCTTCCCTCTTTAAGGGCCTCCCTGACGTCGGTGACAAGAAGGACTGCACTGAGTTTGTCCATGTCAGAGTTGAGAATTTCGTCGGTTATCTTGGATTCTTTGTCTCCCTTTTCCCTCTGCTTCATGGCCTCCACAAGAAGAAGAACCTGCATCTGCTGGATGAAGTGATTCGCCTCCATCTGCTTGGTTCTGGATTCAAGCCGGAGAGCCTTGATTTTCTGCACATTCAGCATTTTCAAGGTGGAAGGCTGGCCCTTTGATTCGATCATCAGCTTCTGTATCTTTTCCTGTATGTTCTTGATGTCGTCCGATATGTTCTCCACTTGTTTCTCTACCCGGACCCTTTCCTTGATTATATCGTCCTCGCTGATCGAAAAGACATCCTTTCCGAAAGTCGATTTTATAAATTTTCTGAAGTCCATCGTATCACCTTTAATATTTAGTAATTTGCTATAAATCTTTAAAAATAACCGGGAACTGGCGAAAAACCATTTTATACAGAGATTCAAATATAATTTTATGAGGGGTTATAGGGGTTTCCTGCTTTCGATGGACGCTGTATTCGCTGTTTCAATACTGATTCTCGTAGGTTTTTTCCTGGTTTCACTTCTCCACACGTATTCTTCCCCAGATCTTAGATACCAGAGATATTATTATACAGGAAAGGATTTGGTATATGTTTTTGAACAAACGCCTATGTCTTCCGTCCAGTTCCTTCCGGTCATACAAAACTACATCGCAACAGGTGTTTTGGAACAGGATGATATGGGAAGAACCATACTGGACGTGATAGGTTCGCTTTGGACGTCAGGAAATGTTTCCGAGGCCGGGAACATAACGAAAGATATTCTTGACGCATTACTGAACGAAACTGGTCACGAATACGAGATCGTGTTCGGAGGGGAAAATATATATAATTCATCCACACAACCGGTCAATAACTTCCTCGCAAGGCTGACCACTATTGTTTCCGGATACGAGAAAACGAAACCAGTGGACGGTTACATGGCAAAGGTTTATCTTTCCAAGGCAAAAAAGACGACTTCCGATTTCCTCTATTTTGGGGGTTATGTCGGAGAGGGGAACATAACGAGATTCATAGATCTTCCCGCAGATGCGAATGTATCGTTCGTCTACATGGAAATGAACGTAGGAAATAATTTTTCACTGCATATCAACAATATTTCCGCAGGCACATACAACAAGACCAAGGGTAATTTTTCAGCGGATAAATGGAATGTCTGCTCTTCAACGTTTAATCCCGGGATATGCTCTCTCTTCTCTGGGGGGAAAAACACAATTGAAATCAATTTCACCATGATCGAAAATTCATCAATAGGGGGTGGGTACATAAAATTTACCTACACAACATCAGAACTCACAGGATTCCTTTATACCGGAAACACGAGCGCCGATAAATACTGGTTTCCTGGAATAGAAGGGTTAATAAATCTGTATTCATCTTTCCACGTTCCCGGGACACTCAACAATATTTCAGCATATCTTCATTATAAGAGTAATTATCCAGTTTATTTCACGATGGGAAACGTGACATTACACAGCGATTCCAACACCAGCGAGCAAAAAATATTGATAAACGACTCTTTCATAAATTCTTCCATTTTTTCAGGTACCGGATTAGAACATATCGATTATATCAGCAACAGGACGGTTCCGATAAGGTTGGGTACGGCGAATCTTAGCTATCTTTTCGGTCTTGGACAGAAAGCGGATGTTGTTCTGATAACAGACAGAACGGGAAGCATGGACTCGTGTGATGTGGATATAAACTGCGCTGAACCGGATATCTGCGATCCTTGGGGTGACTGTCACGAAAGGAGATATAAGATAGTCCAGAAATCAAACAAAGCATTCCTTGACGCCATACTGAATACGACCGGAAACAGGGTGGGTATGATAGGTTACGGAAAAAGAGCGAGTCCTGTCTGCTCTTTCAGAGATATGACCGACGACAACGAATCCCTGAGGACAAGAATAGACGATTACGCAAACGAATGGTGCGGATGGACATGCGTTTCCTGCGGAGTTGAATCCGCCACTAAACTTGTGATGGAAACACAAACACTACACGGAACCAACATGACATCAGAAGTGAATACGACTTGGTATGATATTGGCGATGATTATGGTGGGAAGCCGAGATCCGCCGATGTGAATGTTAACATAACTTTCGATCAACAGAAAATCGTAAAGGCGAGGCTCAGTGTGTTCGGAAGGGATATTGACGCCGGCAACAAGAATTACAAAAATTGTGTTTATCTGAACGGTAGATACCTTGGCAGGATGTGCTATCCGGCAGAAGACAATTCCGATGGTTATCATGACTGTATATTCGACTTGAAGCAGGATTGGCTCAATCAGGGAATAAATACAGTAACCCTTACTTCAGGGACAACGATTGACTGCAATGAAATCGGCGGCAGCCATGACGACTGGAACTTCAAGGACGTCAGGATAACATTGTGGGAACTTCAGAACCTTACCAGAAATGTGACCGAGTTTTCCGATAATCAGGAAACATATATCAATTATCCCGGCGGGTTCCTTATCAAGAACTATATTGACATGTGGGAACTGGCAACCGACCTACCGTACCCGATCGATTTCACCAGCGGACTGAACTGGACATTCACTACATTCGGTCCGGGGGCAGGAGATGACGGATGGGACTGGGATCTTCAGAACGGTGTCGGTCCGTACGGATGGGACGACAACGTGGATTACGCTCCTGTGACCGGAGGTAAATTGGAACTGGACATGAGAACTGGTTCTCCTTCAAGAAATAGATGCTCCGATTATGATTGCTCCGGGGCGTACGGAATCGAAGTCAACATAACAGATGATGTTTATTCAAGCATTTTGGCAGGGGATTGGGTATATTTTTCGATGGACTACGAATGGGATGGGAACGATAATCCATTTGAGGGTTCTGATCAGGTCTGGATAAAGGGACGATGGTATTCACCAACTTCGGGTTATCATTATCTTGGAAGTGATCTTGACACAGGAGATGACGGATCTGACGGGGACGAAGAGATAGATACGAGGGACAATCCGGATGACGATTTCTCCGGTAATTTCTACCAGAATCTTACGCAATGGATCGAAGGTCCGGGACTTTATTATCTTGATATAGGTGGGAAAATTCTCGGGACTGAAAGCTCGGAATGGGGATATTTCAGATTCGATGACATCTCTATCGGGTTAACGAATTCGTCATACTACGCTCCACCAACCAATTATATGATAAACGTAACCATGGACATGGAAATAAACACTTCCAGACTGAAAGCAGCGAGAATCGTGTTCGAGGCAAACAACGTGGATCCGTATTATTATAACTGCGTATATCTGAACGATTATTTTGTTGGCAGGATAAGGCATCAGGAATGGAATGGGACGAATATCTGGCAGAACGTAACTTTCGATCTCCCGACATTCTGGCTGAACGAAGGGGGAAACAACATCACGTTCACTGCAGGAACTATGGAAGACGCCGGGACAAGCATAGACGGCGGCTGCAAAAGACCTGGAAGCGATAATTATTGGTCTTTCCGGAACGTTATGATAACAACTACGGAGAGCAACGAATCCTTCCCTTACGACCGTTTCAAGGCGATGTTAGTTATGAGCGACGGGCACGCCAACACGAGGATAGGGGATTGTAATAACTGTCAGGACGGAGCCTCCACACCTTCTCAGGAAGCGATAGACAAGGCATGCGAAGCGCACAACAAGTACAACATAAGTATATATTCCGTCGCATTCGGATCAGGTGCCGACACAGACACTCTTAGGGATATAGCATGCTGTGATAATTGTTCTAATTTCTATGTCAGTGATGATTCAGACGAGCTTGTCGAGATTTACGAGAAGATAGCCAAGGACATTCTGGAAATAGCATTCAAGGCACAGGCCGTCGTTATAACCGGAGATGTCGAAACCAACAATACGCTATACCCGGATTCTTACATTTCGTATGAATACACTCCAATCTCGGAACCATTGAGTTACGGAGAGATAACGCTTACGTATGAATCCACAAGGCTGGAAAACTCGACCGGAAACGCGACAATAACCGATAATGCCACTGGCACCAAGGAAGGATGGTTCTTCATACAGAACAATACCAGAATTTTGGATTCAAAGATCACTGCGTATTCTTCATATTACTGGGCAGACAGATTATGGATCAATTCTTCCAACACGCCCAACCAGAACTGGACCAACGTTTACTGGCTCGGGAATTTTTCAGGGAATTACGAGGACATAGGAGATCCATACATCATTAACATACCGGTAAATCTCCTAACACCCGGAGGGAACAATTCTGTCCGGATAGGAACAGGTCTCGGCCCGACAAACGGGACGGGAGGATCACCGGATTCCCGCGTAATATATACACTGGGAATAACCGGGATAGGGTTACAGGGATACAGCGATGTTTTTCATAAACTTAAAGGATCGACGGTCACCATTTATTACGACAACAACGGCGACAACTCACCGGACGGATCAACCAGTGTTCAGATTGGTCCTTATCCTTCGGACGTTTTTGACCCGCAGAATGACAGCATAGACGATGCGTTCATGAGACTCATGGACATGCTGGATTTCATTAACGATCAAAATCCGGACACGTACGGATCAGGAACCGTTGTTGATCCATACGATGCAGTGAACCAGTCCAATCCGATAGATCTGGAAATCACTCATGAAGTCAGCTTCGTTTCGGAATACATATCACAGATACCGTCGCTATGGGGACCTTCTGAACTGGAGATAAGGATATGGGGATAAATATCAAACCAAATAAAAAATTAAGTATGAAATGGATTTTGGTAATGATTCCAATATTATTTTTTCTTTTAATTGCACCAGGAATTATGTCACAAGAGACGAATGACGTATGCTTTATTCATTTCACCGAACAGAACTGTCTCAACTGCCTGACCATAGATGAATTCATCCAGAACATGACACAAATATACAACAACACGATGGTAATAACATACGATCTCGACGTTCAGGGGAATGAGCAGGTATTCGATCAGTACCGGCAGAAATACGGAATTTACAGATACATTCCAGCCATTCTTTTCGGAAAATACGATTTCTTTATCAGCATGGACGATATACATGCGGGCCTCGAAAAGAGGATAATATATTTCACCTCACAGGACGGGAATGAATGCCCGATGGTCGACGGAACATCGAGCCCTCCATCCGATGTAGGAGAAGGATCAGATCTTCCGGGAGAACCTGCGGTTATCGCTGGTGATCAGGTCGGAGAAATACCACAGGGTAACGAAGAGGAGGATAACGCAATTCCGGAGGGAGATAACCAAGAAGAAAACGAAGGTATACCAGTAATTGGTATGGATGATATCAATAACGTTGTTGAAAGCATAACAAACCCTCAGGATATCGAAGACTACATGATCATAGCAGTGATAATAATTATTATAATTGTGGTCATCTCATTGGTGATCGCGAAGAAGAGGAAACGCAGGAAAGGGAAGAAGTAAACTTTTTTTAACCACACCGATCAAGAAAAGGATATGGGGAAGAACTTCAAATTCTATATTTATCTCGCGCTGTTTTTGGCAGAAACTATAGTATTGTTATGGTTCTCTTTCATTCCGTCATTCGCTACGGTAGAAACGGACTTCATGCGGGGCGGTGATGTGGAACATTTCATCGCTTATCTCGTCTACGCGTTCATATTCAGCAGATTGATGATCAATCTCGGGCATGGAAAGAGAAAAATATTATTGCTCCCTATACTGGCCGGATTCTTCGTAGGAACGTTATGCGAGACTATCCAGTTATTCGTTCCCACCAGGGTGATGGACATCATCGATGTTTTGGTGGATACCGCCGGCGCGATGGTTGGTTCATGGATTTCTCTGAAAAGCATTGATTTTAAACTCTGGCCGAACAAGAATTTATTAACACGTTTCAAAAACAATTAATTCGGCGGTATTATGGGGAAAAAAAGGATAGCTGTGATCGACAAGGAACTCTGCAGGAACGTTAAGTGTGGATATCACTGCCAGAAAGCGTGTCCTGTTAACAGGAGCGGGGAAGAATGCATCTACATAGAGGAAGGAGGAGTTTTCCCTGTAATAAACGAGGAACTGTGCATAGGGTGCCTTTTATGCATAAAGAAATGCGATAAAATGGGATTCCACGCGCTTTCCGTCGTCAACCTTCCGAAGGAGCTGGAAGAGAACCCCGTCCACAGATATGGAAGGAACGGTTTTGCGTTATTCCGGCTTCCCATACCAAGGAAAAACATGGTCGTCGGCCTCATCGGTCCTAACGGTGTCGGGAAAACGACGGTCCTTAACGTCCTTTCAGGGGACATCCAACCAAATACTGGAATACCTGGAAAGAAGTTCAATTGGGACACATTCATTGAAAAATTCAAAGGAACAGAATTGCAAAGATATCTCGAAACTCTTAAAGAGGGTGGAATAACTGTTGGATATAAACCGCAACACGTAGACCTGATACCCAATACATGGTCAGGAAATGTTCAAAAACTGCTGGAGAAAACCAGCAACGAAAACAAGATCCTGAAACTGGCTGAAAAATTTGAGATAACGAAGATGCTCAATAAAAACGTATCAGACCTTTCCGGTGGTGAACTGCAACTTCTCGCGATAATCGCCGTTCTTTCCAAGGACTCCGATCTGTATTTTTTCGACGAACCATCGTCTTATCTCGATGTCAAACAGAGACTTCTGGTCGCAAGGGTAATCCGTTCTCTTTCCGAAAAATCCATGATAATGGTGGTTGAACATGATCTTGCGATACTGGATTATCTAAGCGATGACGTTCACATCCTATACGGAAAGCCCGGCGTTTTCGGTGTCGTTTCCAAACCGGCTGGTGTGAGGGTGGGAATAAACACTTATCTGGAAGGTTACATAAAGGAAGAGAACGTTCGCTTCCGTGAAAAACCTATAACATTCAGCAACAGACCGCAACTTTCGGTTAAAAACCAGAAATTTCTGGATTTCACGGAATTCTCTAAAAAATTCGATGGTTTCGAAATGCGAACGGAGGCAGGCGAAATTTATCGGAGTGAAATAATAGGAATACTTGGTCCAAACAGCATAGGAAAGACCACCTTCATAAAGATGATGGTCGGTGAGCTGGAACCGGATAAAGGGAAATCATTGGAAGGTCTCAAGATATCTTACAAACCGCAAAGACTGGTTATAAAGAAAAAAGAAAATGAAATGATGGTGAAGGATTATCTCGAAAAAAAATCCGGTAAAACCTGCATGGATTCGGAATTTAAAAGGCTTCTGGAATCTATCGGTATAACGAGAAATCTCGATAAAAAAATGAAGAATCTTTCAGGGGGTGAACTGCAGGCGGTGTTCATAGCCACTTCATTGGGAAAGGAACATGACATAATTCTCATGGATGAGCCATCCGCTTTCTTGGATGTAGAACAGCGGCTCAGTGTCTGCAAAATTATTCGTTCACACATCGAAGAACATGGAGTTTCTGCATTCGTTATAGATCATGATCTTCAGGTCATCGACTCTGTTTCGGACAGAATAATGGTTTTCGAAGGGAAGTCGGGTTCCGTCGGTCTTGGAAGGACTCCGTGTGAAATCCAAGAAGGAATGAACTCGTTCCTGAAAAGTCTCGGTGTCACCTTTAGGAGAGATCCGTCAACCGGAAGGGCAAGGGCAAACAAACCTGATTCACAGAAAGACGGGGAACAAAAAGAATCAGGCGAATATTACTACACAAAAAACTGACAGCTTACATTGTTTGATAGAAGCTGTTCTTCAAAATATATCATATCGTTTCTTCGGTGAAAGTTCCTAAGTGATACATGGTCTTTATTACGTTCATGAATCTTTCAGCCTGATCCTTGCACCTTTCGAGCATACCCTGCCTGGCTCTGTTATAGAAAAGATACCAGTACATCCACCAGAAAAATATAACCAGTCTGCTTCCCTTTATATTGTGCCTTAACGTTGGTTCTATTTCCATTCGGAATGTACCTTCGTTTTTTGATTTAGCCTTGAAACCGACGCACCTGCAACTGAACCACATTGTAGTGAAGGCACTGTAACTCCTCTTGGCAAGCCAGTGAACATACAACTGGACAGGGTCACCTGTCCAGTCCCACATGAATCTGGGCTCGCCTGTGGAGGAAGTTCCAATCTCAAAAACCGGACGAAGTATATTCCTTCCTTCACGGTAGAAAGCGAATGGATCTGGTCCAGCATATTCTACCCACCTCGTTCTCCTTGGCGCAAAACAATCATCCTGTATCTCTACCTTAGCCATACAGGTCACATTTCCCTTAATTGTTTAAAGAATTCATTCATCTGTCGCTGGAACTGGATAACCAGAGATCTGCACTCCTCTCCGATTCTTTCCCTTTTCTCATGATAGAAAGCCCTGTGCCAGAACATCCTCATCATCTCATAAAAAAGCGAGCGCTGCCATATAGTATCCTGCGGGTATTCAGTTCTCATGACTGGTTTAAGCTGTATCTTTGCGCTCCCGTTCTTTTCGTCACCTGAACCAGATACATCAACCCTTATGTAAAGGTATGTATAAGCATCGATATCCTTATGAACAAACCATCTGACTTTGAACTTCTCCTTTTCACCCTTACCCCAATTGAATCTTTCTTCCTCTATGTCGGCATCGGAACATTGGAAAATCGCCTTCAAAAGTTCAAAAGATTTGTAATAGAGTTTAATGACGTTCGGTCCGACATACTTCATAATAGGTCTTTCAGGTTTGTCCTGATAGCAATCTTCCTGTAGAACCATTTTTGTTCGGGCAAAGGCGGGCATATTTCATCACTATTTATATTTTCTCTAAGTTAACTATAAATTAGTATGGTTTTAGGATGGATTGCATTGAAACTGATTGGAGTCGTGTTTATTTTGATAGGGCTGTTTCTTACGGTGTTTTTTCCCGGAATCCAGTCGCACCAGAATCCACAGTCAGGACCCAATTTTTCCGTTAACGGCATTATAATGGGCCTTATATTCCTTGTAGTGGGAATATACCTCGTAATGATACAATAAAGGGTAATTAATTTTAATTGTCTTACACTAATTATTAACAGGTTATTATGGGAATAATTAATGATATCGCAATTGATCTCGGACTAATGAAGAAGGAAAAGGAAATAGAAGTTCCATCCGGAATGCTTGTTGATGAAATTCTGAGCGAAGCGAGAGATAAAAAGGGTCTGCTCGGGGAAGCTGTGGTTTCGCCTGCACTAATCGATCAGAGAACCACACTGAACCCAGTCACGCTGGAAGGGCAGTCCGAGATAATTTATAATGTATGGCTTTATCGTTCAGCGAAGTGGCACTGGAACGTTTACAAAGCAGATGAATTCATCGCGGTCACGCCTGCCGCACCGCCGGCATTCGTTCCCTTAATGTCACAAAAAGAAAGGATGGAAGGCAAAATAAAATCAGGAATGGCAAGCGCTGCTCAGGCCGTCGCTGATTATGAACTTCTCAAACATGACCTGAGAAAGTACAGGGACATTCTGGATTTCTTCAAGAAAGCGGAACAGGAAAACGATGAACATGTGCTTCGTTCCCTTTTTTTGGACAGGGTAGACGCCTACACAGGCGAAGGATATTCAATGATAACCATGGCAAAAAGATGGCCTACCATAATTTCAGACTTCATAAGGATGCTGACAAATCTCGATAGTCCGGAAGACATAATGAAGGAGATGAAGGTCACGAAAGCGGAAGCCGTCGTGCTCCGAACGAAGAACGAATTGTACAAGGAATGGAAGAAACTGTTCTTCCCGGACGTGAAAGAAAGATATGCAAGAATCCGCAATCTCCTCCAGTCAAGGGAAAAGTCAATAGACCAATACAGGGAATGGTTAAAACCCATAGTGTCCCTTTACAAACAAATAAGGGAGCAGGAGGAGATAGAAGTAAGCCCTTTTGGAGGGGCAGGCCCTTCGGCAAATCTCACCAATCCTCTTGTCTTTGCCAACACCCCGCAGGGCTACGTTTACGCAAAGCTCTGGATGTTCAAGCCGATCATGCCGGAAGAGATGGCTAAGCCCATAATATTACAGGGTCAGGGTTACGAGCTAGATCCATATGACAACTGGGTGAAGAATAAATGCAAGACACTGGAAAAGAAATACAAAATCCGGATTTATCATGACAAAGCAGACAAGAATAAAAGGGAGAAGGAAGAAGGGATAAATCCTTACTACATAATCGTAAGGGATTTCATAAAAGGGCTCCAGATGACCGGAGCGAGAAAAAAGAAAGGCGAGATCCTGTCAGCGCATCCCGGTCCTTGTTACGACGAGAGGTTCGCTTACTATGCTTTCGTGGACATAGATTACGAGTGCCAATATAAGAAAGGTTCCAGTGGTCCCATGGTGATGGAGGACCAGTATTTCCACATTTATCCGTTCATCTTGTCCAAGAACGTCATGCTTCTTTTCCACATGGAAATGGCCGCGAAGGAGAAGGCATTCGACCGGGAAGTCGAAGAATTAATAGGTTTGAGCAAGGTAGAGAAAAGATTTTTGAAGAGTATCGACGAGGAATTCAAAAAGGAAGAGGAATCGGTCAAAAGACTGGAATCATTATTCAAATTCAAAAAGAAAACCGTCAAAACAGGAGGATGGCTAAAGGGGATGTTCATGCCCATGAGAAATTATTTTTTGAAACCCGGACCTTATGAGAACACTGTTAGGGAAAGAATAAATAAAACATTCGGAGATTATTTCGGTCCGCAGGTTGCCGAATTGAACGAACTTATCAAACAAACCTGTTATCGACTAAGCGGTGTGGGACCATAGATGTCTTTGAATGTTGGAGTGACCACGGGACTGTATTACGTGGCGAGGGCGGAGGAACTTGCCACTATCGTGAAAAAGATAGGTTACGGTCTCACCAGAGGGGCGAATGTTATAGAAATTTCCGGAGACGTTCCGCACGAGATAGATTATACAGACGGAAAGGAAGTAAGATACATAGCGGAAAAGCAGGGTATTGATCTTTTATTTCACGGTTCACTCACCGTCCCGGTTACCATTCCCGAAAGGTCGGACTGGAGGGACGCTTATGATCACATGCAGAAATCCATCCGTTCTGCAGTCAATTCCGGCTGCAAATATTCATTATTTCACTCATGCCTCCATTTCTGGGTAGAGATGCTTACATATGTAGGTACCAAACTGGAGATCACCATGTGCGACCACGAGGGGAAATTCATCTCAGAGATCATGCACGAAAATTCCAAACTCAGGGACTGGTTCATCCAGCACATGTGGGAACTGGGGGAAGGGAGATACCCGGGGCAAATAATGGATGAAGAGGAAAGGGTAGAAGCTGCCCAGACGGCTCATTCGGAGATAAGGATAGAGGAGAAAAGGGGAACGGACCGGCTGAATGACATTGCACAGAGAAAGGATGCTGAACTGCAACTACGGTTAAAAACCGGGGAAATAACCGAAGAGGAACTCACAGAGGAAATAAAAAAACTGAAGAATTTCATCAATAACGAAAGCGAAAAGATATCCAAAAATTTAGGCGTCAAGGAATCCCAACAAGCCAGAAAATACATGGCAAAGATCGTCAAGGACAAGCTGGCGAGCGATAATCCCGATGTAAGGGACTGGAATGTCAAGACTTACGGACGTCTGAGCGATGCCTACAAGATCATGTCGCATTACCTTTTTTACAAGAAAGATCCCATCTGGAAAGCGATGGTGGAAATTTACAAGGAAAAGGTAGTCGATGAATACGGACTCGATTATGATGATTTTTTGTGGCTTGACAAAGCATGGAAGAGAGCCGAGGACAACAATGACAGGATATTCAAGGAGTTTTATTACGCCGCGTGCGGTGCGAAGTTCCTGGAAGGTCACATAAAGAAGATACTGATATGGCTGGAGGGAGACTACATAAAGAAGGAGTTGAAAGACAAACCGGAGCTCGTAAAGTACGCGAAAGAGCTCAAGCTAACATTTGAGATTCCGGACGCCAGGGACCCGAAATACGCCGGATTGTATATGTTATATCACCCAAAACAGCTATACGCCACCATAAAGACCATCCGGAAAACCCTGAAAACGGATAGAATATTCATAACAATGGATTTCGAACACATGGCCACCCAGGGTCTGGATCCGGTGGAAGTGCTTGACGATCTCACAAAAAAAATCAAGGATTTCGGAAAATACATAATTTCGATCCATTCCAACACACCCAACCCGCTTCATTCGCATTATCCTATCGAACTCGGTGACCTGAAGCTTTACAAATGTCTTTATTACATGAGAAGGAGCGGATTGGGGAAGACCCATCCGGTATATCTGATTTTCGAGAGGGGTGGTGGGGAAGATCCGTTCAAACAGGCAGTAGATGCTCTCAAAATAATGGCAAAACTCCTAGAGAAGGATATTAAACCTGACGACCTCCCTATGGATTTTTATGGCCTGAAGATGACCGCCGGGGATGTGGAACGTCAGCGACAGATAATGATGGACCATCGTTTTGAGCCGCTGAAGGATCTTCTGGAGGTACCGGAAGAAGAATGGGGCTTCCTTTCTTCAGCAGCGACTAAGAAAGGTAAACAAAAAGAATTTAGAAAGGAAGAATTAAGATAGGGAATAATATTCTTTATTATTCCTCCATCTTCCAAAGGACTGATTTTTGTTCAAGCCGTCCAAGCAAAGCCAAAGAATGGATCTGCAAGATTCTTCACTGCGTGCTGAGATTGTGCCCAGAACGCGACATCCTGTGTGTGATGAACCTTTTTGTCGTCCGTAAGCGAGAACACGACATGTTTGTCGTCTATCGAATATAACCTGTTGAGCGGTTTCTTTATGTTCTTGACTTCGGCTATCTCTGAAAATGCTTTGACTGGCACTGTTTCACTGACCGGAGCCAGGATCTTAAGCTTAACTCCCCTTTTCACTAATCTCTTAAGAGAATTATAGTGATTTGCATAGAGTTCGTTCATCCCGTCATCGGTTGTGATTATCTTGATTTCTTTTGTTGCTTTTTTGAACAAGGAATTCAGATGCTGGTTTATCGAATGTCTTCCCTTGATTGTCCCTGTCATTTCGAAAGGCTGGACTAAATTCATGCCATCTTTGTATATCATCTCCAACTCCTCTGATATCTTGGAATTACTTAATTCATTTATTCTGCCAACCATCTCTTCGTAAGTATTTTTGAGGTTGCCTTTTGTTCTTTCCAAGGCATCTTTGGGTGCCAGAGCGACATATCTGATTGGTTTAGAAGGCTGAACAACGACAAAACCCTTTCCTGCCAGGCTTTCAAGAATGTCGTAAGAACGAGATCTTGGAACATTTGCTATCTGAGAAAGTTCACCTGCTGTAGCGACACCCCTAGCCAAAAGTGCTACAAAAATCTTTCTTTCATACAAATTCAGTCCTATACTCTTCAATGCATCTAATGCTTTTGTGGTTGCAACCATATTTTATCCCTCTTTATTTATGTTTATCTTTAAACTCTCGTATTTATAAATTTTCCAGTTTTTCTGACTCAACGATTATAATTATTATATCATAAGTTTTATAAGTCTTTTGCTACCTATTAGTGATTATGTTTTTTTATCTTTTTAAACGTTACGTGTTCCCGTGTGTAACAAAATGTTCCCGAATGTTCCACATTTATCCAAGTTTTGAGCGCCCCTTTTGCATTTCATAGAGATGTTCTATCCTTTCCAAATTATCAGCGTTTTCCGACTTTTTCTCCAGATTTCTGAGACGGACGAGCCTTGGAAACCTAAGAGCATAACCAGAGGAGTAATTAGGGGATTTTTGAATTTCCTCGTAGGCAACTTCCACGACTATATTAGGTTTTATTTTTATTTCGTTCCCGTCTTCTTTTTCTATGTAGGGTTTCAGTATTTCTGTGAGGTGTTCAAATGTTGTGTCGCCTTCATTCGTTATTTTCTCTTTTATCCCGGTACCCATCATGCCACATTCCAGAAATTTATCCCCACGCCTACAGGACAGGACGAATGATCCCATCCACGTTGCTCTTTTTCCGGTACCCCAAGTACCTCCCGTGATGACCAGATCCAGTGTTTCCATTATGGGCTTTACTTTCAGCCATCCACCGGCTACCCTTCTACCTGGATGGTAGCATGCATCCAGATTCTTAACAATAAGGCCTTCCTGACCAGATTGCAAGGATTCACTGTAGAATTCTTCCGCTTTTTGAAGGTCATTTGTTTCCATGTGTTCGGCCAGATCGAATTTACCTCCCAATGGCTTTATTACTTTCTTGAGAATTGACCATCTTTCTGAAAGTTTCTTGTCAAAAAGTTCTTCACCGTCAATATAAACAATATCGAAGATTTTTACCTGTATGGGAATCTCGTCGACCATTCTCTCGATTTCATACTTCCTTTTTATTCGCTGGGAAAGGAACTGGAAGGGCATGGGCTTACCCGTTTTCTTGTCGAAACCGAGCATCTCACCCTCTATTATACAGTCTTCCGCGTCAACGGATTTCATGACGAATTCACGAAGTTCCGGGAATTGTCTGGTAACATTTTCAAGACTTCTGGTATAGAACCATAATTTATTCCCCTTTTTATGTATAACTATTCTGGCACCGTCATACTTGAATTCCAATGCTATTTTTTCGTATGATTCCATCGCTTCTTTAAGGCCCGGGGATTTCTCCGATAAAAGGACATGATACGGTCTCCCGACTTCCACATTGACTTTCCTCAGTCCTTCGATTCCTTTTGTTTTTGCTATCTTTGCTATTTTTCCGTAATCCGGATTCAAAAACCATGCCCATTCAACTGCAGACATGGATTCTTTTTTCTTCTCCATAGTCTCGGTTTCAAGGAATGCAGATGCGATCGAGTCCCTCAACACACCTTCAGCGACCCCTATTCTAAGCTCATTGATTGAAGTTCTGATTATGTATTTAGACTCCGAAGGGGAGGAATGTGTTATCAGTTCCTTGATCAGACTCATCTTAACTTCCTGGGAACCCTTCCCTTCCATAGATGCCAGTTTTTGTAGATTCTCGAAAACCTTATTGACTGAAAGTGACATCGTTCCAAGAGTCAACTGTTTTCTCTTGGACATGAGATCTTCGCAGGTTTGTCCCAGATCACCCGTATCGTTTATGTGTTTAACAACTTCATTTTCCGGGAATCCAGTGGATATGGATATTACCTTTATAGCTATCTTGTCCGCTATACCTATTTCTTCGTCGGAATAAGACGGGAAAACCTTACCTCTGATGAGCAACGTTATCATTGGGAGCTCTTCTGTTTCAGTCTCCTTTAGAAATCCTGAAATCATCTCCACCTTATCCAGTCTGGATGGTGTATTCTCTAGGGATTCGTACAATTCAACCAGATTTTTGTATAACATGGTTAATATTTGGAAGGAATTTTTTTATTTATAGAAAGCTCGAATCTTAATTAAGAAAAATATCCAAAGTTAATTATATGAAATCTGGGAGAAGGGGTCAGTTTTATTCGGTAATAGCCATATTGATAATAATTCCTACAACACTTTTTGTCACTCAATACGTTCTTTCACAGACCAGAGGCCCTGAGATATTCGAAAGAATAATTTCTGATCAGGTACACCAAACGGAAAGAAATATCGAAAAGGATTTCGAACGCGCTCTTCTGACATCGGGGAAAAGGGCGCTGATAGGATTAAGCGACAAAATCATCCTGAACGGATCAGCATATAACGATTCCGCGGAAAGTCTGATGGAGATGATGGAGAACGGAACGCTCAACGGGAACGAAAGCATGATAATGGTGAACAATACCATATCGAATTGGACTTCCAAGATTCTGTCAATACCTGTGAATTTCATAGTGAGCATGAACCATTCCAATATTTCAATATTCAATTATGACGGCTTCCATTTAAGGGCTGGCGTGAACTTCAACATTTCCGTGGCAGATAATAATGACATTGCAAAAATGGAAAGACTGAACGTTTATAATTACGCTGACATTCCTTTGGAAAATATAGAAGATCCTCTATTCCCGCTTAACACGAATGGTCTTATAACGAGATCCATACAAATGTCACCATACGGTTATAGAGCAAAAAAGATCGTAACGGGTTCCTATTCGGAGGGATCATGTACAGGGGAAATCACATTCGACAAAATGAGTTGTGATTCTAAAATACTCGTTGCCGACAACACATCCGGCGTTAGCTTGGAGTGTTTCAATGGTATGGTTATTGAGGATTCTGTTAACCTGTCCGGTTCAATGAATTGTTTCGTGACAGGAAATACCAGCGCACTCGAAATAATTAACTCAACGGTTAACACCATCGGTTACAACGAGATATACATCGACAACGAGACAGGCGCTGTATGGCATCTACCGCTGAGGGATGAACTGGATGAAGGTTATTACATACCAGGATCAGGACCGAATTATCTGGAAAGATTGGAAGGTAATCTTTCTTCTTCACATAATTCACTGGAAACTTTCATCAACGCCAGAGATCTGGAAACATACAGTATTCCGATAAAGGAAAATCAGGTCTCACTGTGTTATTTATATTTCTCTGAACAAGACTATATTGGATACACTGTAAGGGGTCTGCAAAGCTGGTTTAAGGTAAATCAAACAATGGCTATAAAGTACGGATTAATCGAATTGTACGAGGGGTGAAATGGCAGTTAAAAAGAATCCAAAAAGGACGGGAAAAGAGAATTCTGTAAAAAAAAGCGATGTCTCAAAAAGGATAGTTAGTTTATCTAAAGAGATTGAAAGCAAGATAAACAAGGGCAAAAGCGAAGATGCGGGAAAATTATACAAGGATCTTCTTACATATTACAAAAAAATGAAACCGAAAATGGATCTGGATGATTATGTTTCTGTTTACCGAACGATAACAAACCTCAAGAAAAAGATACCGAAAGTTAAGAAATCGCTCATTAAAAAGAAAGTAGTGAAAAGGTCAAAGGTTAAGAAGAATGCAGTAAAGAAACCCAAGGTAAAAAGGGGGGTGGCCGAGAAAAAAATAAAAGTTAAGAAAAAGGGGCACGAAAAAAAGGGCAAAATACATAAGCTGAAAAAGATACTAAAGATTCCAAAAAAACTCGGCCTGAAAAAGTCAGACGGGGAAAAGGCTCACATACACGAAGGTTATATAGAAACAGATATAGACATGCTATACAAAATGGTGACCAAGAATGGAATGGTGAATGTTAAAGCGGCCGCGAAGAAGTTCAAGGTCGATAGGGAAAAAATAGAGGAGTGGGGAAGGATACTAGAAAATCATGAGCTTATTATTTTACATTATCCCCCCTTCGGAGATCCCTGCCTTATACTGAGAAAATACAAGCCGGAAGCAAAAATAAAAGAAGGAGAGAAGAAGGGAGGGGTAAAGGGAAAGAGAAAAAATGGCAAAAAACCGATTGTCATGAATGTGGTCATAATACTCGCTTTCTTCCTTTTCGTATTATATTACACTGGTAGACTGCCGCAAAACATTACCGACATTTTCAGTTCAATAAACATACATTACATACGCTATCTGATCTCCGGGAAGGAAATTTATTTAGCCGCAGGTGTAATAATTTTAATAGTGCTGATAGTTCTCGTGAAGGTCATCAGAAAGCGCAGGAAAAACAAAACGCACAAAAAGAAGCCTGAAAAAATGAAGGGGAAGAGTGGTAAAAAATGAAAGAAGATCCGATTTTGCAGAAATATACCATAGATTCGGAAGGTGTGAAAGCGAATGTGAAAATATCCCACAAAGAAAAGGAATATGTTCCGATATACGGGGTAAAATATCCTAAAATAGAGCAGGCCACCAGGGCCGTTCTGGATGCCATCAGGGAGGAGATAGTCACACAGTTAACGTTCAAGACGGAAGAGATACTCAACCCCGAAGAAATGACGGAAATGAAGCAAAAATTCAAGGAGAAGGCCGAATCCATGCTCGGCAAAGAACTTCCCCATCTTTCCAAGGGGGACAACGAGATACTTGTAGGAATTCTTCTGCAGGAATCCCTCGGGCTGGGATCGATTGAATTTATGCTAAAGGATCAAAATTTGGAGGAAATTGTCATCAATTCCGCCAAGGAACCCATATGGGTATATCACAGACAGTTCGGATGGCTTAAGACAAACATTACACTGAAAGATGAGGCACTGATTTATAATTATGCATCTCAGATAGGCAGAAGGGTCGGTACACAGATAACAAACCTCAAGCCACTCATGGACGCTTACCTTACAACAGGTGACAGGGCAAACGCCACGCTGTTTCCGATATCATCGAAGGGAAATACCCTTACTATACGAAAATTTGCAAGAACCCCCTGGACAATAACGGATTTCATAAAAGCAAACACATTGTCCGCGGAAGTGGCGGCATTCCTTTGGCTTGCGATACAATACGAGATGAATATAGTATGCACCGGGGGTACGGCTTCGGGAAAAACATCATTCCTTAATGTTTTGAGCATGTTCATTCCGCCCACGCAAAGGGTGATAAGCATAGAAGATACCAGAGAAATCCAACTTCCGCACTTCCTTCACTGGGTTCCCATGACTACCAGGCCACCCAATATAGAAGGGAAGGGTGAAGTGAAGATGCTGGATCTGATGATAAACGCGCTCAGAATGAGACCTGACAGGGTTATAGTGGGAGAAATGAGAAGGAGCAAGGAAGCGGAGGTCCTGTTCGAAGCAATAAATACGGGGCATTCCGTTTACTCCACAATGCACGCAAACACTGCAGAAGAGACATTCAAGAGGCTGGTTAACCCCCCATTAAACATCCCCACGTCACTTTTAACATCACTCCAGCTGATTGCTGTAATGCACAGGGACAGGAGAAAGGGCATAAGAAGGCTTTTTGAAATCACAGAACTCATTCCGGGTGGCAGACTGGAGGAGATGAAGATAGAACTAAATACTATACATAAATGGGTACCTTCAAGCGATAAAATAATAGAATGGAGCAAATCCCAAAGGGTACTGAGCGATATAAAACTGTTTTCAGGGATGAATGACAACGAAATATTGGAGAATTTGGCAGAGAAAAAAAGAATACTCCTCTGGATGGTCAAAAACAACATAAATGAAATAGACAAGGTGGGAAGAATAATTTCTGATTATTACAAAGAGCCGGATGTGCTGTTAAAAAAAATAAAGAAATAAATCATCTCTGCGTTTTCTCGAATTTGGGGACAAATATCCTGTATTTATCCATATCCTGCAGTTCTTCCATTATCCTCTTTATTATCATCTTTTCAGGATCAGGAAGCATGCTAACCCTATTTTTCAAATCATCAAATGATTCGAATTCTTTCTCCTTTTTCTCGGATAATATGGCCCATAGATGTTTTTTTCCGATTCCCGGGAGCAGCTCCAGCTGATGCAATCGTGTTGTTATGGGACCTGCTTTATTGAAGAAGTCCAGAAATTTCTTCTGATTTTTCTCGACGATATTTTTTATAATATCCTCAACCTCTTCCTTTGCTCCGCCCGTAAGATCCTTGAAATCGATTCTCTTTTTTATGAATTTAATCTCGTCTCTCTTACCGTCCCCCATATATACCCTCTGACCTACCTTGAGGTAAACACCTTCCCTGACTATAACTTCAAGTAAGGAAAAGTACTGCTCACCCAGAACCTGCGAAACGGGTTGTGATATACGCATTCCGTAATACCCGTGAGGCAGGAAATCCAGAGTTATTGCCCAATCATCTTTTTTCAAATCTTTCATCATTAAATCCACCATTTTGTATAAGATATAAAATAAAATCCGGATTTATAAAGGCGCTATTTGTTGTCTTTTACTGCCTTCAATATCTTCTTTTTTTCGTCTTCCGAAAGCACGACCCTATCATGAGCAAACAGTGTTCTAAGTTCATCCAGATTCTCCGGGAGGAAGTTCACTATGGCATTCACGTGCTTTTCTTTCAGATTTTCCATCTTCCCGAGTTCTTCTCTCATTGCATCGGTTTTTTTCTCAGAAATTTTACAGAATTTTCTCAAGTGGTCAAGAGCATTTTTCTGCTCGTAACCAAGCTCTCTATTTTTTTCCTTGTTTGAAAGAACCCTTTTAACATCAATCCAGCTTATCTGTTTTTCTCCTTTAATATCCATAACATCACCCAACATCTTTATCTTTTCAGAACCAAATGTTCTGGCCTGGCTATAAGAGTCTTGACTTTATTTCCGAACTTAAGTTCCAGTAGATACGCATCTCCCCTTTTACCGATCACTTCGCAGGTCTTGCCTTTGAACATCGGATGCGGGAATCCCTTCTGTGAGGAAGGATTTATTTTTAGTACTACTTTGTCATTCACCTTAAATTCCTGAAGGAAAGAAGTTACCTTGAATTTCGATCTCACATCCCCCTTCAGTTTGCTTCTCGTTCTTCTCCGCAATCCCTTACTTCTAGTTACCATATCTATCTCACCATTATTTTTATCACATCTAGGCTTTCTACCACGGCCTTGTTTTTCAGGATATCGGAAACCGAGGGTTTTGTTCTGCCATCATCCCCGCTCACGAATTCCTTTATGTAGGCACCGGCCTCAGTATGTATCACTATTTTGTATTTACTTTTATTAATCTTTGTCCATTTTATACTTTTAACCTTTTTATTTCTTAGTTTGTTCGCTCTGCGGTGCAAAACCCTCTTCGGGGTGCGCTGTTTTATGGTTCCGATGGCTTTTTTTATCCTTTCCATCCCTTCAACCGGGTTCTCGAAATTAACAATAACACGATATATCTTATCCGGCTGTATTGTTTTGACAGCCACAACTTCTTTTTTACTGGAAAATTTCAGGTCTTTTACCTTCACTTTACCAGTTTTGTTTATAGCGATCTTCATTTTTTTCAGGTCTATCTTTCTTTTAATCGGGTTCTCCATTTCAATCACAAAAGGCCTCCACCCGAGACAGCGAGCATCTATGTCCTCCCTTCCACACGCATGCATAGCATGCCCGTTAGCCTTGGAAATCCGCATGAATGGCTTCGCAATAATATCTTCCACCGTTATCTTGTATTTGGACCACTTCGTCTGCGGAATCCCGCGGACAAGTTTGTTGTATTTGCCATACACATAAAGCGGATTGGATGTTATATCCAGCCTTTTTTTCTGGAGATTGAAAAGTATAGTGATGTTGGGATTCTTTTCCTCTGCCTGTTTCCCGGTTTTGGATTCGATCAATTTTCCGAGCTCCCTGTTGACCTCTGAACGCAGACGTTCCGAGCCTTTTATCCCAGCTCTTTCCCACAAAGATTCCTCCTTCATGACTAGCAAATCGCTCATCCTTGATCCCACCACGAATGTGTCGTAATCATAGTTCTTCAATTTTTTTGCAGCTTCATTTGCGTATTTATCCAGTTCCAAGAAAAGGTCACCGCACACCGAACATTTCCCGGGTTTGACAACCTTAGGTTTTGAACTCCTGAACTTCAAGCCAAAAAAATTGGAAAGATTGATGTCGAACGGGGAGGAATCATAATCCATCGCCACCGATTTACGGATCACTTCTCCACGTTCATCGTTAGAATAACCGCTAAGCAATTCTGCGAACTGCCTTCCGAGACAGTGATCACAGACGAATGAATCTTTCATTATCTTTTTTCCTTTTTCCGTCACGTTCATTGTATCACTATAAGAATTATGCCCGGCCTATTTTTAAATCAAAGACCCTGACCGCATTTTTCTTCGCACTTTCCAGCAATTCCTCGACAGGGATGAACTTCAATTCGGATATCTTCTTTGCGGACAATTTTATGTTCCATGGGTAATTCCTGCGATCTGTCTCCTTGTTAGGGGAAAGGAATGGTGCGTCTGTTTCAAGAAGTAACTGATCAATAGGAACTATCTTGGCAACCTTCCTGTTATTTTTTGAAAACAATACTTGGGTGGATATTGAAATAAAGAAATCCTTGTTTTTAACAATCTCTTCGGCGAGTTCCCGACTACCAGAAAAACAATGAAACACACAAACCAGACCGGATTCCCTGACCATTTCATAACACTCCCTTTCGGCGTCCCATGAATGGATCACCAACGGTTTTCGAAAGGATTTCGCAAGATCAATGAATTTCTGGAATATTTCTTTCTGCGCTTCGCGCTTCGATGGATTTTTCTCCCAGTGGTAATCCAATCCCACTTCACCCACACCCACAATCTTACTCTCGTTTTCTTTGATCAGTTCCATAACTCCTTCGTAATCAGTCCCTTCAGTTGGATGGAAACCCAAAGTAGGAAACAGAAAACCAGGATGCTTGTCGCAAGTTTCAATCACCTTTACACTCTCATCATAACGAGCAGAACTAACTATCACTCCCGCCAGTTCTTCCCTGCATTTAGCGATCACTTCTTCCCGATCACTGTCAAAATTAGGGAAACATAGATGAGCATGAACGTC
>CAYUSU010000001.1:3566-15155 GCA_964447525.1 uncultured archaeon | reverse complement strand
GCGATTGTCGCTATTGTAAGGGCGGTCCCTGCTGAAGGACCTTCAACTGAAGTGGCGTTGGTTTCTATAGTATATATTATATCATATTCCGAAAGGTTCATTCCAGTGACTTCCGCCGCGACGGAACGTGATGTCCGGATGCTATTCTGAGTATCCGTCCAAAAAAGCAATCGGTCAATGTTGGCGAGAACCCTACCTGAACCCGGAACCACTTGCACCGTGAGGATGGTTGTCAGTCCGTCACCATCCTGATCAACGGCCGGTATGGATATCGTGGAAAAGGACGAATTGGCCGCATCATCGAACGGAGTATAAACAATTTTCTGGATTGGTTTGGTTTCGTTATATATCGTCACGGTTGTCCGGTTGAACTGGAAACCGAAAAGGAAACCCAGAACAAAGAAAAGCAATATCAAAACCGCCAGTATTTTAGTCCTTTTCATAATACACCACCAATTTATCGATATCGGAATTTATAACGAAATCTACCGACTCATTTATTTTATTCTCTCTTAACATTTTTAAAATACTTTTGATCACTTCTTCTCTGGTTTTTATTTTAATTTGTTTGCTACCGGAAGAAAAAATCATCCTTGTATCCGGACCTTCATTTTCGATTACTTTTATTAACCCCCTACCGAGAGTGCATCCGGTACTCACCTGTATCCCGTCTATCATGCAGGACAACGGAGGGATTGTCTTGGAATGAATCTCGCACCTAATCTTCGATTTGACAGGGAATTCTTTTTTGGCATATTCGCCGATCTTACACCCCAGAACGACGAAAGGTCCGACATGTGTGTGGAATCTTTCCAGAAGTTTGAGATCAACCATAAACATTATTTGAATCTCGAAATAAAAAGAGTGGCAGGAACGCACCATCAATCGATACTGGAATCACGAAAGACTGATCCAAACTTCCTCCTCCACTCCGCTACCCCGCAAGCGTCATTAACATGAATTAAGGCTGCTACCTTCCGGTCCTGACCTGGTTCATCAAACCAACGACCCTGTGGGACAGAGCTTCGACGTCAGAAGTATGGGGCCTTAAGATCTCCCAATACCTCATTCAGGCTTCGAATCCATCGTGATGGCGGTTTATGGTAACAGGGGACGCCAAACCCCCCATTCTAGTCCCTGCCGAATATTTTTTAGAAAATAGTTATTTAAATGCCCCTCGTGGCATTTTTGAATTTTATTTATGAAAGGCGCTAATATTTAATCATGTTATCATTATACAAGAAAACGGCACTATTCCTTTTCGACGGGATCGTTGAAAATAACATCAAAAATTTCAAACCCATGGAAACCCACATGAAAAAATCCAGAATGAGAATCCTTCTTAAGACATGGGTATGCATGATTCTGCTCTCAACGGTCATATCCTTTATTGCTTCCTTCTTGGCGTTGTATGTATTTTTCACGGTTTTTTTCAAAATAAACCTTGTCATATACATATTTTCTGTTGTTTTCTTCCCGATAATGGTAGCATCGATAACATTCATTCTTTTTTACGTTTATCCGACGCAAAAGGAAAAGACCATAGAAAAATCCATAAACAACAATCTTCCCTTCGCAACCACTCATATGGCCGCTATCGCTTCTTCGGGAATACCACCGGAATTCATGTTCGAACTCCTGACAGGCTTCAAGGAATACGGTGAAGTGGCTAACGAATCGAAGATGATAATGAGAAACATAAAAACATTCGGGATGAGCTCAGTCGATGCAATAAAAAGCGTTGGAGAAAGAACCCCCTCCAATAATTTCAGGGAACTTCTCCTTGGGGTGGTTTCCACCATTGAAGGAGGGGGTAATCTGATAGAATACCTAAAAGAGATGTCAGACAAAGCGCTTTTCGAATACAGGATCAAGAGGGAAAAATACCTGAAGACACTTTCCACGTACGCGGACATTTACACCGCACTTCTTGTTGCAGCTCCGCTTATGATGATCGCACTGCTGGCAACCATGCTTATAATAGGAGGACAGGTACTTGGCATGGAAATACCGCAAATTATCGTGCTAATGACCTTCGTCGTTTTGCCGATATTTAACATAGGTTACATAGCTTTCCTCCAGATGACATACCCGGGGATATAGATGCTAGAACTAACGAAGAAATACGAGAACATAATAACGGAAGTGTTTTTCGTAGTGATAGGTGCATCAATACTTCTCCTGAATATCTTTGTTTTTTCCGAAATAATTCCAATATTTACACCTTTTTTCAACATAGCAGGAGCTTTGATAGCAATAGTACCCCCATTCCTGATTTATTATTCAAAATACAAAATCAACAAAGAGATGGAAAGCGAGTTCATTCTTTTCGTTACCGATCTGACGGAATCGATAGACAGCGGAATGACATTACCAATAGCGCTTAAACATTCCGCTAAGAGGGATTACAGTTCTCTTACCCCGTACGTAGGGAAATATCAACGAAGGTTGACTGGGGCATCCCCTTCGAAAAAGCGCTCGTCCTGTTTGCGGAAAAATCCAAATCAACACCGATAAGAAGGAGCGTTTCCACGATAATAGAAACATATAAGGTCGGTGGGAAGCTATCCGATACGCTTCGAGCGATCGGGAGATCCCTCATAGAAATAAACAAGATTAAACAAGAGAGATCCGCTTCGGTCCAGAGCCAGCTTGTGACGTCCTATCTGATATTCTTCGTTTTCATTTTCATTTTGGTAATACTCCAGACGTTCCTTCTCCCCGCGCTTCCTTCAACTACAGGAACCGATGTATCAGATACCGGGGCTGAGATACCACCGGAATTATTCGCTCAGACTTTCATAAATTTCATAATAGTACAGGGGTTCTTCGCCGGGCTGGCGACAGGCAAGATGGCAGAAGGTTCCTTGGTGGCAGGTTTCAAACACTCATTGATGCTGATAACCATAGGTTACACGATTTTCTCGTTTCTGAGCCAGTTCCAGATCAGATTATTTTAAATACGTTCGCATAATAATGAATATAAGGATTGAAGCAGGTTGTACCTGCTTCTATGAAAAACGAGTGATGTTTATGGGAAGGATAAAACAGGTTGCGATAAAAAACCTTGGAAACGAAGTAATAGAGAAGCATGGCAAAAAATTTAGTATTGACTTTGACAAAAACAAAGAAGCATTGGCGACCATGAAGGACATAAAATCTAAAAAAGTACGAAACGTGGTGGCTGGTTATATAACGAAAGAGATGCAAAAAATAAAAAAGTCCGGTTTATGATACGATGGAACTAAAGGGTGTTTTGGAGCCAGCATTAAAGGTAAAGCCAGACGACAGTCTTTCTCGGGTAGCTTCGAGAATGATAAAGGAAAGCGAAAACGAAGTCATTGTTTCTGACAAGGATTTCATCGGCATAGTGACCGCGGACGATATATCAAAAAGGAGAATAAACGACCCGTCCAAGGTCAGCATATCATATTTCATTCGTAAAATCACACCGTTTTCCGTGGACAGTCCTGTATCGGACTTGATCAATTACGTTATCATAAATGATATGAAGTCGGTTCCCGTTAAACACGACAACGACATTTACATTGTAAGGAAGGCCAGCCTTCTGAAATTCATAAAAGATGAAGTCTTTTCAGGGAAGAAGGCAAAAAATCTCATGGTTTTTCCGTATTGTGTTAGTGAGGACGACAGTCTGTCAACCGCTGTATCGATAATGAAGGATTATTCGATTTCAAGAATACCGGTTCTGGACAGTAACTCCAGAACACTAGGAATAATAGACTCCATATCCCTGCTAAAGGCGGTAATGGAAAGTCACAGGGTAAGCAAGGGAGAGAAATCCGGGGAAAAGATAAATACGGGAAAAATATTGGTATCAACATTCATGAATACCGATTTCATCCGGGTGGGACCAGAGGAGAACTCCAAAAATATAGTTAATTCCATCTCCAAGAAGAACATCCGAACCGTTGTCGTGGAAAAGAACGGAAAGATGATGGGCATCATAACTCCAAAAGACATATTCAAGCTCGTAGGAAGATCAATGGAAACCGTATACATAAGGGTGAACGGGCTCCACGACGAGGACAAATTCATACAAGGAAAGATAAATGAGATGATAAACAATTCCGTGGGAAAGATTCTGAAGAAAGTCCCGGTGAACTATGTCGCGATAAACGTGACAAAACACGAAAAGGGCGGTGAACGAGTGAAGTATTCCGTTCACGGCAGGATAGAGACCGGGAAGGGCAGTTTCTACGCAAACGATCACGAATGGGACGCCACGAAGGCAGTTAAGGAATTTCTCGGTAAGATCGAAAAGGAAATAAGCAAACAGATGGGAAAATCCAGATCAAATGCTAAAATGAAATGATTTATTTTGCGGGTTTTCCGAGATTCTCTATTTTTTCCCCATCAAAGAATTTTTTCACTGCGCCCGGAATGTCGTCAATACCGATCCTGACCTGTTTCTGCGTATCCCTGTCCCGCAGGGTGACAGTATCGTCTTCCATCGTGTCATAATCTATGGTAACGGCAAGCGGGACCCCAAGCTGATCGTATATGACGTATCTCTTTCCTATCGAACTCTTTTCGTCGTATTTAATATCAAAGTTTTCTTTCAAAGTTTCGGCGATATCTCTTGCTTTCTTGTTGAGACCGTCCTTCCTGACGAGAGGAAGAACAACCACATGCAACGGATTAAGATAATAAGGAAACTTGAATATCGGTTTGTTGTCTCTTGTTGCGAAGGAGTTTTCGAGCACATAAAAGAATATCCTATCGAGACCCATAGATATTTCCCAAACGTGTGGTATGAATTTCTCATCGTCCTCTACAACGGAAAGATCAACACCGGAAACCTTCTGATGGGAACTAAGATCATAATCAGTCCTGTAATTATTCGCCACGAGCTCCAGCCATCCTACCTCGCTGTTCACCTCGAAATCCCAGGTCTCCTTTGAATAGAATGCCTTGGCCTTGTCTTCCAGTTCCCTGAAACGGAAATTCTTCGGGTCAAAACCGCATTTTTCAAAGAATTTCTGTGTGATTGCGAGGTAATATGCGATCAGCTTCCCGGATACCAATTTCTTTTTCACCGCCTCATCGCAAGAAAATGATTTGGTATCCTTTTCCTTAAGGAGCTTCAGGCGAAGCTTGTAATTTTTGTATTCATCCCACTCATCGACGTTGTTTATTTTTTTTGGGTTGAAGAAAACCTCGGTTTCCATTTGTGTAAGTTCTCTCAGACGGACAAGCGTCTGTCTTGGGGATATCTCGTTCCGGAATGCCTTACCTGTCTGAGAAATCCCTAACGGCAAAGAAACCCTGGAACTCTTATATATTTTCTGGAAGCATGTGAATATGTTCTGGCAGGTCTCTGGACGCAGGAATGCATTATATTCTTTGGAAACCGGCCCCACAGAAAGGCCTATCATCATGTTGAATTTCTTTACATTTCCGAGTTCTCCGCTACATGACGGGCATTTTATCTTGTTGCTCGTTATCATCTTGTCGAATTCTTTCGCTTCCGCCGCCTCAGGGACCTCGTTGCTTGTCTCCGTTTCTATTAACTTGTCTGCCCTGAATATTTTGTGACATTTCTTGCATTGTACCAGAGGATCCACGAAGTTTTTAAGATGACCGGAAGCCTCGAAATTCTGTTTGGGAAGAATAACGCATCCCTCGATTTCAACGGAATCGATTTTTTTCACGATCTCCTTTCTCCATAGGTCAGTTATTTTTCTTCTGAGGGACGTACCTATCGGACCGAAATCCCAGAATCCGGAAAGGGCTGAATGTATTTCTGCTGTCTGAAAAAACAACGCCCTCCTGTCTGCAAACTCGACTATTTCTTTGTATTTGTCCATAAGATCACTTTATGGTAAATGATTTACCTGTTATATTTAAATCATTAGTTTGATTTATTAGTTTTCCGGAGAAGAATAATTTTATGTTAAAGGCAGACTTCCACGTCCACACGTATCATTCGAGGGACGCGAACATAAAACCAAGAGATCTTGTATTGAAAGCGAAAGCAATCGGGATGGACGTAATTGCCGTAACAGATCACAACACCTTCGGAGGCTTCAGCGAAGTTGAGAAGGAAGCCGAGAGATCGTATAAGAATCTCATTCTTTTCAGGGGGGAAGAGATACGTGTGAAAGGCGGGGAGATAATAGCACTGGGGATAAATAAAGAAATACCGAAGAAGCTCAATCCCGTGGAGGCATGCAAACTTGTTAGGAAGCAGGGCGGCTTCATAATCCTTCCACATCCTTTCGACAGATTCAGAAAAGGTCTGGGAAACTCGTCCAATGAAATATTAAATTATTTAGATGCTGTCGAAGGCTTTAATTCCAGAACAATGCTTTCTAGTTTCAACAAAAAAAACGTATCATTCGCGGAAAAAAACGATATTCCAATGGTCGCGGGTTCCGATGCCCATTTTTTAGAGGAATTCGGAAATGCATGGACAATGATAGATTCGGGCAGGAATAAAAATGATATTCTCGATGCAATAAAGAACGGGAAAACCCGGGTATTCGGTAAATGTTCCGGGTTGAAACCTCATCTTAAAACTTCACTCAGAAGATACAGAATCATATAATTGGATTAGTAATATTGGATATCGTCTCGTTTACCTTATTCACGACATCTTCCAGCGTCTCGTACCTTTCCAGTTCACCTGAAAGGTTTTCTATCGGTTTTATGACGGTATCGGGAATCCTGTCCGCTATCGTATCCGTTATTCTGTCGGACATGTTTGTTAGGCCGTCAGCGATCTGGTCGTTTGCGTTGCCTACCGCCGGTATGGTCAATATAACAAAACAAATTATTACCAAAGGGAGGAGTATGTATTCTATCATTATCATGTTGCTTATCCGGTGGACCTCCACGTTCATGTATTTGAATATCAACAACACAACTACTGGAACCAATATGAGGAATATGAGTGTAAGCGGGAATACGTAATACACAAGTGAAACCATGTAGGATACCACACCCAGAATTCCGAGTCCCCAGAACAGTTTTTTGTTTTCCTTTATTACCTTGCCTTTGAACTTGAATTTGTATATTATGTAGCTTGTGGTGTAAACTACCGAGAACGCCAGTATGAGCCAGAACGGGAACTTTGATATGTTTGTCGTGAAAGCAAACCACCCGCATGAATATTTCAGAAATTCTATCACTGTCATGTTGAACGTTGTTTTGTAAATGCCCTTTTTGAATTTAGTCAGAGGGGACGAGTGCAGCATATTGAGGAAAAGCATGGTTACCATCATGGCAAAAAACCATTCGTTAACTAAAATGGAGATAAATAGTCCCACGAAAGCGAATGTCACTGCCAGTCCTTTTGCATGTTCAACTTTGAGATGCCCGCTGGCAATCGGTTTCCACTTCATTTTTTCTTTGTCACCCATGTCTTCCTTGTAATCGAAAATATCGTTGAAAAGGTAAACGCAGGAATATGTTACGACAAACCCTGACATGGCCAGAAGCGCAGTATAGGTATCAGGAACCCCGATAATAAACCAGTAAAGAATAACACCCAGAAGGAACTGTATAATATTCTTAGGAAGGCTTATTGTTATGCTGTTAAACATTATTTTCCTGATCATCCCGGCACCACAGAATAATTTTTGTCTTATGTCCTATTTATTCTTTCTTAAGACGGTTTTGGTCAAAACTTGCCATCGGTCAATCTATTTCTTTCTGGCCTTCACCACTATGGTCGAGGACCAGCTCGTAATCCTTGATATGGCAGAATCGACCTTGTTCCATACCATTTCTTTCGCCTTTGATCTCGTTCCGTCACCCATCACAGGACTGCCTTTCACTTTTATTATTTGGAAACCCTTCAATCGCAAAAGCTCCGTGAGCGATCTTTTCGTGAAAGCATGTATATGACCAACTCCCTCCTTTATGAAGGGATTTCCGGTGAATGTTTTCGAGGAAGATTCTATCCATGTGGGCATGAGCCCCATCATAAGGAAAAATCTGTTGTACCATGAAGCGATATTGGGAGTCGAGATAACTACGTAACCTTTCGGTTTGAGAATCTTCCATACATTCTCTATAAGTCCCTCCGTATCGTAAATGTGTTCAATGATATCACCGCAAAGCACACCGTCGAAATATTCCCGGGGGAAAGGAATTCCCTCTTTATCGATGTTTACCACCTTCGCCTCGACACCCTTCATTTTCGCAGTCTCTATTGAATTTTTGCTTATGTCTACGCCGTAAGCCTTCGCCTTTGTTTTTTTCGCAAGCATTGAAGATATCAGGCCGTCTCCGCACCCGACATCCAGTATCCTTCCTTTCGGGTGATTATCGAACATTTCCATTATTATCTCTATTTTTTTCTTCTGTATGTTGTAGTATTTTTCCGACTTCTTTCCGAATATGTCAGAATAAAAAATCTCGTTGTATTTGTTAGTATCCATAAAGAACCCTCACAAATCTTTTTAATTTATTAACTTTTATATAGATTTATGGATACTGCAATGCTTCTTGATTCACTCCATCCATTGGAGAGAAAGATACTCCCTTTCATCGGGGAAAAACTGGAACTGAAGGAACTCGCAAAAAAAACAGGGCTTAAGGAAGTTGAAGCCATGCGTGCCCTTCAATGGCTGGAGAACAGGAAATTATTAAAGATAAATTCTGTTTCAAGAGAAGTCATACATCTGGATTCTAACGGTGAGGAATATCTTAAATCCGGCCTTCCGGAAAAGAGATTTTTGGATGTACTTGACAAAGAAATGGAATATGATGTTTTGAAGAAAAAAACGGGACTGGATGACAACGAAATGGTAAAATGCATAGGTTTATTGAAAGGTAAATATGCGATCTCGATAATTGGTAAAAAGATAGAACCAACATCCGAAAGAGAGGAACTTCTCAGGAAGGGATTCCCGGAAGAAGAATTCCTTTCGAAACTTCCTTTAGAATTATCTTCTGTAAGTGCTGAAGAAAAAACAATATTGGCAAATTTGATGAAAAGGAAAAAGGTCATTAAAATGGATGTGGAAAAACTGAAGTACTGGAATTCCACAGATGAAGGTAAAAAACTTATTTCAGAATTCAGAAAAATGAAGGACTCCAAATCGATGATAGAGAGACTCACACCAAAAATTATAAAGGATGGTTCTTGGAAAGGGAAGAAATTCAGAAGATATGACGTTCGGATAAACGTTCCAAAAATATTTGCGGGCAAAAAGCAGCCATACAACCAGTTCATTGAAAATGCCAGAAGCAAACTGGTAGAGATGGGTTTTAAGGAGATGGAAGGACCTGTCATTGAACTGGAATTTTTCAATTTTGACGCACTTTTCCAGCCACAGAACCACCCGGCAAGGGACTGGAGTGCAAGCTATAAAATAAAGAACACCCGATATGGTAAGCTTCCGAAAGACGAAGTGGTGAAAATGGTAAAGGAAGCGCATGAAAACGGGGGGAAGACCGGATCGAGAGGGTGGGAATACGAATGGAACGAGAAGACTGCCAGCCAGCTTGTCGCAAGAGCTCATGATACCGCAATATCTCCCAGGTATCTTTCAAAAAACATAGAGATACCCGGAAAATATTTCTCGCTGGTCAGATGTTTCAGGCCGGATGTGATAGACAGCAACCACGGCGTCGAATTTAATCAGTTAGGGGGATTCGTGGTTGGAGATTCGCTAAACTTCCGACATCTGCTCGGTCTATTGAAAGAATTCGTTTTTGAAATGACCGGGATAGATAAGGTGAAATTCCTGCCCGATTACTTCCCGTTCACTGAACCTTCTGTCCAGATATCGGCAAAACATCCGGAAATCGGCTGGATGGAACTCGCGGGTGCCGGCATATTCAGACCGGAACTCAGCGAACCTCTCGGTGTAAAGGAACCTGTCATAGCATGGGGTTTCGGGATAGACCGACTCGCAATGATGAAACTCGGTGTAAAGGATATAAGGGAACTTTTCACCAAAGACCTAAGTTTCCTCAGATCATCAAGGGGGGTTTTCTGATGCCTACTATCGAGATATCAATGAAAGACCTGCAAAATTTGTTGGGAAAGAATATATCGGTAAATGATCTTGAGAAATACCTGGAATACGTGAAGGGAGAGATAGAAAACGTTGAGGGGGACAGAATAAAGATTGAGATCGCCGATACCAATCGCCCTGATCTCTGGTCGACCGAAGGAATCGCCAGGGAGATAAAAACAGAAGTCTCTGGAGAAAGGGGTGTGCCAAAATACAATATCAAAAAATCCGGGTTGAAAGTGATAGTAGACAATAATCTGAAAAATATCAGACCACTAACAGTCTGCGCGGTTGTAAGAAATCTAAAGATAGACGAAGAAACACTTCTTCAAATGATCCAATTGCAGGAGAAGGTTTGCGAAACTTTCGGGAGAAAAAGGAAGGAAGTTGCACTGGGTATATACGACCTACACAAAATAAAATCCCCGATAACGTTCAAAGCATTCGCTCCAGAGGAAATAAAATTCGTTCCTCTTGATTTCAAAAAGGAGTTAAATCTTAAACAGATACTTCTTCAGCATCCGAAAGGGAAGGAATACGGACATCTTCTGGAAGGTCTGGACAAATATCCGGTTTTCATAGATGCCGACAAAAACGTTCTTTCCATGCCGCCGATAATCAATTCGAATTACACGGGAAAGGTAACACAAGAAACCAGGGACGTGTTCATAGAATGTTCCGGTTTCGAGATGAAATTCCAGCTTCCGGTGCTTGATATAATGGTCTCGGCGATGGCTGACCGAGGCGGGATCGTCGAAAGCGTTGAAGTGGTATTCCCGGATAAGACCATCGTTACCCCATCAATGGAAAACGGGAAGATTGTGGTCGGTCAGGACTACATAAAAAAGAGGTCAGGACTAGATTTGAAAAAAGAAAAAATAAAAAATCTTCTTTCAAAGGCCAGATTTAATGCCAATATTTCTGGGAATAATGTATGTGTTGAATACCCTTCATACAGGCAGGATATAATGCATCCTGCAGATGTGGTGGAAGACATAATAATGAGATACGGATATAACAATATAGAACCGCTCACCCCTAAAATACCGACAATCGGTTCACAGACTGAAATGAATGTTTTCTCCTCCGGGATAAGGAACCTCATGACAGGAACCGGTTCACAGGAAATATTATCATATTATCTCACCAACAAAGAAAATCTCGTCAGACGGATGGAACTAAATAATATGAATGTGGTTGAGGTGGACAACCCAGTTTCTGATAACTGGTGCGTCTTCAGATCATGGTTATTTCCATCCCTCATGGAATTCTTTAGCAAAAACAAGAAGAAGGAATATCCACAACAAATATTCGAGATAGGGGAAGTCATCATACCCGACAGTAAAAAAGAAACCATGAGTTCGAACCCGACCAGGCTGACATGGGGTCTCGCGGGAAAAGACGTTGGATTCACTGAAGCGAAGCAGGTATTCGACTTTCTCATGGATTACCTGGGAATAGAATACGAGATCAGGGAAAGGGATCATCCTTCTTTCATTTCAGGAAGGACCGGGAGGGTTTATTCAAAGGGTAAGGGAATCGCATACATAGGAGAAGTCCACCCGCAGGTTCTGAGCAACTGGGGAATTGAGGTACC
>CAYUSU010000001.1:0-3466 GCA_964447525.1 uncultured archaeon | reverse complement strand
CAAGAAATCATCTTAACCATGAGAAAAGACGATAACTCACAGAAACTTTTGGTTCATATTTTTCACCGGTTATTGTTGCAGCTACCGATTTCAGGTGCTGGGCGGCAGGCGATTTGGGGGAATACAAAACTATCGGCTGCTTCATGGCGATCGATTTTCTAACCTCTTTGTCCTCAGGCACCTTACCCAGAACCGGAACGTTAAGCATATCCTCGATATATCTGGCAGGGAGTTCGTGGGATTCATTCTTTACCCTGTTAATGACTATTCCAAGGTTGCGCGTCTCGTTCTTGTTCGCGACGAAACTCAATTTGAGTGCTTCTGTCACTGCGGGAAGTTCCGGATTAGTAACTATAATCATTTCGTCCGCCGCGCGTATTGCAGTGACTGCCTCTTTACCGAGCCCCGCGGCACAGTCAACGAGGATAAAATCAGAACTGCTCATGAGTTTATCAAATATCTCCATGTATTCGTGGGACTTGACGTCTTTCATCTTCCTCAGGGAAATATCAGCGGGTATTATCCTGAAGCCGGAATTGTGTAAGTATATGGCATCCTTCAGATTAGCCTTCCCCTCAAGAACATCGTGAAGCGTTGTAGGGTAAAGATGTATCCCCAGATGGAGACCAAGGTTGGACGTCGTGAGGTTCGAATCTATCGCCACCACGGAATGCCCCATTTTTGCGAGTGATGTCGCCAGGTTTGAAACAACGGTTGTTTTACCGACCCCACCCTTCCCTGAAGAAATTGCAATAACTCTTGTCATATTACCGTTTTAAATTTAGATGGGAGTTTTTTATTTTTAACGTACGGACCCGGGGGGATTTTCGAAGGAATTGGATAAAACCCACTTCTTGCGCTATTCGAACCCCCGGCCTATAGCTTTCCACCTTAAATGTTAGGAGGCTATCGCTCTATTACAGACAGAAATTGATGAAATCAATTTCATTCGCTGTTTCCAGCTGAGCTACGGGCCCATAATTATTTAATTTGCAATTAATATTTAAAGGGGGTTGTTGTATGTCACGGGGGTTGCTGATAATCATATCATTGCTTTTTCTTGTCATAATCACAGGTTGCGTGACGCAGACCGGCAGGTTCGCGGAAGCAGGTCCTAACCTTTCCGATATTAATTTTGACGAGAGTTACGAAGAAGCGCATCAAACAAACGTGATTGAGACCATACCGGCAGAAAATGCTTCCAAAGATTCCCCCAAAATTATCGTGACAAAGGAAATCATTGAAGAAGAACCATGCACAATGGAATGCGGGGATTGTAAAAGATTAGATAAAGAAGTTTGTTCCTGCACGGAAATGATAAATTGTTGCGGTAATGGTGTATGCGAAGTTGAAGAGACGCTTGATTCATGCACTATTGATTGTCCTGACTTGATCATGTTCACTGAAGTATTGTATGACGCGAAAAAGCCGGAGAACGACAAGGAATGGTTCGAGATTTACAACCCCACCGACCTTGTTTTCGATCTTACCGGATATTCCGTCTCGGATAACGATTACAGATGGGAATTCCCGGAAGGTGCAAAACTGGAATCCAAAAATTACCTCGTGGTTGCAAGGGATTCCGATGGTTTTTATGAAGAGTACGGATGTCAACCAGATGTGTCTGGCTTCTCCAGAACAATGAACAACGACGGTGATATTCTTATTATGAAGGACAGGGGAGGAAACACAATTGACATCGTGTCATGGAAAAACCATTTAGAAGGATGGGGTCTGTTCGCAGAAGAAGGTAGAACTATAAAGAGGGAAAATTTCAATAACACCGATTCGCCATCAGATTGGTTAAACAACAAGACCGCAACACCGGCAAATTGCGGTCAGATATACTGCAAGGATTCTGAAAAAACATGTGAAGACGGTTACATCTCGGTATGCTGCAATTCCGTAATAAATGATGACTGCACGGATTGCGAACCGGACTGCACCGGCCATGAAATCACAGAATGCGAAGAGACCTGGGTATGTTCTGAATGGAATGACTGCACGGAAGGAATGGAAGAAAGGGAGTGTACTGATCTTAATTCCTGCGGGAGCGAAAACAACAAGCCCAACGAAAGCAGGGAATGTTTTTCCTGCGATATTGAATGCGGAATTTGCAAATATCTGAATGTTAGTGGATGTGTTTGCATCGAAATGACGGATTGCGACGGAAACGGAATATGCGAAGAAGGGGAATACGGAAATTCGAGCGACTGCCCTGATTGTGACGACGACAATAATTGTACTGAGGATGGTTATAACCACAACGAAGGGGGATGTTACAATGATCACATCATCCCGTGTTGCGGGAATGGTGTTTGTGAAGAAGGGGAAAATTCCACATCATGTATCGAGGATTGTGAAAACAAAGTGGGCGATACGAACATTTCACTTCATGTCATGTTTACAGAAGTAGGATATGACGTCCCCACACCGGAATCAAAGAAAGAATGGATGGAAATTTGCAATCCCACGGATGAAACGGTAAATCTTACCGGATGGAAAATATCAGATAATAATTGTATTTGGAGTTTCCCTGATGGTTCATTTATCGGCCAGGGGTCACATATTATAATTGCAAAAAATGCATCTGGTTTCGCTGAGATGTTTAATTGCTCTCCGGATATGGATGGTTTTGGCGGTCAGGGGTTGAACGATGAAGGAGACTATTTGTTATTGAATAATTCTCTGGGCGAACTGATAGATTTCGTTTCATGGGAAAATTACACGGATGGATGGGACATCTTTGCTAACAAAAATAAAACCATAAAAAGAATATCAAATGGAGATGGACCTGATAACTGGCTAAGCGAACAGGATCCTGATCCATTTGGTTGCTAGTTTTCACCGCAGTCCGGGCAGATCCATCTTCCATCGCTGTTGATCAACTCGTCCGAATAAGCATCGCAGTTCTCGCAAATCCCTGATATTATTTCATGGGGTTTTACGACCGATTCCACACTCGACTTAAGTTTCTCCGAGAGTATCTCTATCAGTTCAGGGGAAACCAGCAATATCTCTTTTACTGAAACTATCCCCTTAAGCTGTCCATTGTCCACCACAGGAAATCTCTTCAGGCCACTTTTGATCATTTTTTTGGTTACGTCCAGAATATTCTGGCCAGTAGTGACACTCTCGAACGGTCTTTTTTTGCTTTTCCAGAAATCACCGGCTTTGATTGTTTTAGGGTCTTTCCTTTTTGCTACCAGAGTCACAATGTCGTTTGTCGTAACAACACCGGTGGGCATATCTTTCTGTATTATTACTGCACAACCTATCCGGTTATTCGTCAGTATTTTTGCGACGGTGTACATGTCCACTTCTGGTCCTATCGTGACCACATGCTTCTTCATTACTTCTTTTACCTTCACCATTCAAACACCCAACTGAATTATTCTTGTATTCTGTACTTTTAAACTGTTCCCGAAACGAATGTTCTCATTTACTGTTCTATTGCTGCCTGAGC